>NC_011420.2:3340000-3657500 GCF_000016185.1 Rhodospirillum centenum SW
GGCGGTGGCGCGGTGGCGGTCGGCCCGGTCGCCCTCCATCCGGCGCAGGGTGACGGCGAACTGCACCAGCGCCAGGACGAACACCAGCAGCAGGATCAGGTTCAGGATCATGGTCGCGGCGGCCCCGTCATTCGGTTCCCGTCACTCGGCCGCCTTGCGGGCGGGTCGGCCGGGGGCGGCGGGCTGCAAGGGCGGGACGGTGAAGCCGGCGTCCGGCGGGAAGGCCTGCCGTGCCAGCCGCGTCGCCTCCGCCGGGGTGGCGGCCCAGACCTCCAGCACATGGCGCAGGCCGCGCACCCGGCTGTCGCCGGAATGGATGCGGCCCACCGTCAGCATCGGTCCCAGCGTCATGTCGCCGACGAAGGGGCGGTGGTCGCCCCCGGGGTCCCCCAGCTCGTGGACGATCTCGAAACTCTCCTGCCTTGCGGCCAGCAGGCGGCGCTTCATCTCCTGGATCTGGCCGACGGTCATGCGCCGCTCCACCTCCAGATCCGCGATCCGGGCGACCGACGCCTCGTGCGTGGCGCGCACCTGATCGTAGCGTCGCCGCAGCCTTTCGTTGCGGAGTTCCAGGGTCGCCCGCATCCGACGGTCAACGACAAGGCGCACCTGTCGCACCAGCGCCGCCGAGACCATGCCGCAGGCCCCCAGCACCGTAAAAATGAACAGGTTAATACTGAAGCCTTCCAGCCACACGTCGATCCGTCCCGATCATGTGGCCACGCGACCGGAAGCAGTCAAAAGCCCGGAACGGCCACCGATTATTCCGGGCGCGGGCTGGGTTCGACCGGCCACGGACGGGAGAGGTCAGCGGCGGTACGGTGTCTATACCATGCAGGCTCTGTCGCGTCGATCCGGCATGCCCCCTTTGCCATCGTCCGGTATGGGGAAACCATGCCCGCTCCGGCCTGTTGAGGGGCCGACCGACATGATGCGGTCTTGATCCGACACAGCAACGGAGCACACCATGGCAGATCGCCTGGGCGACAAGGTCGTGGTCATCACCGGGGCCTCCAGCGGCATCGGCAGGGCCACCGCGGACACCTTCGCCGCGGAAGGGGCCACGGTGGTGCTGGCGGCCCGGCGCGAGCAGGGCCTGCACGGCACGGCGGAGATGGTGATCCGCGACGGCGGACGGACCATGGTGGTGCCGACCGACGTGCGCGACGCGGCCCAGGTCCGGCACCTCGCCGAGCGGGCCATCGACGCCTATGGCGGCATCGACATCTGGGTCAACAACGCCGGGATCGCCAGCTTCGGCACCTTCGAGCAGACCCCGCCCGAGGTCTTCGCCAACGTCGTGAACTCGACCTTCTACGGCGTGGTCAACGGCTTCCGGGCCGTGCTGCCGCATTTCCGCGAGCGCGGCCGCGGCATCCTCATCACCACGGCCAGCGTCGCCGGCCGGGTGCCGACGCCCTACCAGTCGCCCTACGTGGCGGCGAAGCATGCCGTGCTGGGCTTCGTCGAGACGGTGCGGCAGGAACTGCATCTGGAGGGGCTGGACGATGTCCATCTCTGCTCCGTCCTGCCCGGCCCGATCGACACGCCCTTCTGGCAGCACGCGGCCAACTACACCGGCCGCGACGTGCAGGCGCTGGAGCCGGTGACGCCGCCGGAGAAGGTGGCCCGCGCCATCCTCGGCCTTGCCGTCCGGCCGCGGCGGGAGGTCGGCGTCGGCATCCCGCCCTGGGTGCTGGAGATGGGCATGGCCGTGGGGCAGGGGGCGCTGGAGCGCGGTCTGGCCCGGATGACGCAGCGGAGCCTGTTCCAGGACAGCACCCGTCCCGCCACCGACGGCGGCGTGCTGCGCCCGATGCCGGAGGGCACGGGCGAACGCGGCGGCTGGATCGAGCGGCAGCGCCACGGCAACGGCGGCAACGGCGGCCACGCCGCCGGCATCGGCACGTCGATCGGTACGGCGGGCCTGCTGGCGCTGGCGGTCCCGCTGGGGGCTGCCGCCTGGTACCGCTACCAGAAGCACGGCCGCGTGCTCTGACCCGTCCGGCCGGTGAGGGGCGCGACCGGCGGCTCCCGCTGCCGAATTGTACGAATATCTGTGCAGGAGAGCGACGCTGACATCGCGGCCCGGATCAACCGCTGATCGAGGCCGCCCGGCGCACGCCGTTCTCCGGCATCGGCAAGCCGGAGCCGCTGAAGGGCCGCCTGTCCGCTTCCGGTCGCGCCGGATCACCCAGGAACGCCGGCTGGTCTGCCGGGTGGCCGGCAATCCCAGCGGTGGCGAGCCCCGTGGTGGCGATGCCCGGGGCGAAGGCCCGCGGATCGAGATCGCGTCCTGCCGGTTCCATTATCAGGGCCATGGCTCAGGGTCACGGCCGGTCCCCTCCCGGCCGCGGGGGGCCCGCCTACTCCGCCGCGGCACCGTGCCCGCCCCGGGGTTCCTGCCCGGTGGCGGGGCCATGCTCGGCATACTGGCTGTCGAGGTCCTGGAGCCGGCGGCGGATGGCGCCGACCGGCTGCACGCCCTGGGCGGCAAGATTGTAGAGCAGCGGCGTCACGAACAGCGACAGCAGGGTGCCGATGGTGACACCGCCGACGATGACCCAGCCGATCGCCATGCGGGATTCCGCCCCCGCCCCCTCGGCAAGAGCCAGCGGCAGGGCGCCGAACACCGTGGCGATGCTGGTCATCAGGATGGGGCGCAGGCGCAGCTTCGACGCCTCGATCACCGCCTCGCGCATCACCAGCCCCTCGTCGCGGAGCTGGTTGGCGAACTCCACGATCAGGATGGCGTTCTTGCAGATCAGCCCGACCAGCAGGATCAGCCCGATCTGGGTGTAGATGTTGTCGGTCATGCCGGTCACCGCCATGGCCAGAACGCCGCCGAACAGGGCCAGCGGCACGGCCAGGATGATGATCAGCGGCATGCGGAAGTTCTCGAACTGTGCCGCCAGCACCAGGAACGCCACCAGCAGCGCCATGCCGAAGGCGAAGAAGATGGAGGAGGAGGCTTCGAGCTGCTGGCGTGCCGCGCCCTCGAAGGCGAGCTGCGCCTCCGGCGGCAGCATCTCGGTCGCTGCGGCGCGCACCATGTCGATCGCCTCGCCCATGGAGAGCCCGGGCTCCAGGGTGCCGCTGATCGTGATGGAACGCAGCCGGTCGTAGCGGTTCAGCTCCGTCGCCCCGGCGATGTCGTTGATCTCGATGAGGTTGGCCAGCGGCACGAGCTGGTCGGTCTTGGACCCGCGGATGTAGATGTTCGACAGGTCGCGCGGGTTCGAGCGCTGGCTGGCCTCCGCGCGCAGCACCACGTCGTACTCCTCGCCGCGGTCCAGGTAGCGGGTGACCTGCCGCTCCGCCATCATCGTCTCCAGCGTGGAGCCGATGTCGGAGATGCCGACGCCCAGGTCGGAGGCGCGGTCGCGGTCCACCTGCACGCGGAGCTGCGGCTTCGTCTCGTCATAGTCGGCGACAAGGCTGGAGATGGTGCCGTATTCCTGCAGGCGGGCGATGATGGCGTCACGCCATTCCGCCAGCTCCTCGTAGGTGTTGCCGCGCAGCACGAACTGGATCTGATTGGAGCCGCCGCCGCGCAGCCCCAGGCCCGAGGGGATCTGGGGATAGACGCGGGCGCCGGGCACCCGGGACAGCTTCGGCATCAGCTCGGCGACGATCTCATCCACGCTGCGGCTGCGCTCGTCCCAGGGCGGGGTCCGCACCACCAGCATGGCGCGGTTGACGCCCGCACCGCCCCAGCCGGGGGCCAGGATGGTGAGGATGGAATTGACGTCCCCGTTGGCCAGATAGGGCTCCAGGAGTCCCTCCACCGCCTTCACCTCGCGGTCGGTGAAGTCCAGGGTGGCCCCCTCCGGAGTCTGCACGGAGATGCGGAAGACGCCGCGGTCCTCCTGCGGGGCCAGCTCGCTCTCCAGCGACTGATAGGTCACCACCAGCCCGCCCACCGTGGCCGCGAACAGGGTGAGCACCACGACGGGGGCGCCCAGGGCGGCGCGCAGGGCGCGGCCGTACAGGTCGGCCATGCCCGTGAAGACCTTCTCCGTCGCCGTGAAGAAGCGGTTGCCCTCGTCATGCACCCGCAGCAGCTTGGAACAGAGCATGGGCGACAGCGTCAGCGCCACGGCGCAGGAGAAGCCCACGGCCGCCATCAGCGCCACGGCGAATTCGCGCAGCAGGCGGCCCTGCTCGTTGTCCAGCATGGTCAGCGGGAAGATCACCGCCAGCAGCACCAGCGTCGTGGCGATCACCGCGAAGCCGATCTGGCGCGCCCCGCGGAAGGATGCCAGCAGCGGCGGCTCGCCCTCCTCGATGCGGCGGGCGGCGTTCTCCACCACGATGATGGCATCGTCCACCACCAGCCCGACCGCCAGCACGAAGGCCAGCAGCGTCAGCACGTTGATGGAATAGCCCAGCAGCGCCAGCACGCCGAAGGCGGCGACCAGCGAGACCGGGATGGCGACCACCGGGATGACGGTGGCGCGCACCGTGCGCAGGAAGACCCAGACGACCAGCACCACCAGCAGGATGGCGACGCCGATGGCGTGGAAGACCTCGTAGATCGACTGGTTGATGAAGACGGCGTCGTCCTGCCGGACCTCCAGCGTCATGCCCGGTGGCAGCGAGGCGCGGAACTGGTTCAGCACGGCGTGGACCGCCTGCGACACCTCCACCGTGTTGGCGGTGGACTGGCGCTGGATGCCCATGCCCACGGCCTGGATGCCGTTCAGGCGGAAGTCGCCGCGGTCGTCGCGCGGGCCGACCTCGACGCGGGCCACGTCGCCGATCCGCACCAGATTGGCGCCGTCCTGGCGCACCACGATGGCGGCGAACTGGCCGGGGGTGGACAGGCGCGTGTCGGTGCGGACGGTGAATTCGCGCTGCGAGGATTCGATGCGGCCGGCCGGAAGCTCGGTGTTCTCGCGCCGGATGGCGGTCTCCACGTCGCGCACGGTGACGCCGCGGGCGGCCATGGCGTCGCGGTCCAGCCAGACCCGCATGGCGAAGTCGCGCCGGCCGGAGATGCGGATGCTGGCGACGCCGGGGACGGTGTTCAGCGTGTCCAGATAGTAGCGCCGGACATAGTCGGTCAGCTCAAGCTGGTTCATGCGGTCGCTGGTCAGCGTGATCCACATGATCGGCTGGCTGTCGCTGTCCACCTTCGTCACCTCCGGCGGGTCGGCCTCCTCCGGCAGGTTGTCCACGACGCGGGAGACGCGGTCGCGCACGTCGTTGGCCGCACCGTCGATGTCGCGCGTCAGCTCGAACTCGATGGAGACGCTGGAATTGCCCTCGCGCGAGCGGGAGCGGATCGTGCGGATGCCCTCGATCCCGTTGACGACGCTCTCGATGCGCTCGGTGATCTCGTTGTCCACCACCTCGGCGCTGGCGCCGGGGTAGCTGGTATCGATGGAGACGATGGGCGGGTCGATCCGCGGCAGTTCCCGCACGGGCAGGCTGTCATAGCCCAGCAGGCCGAACACGACCAGGACGGCGCTCAGGACGAAGGCCAGGACGGGGCGCTGGATCGAGACGTCGGACAGGACCATGGGGCGTTTCCTTGCGGGCGTTGACCCTGGCGGACTTCAGGCCGGCGGACCCGTGCCGCCGGTTCCGGTCAGCTCTGCGTGCCGGCGGGGCCGGGCAGGCGCATCGGCTCGATCTCGACCGTCACGGGCGAGCCTTCGCGCACCTTCTGGGTGCCGCGGGTGATGACAAGCTCGCCGTCGGCCACGCCCTCCGCCGCTTCGACCACGCCGGACTGGCGGGCACCGATGACCACCTGCCGGCGTTCCACCCGGCCGTCCTTCACGATGAAGACGTACTGGCGGTCGCCGACGGGAACCAGCGCCTCTTCCGGGATCAGGACCACGCCCTTGCGTTCGTCCAGCAGCAGCCGGACGTTCATGAACAGGCCCGGCTTCAGCAGGAAGCCGTCATTGGGGATCTCGGCGACCAGGGTCAGGGTCCGGGTGACCGGATCGATGCGGGTATCGACCGCCCCGATGACGCCGGTGAAGGCGCGGCCGGGGAACACGGCCGTGCGGGCGGCGACGGGCTGGCCCACGGCCAGACGGCGCAGTGCCGCCTCGGGCACGGAGAAGTCCAGCTTCACGGTGTCGATGTCGTCCACCGTCGTCACCGCGTCGCCCGGGCGGACCAGGGTCCCCGGGCTGACATGGCGCAGCCCGGCGACGCCGGCGAAGGGGGCGCGGATCGTCAGATCCTGGAGCCGGGCGCGGGCGGCGTTGACCTGGGCCTCCGCCCCCTGCAATCCGACCCGCAGATCGTCCACCCGGGCCTGCGCCACGGCCTGCCGGCCCAGCAGCGCGATGGCCCGCTCCAGCTCCTGCGAGACGGTGCGGCGCTGCGACTCGGCCACGGCCAGCTCCGCCTTCGCCTCGGTCGCGTCCAGCTCCACCAGAACGTCGCCGGTCTTGACCCGCTGGCCTTCGGTGAAGGAGATCTTCGAGACGATGCCGGCCAGCTTGGAGGTGACGGTGACGGCCTCGTTGGCGCGCAGGGTGCCGATGGCGTCGAAGGTGACTGGGATGTCGCCCGTCGTCGCGGCAGCGGCGACCACGGCAGTGGGGCGGATCTGGGGCCCGCTCTGCTGGGCGGTGTCCTGGCGGCCGGCCGCCGCATACCAGATGCCACCTGCGGCAAGGGTAAGGGCGGCGACGGCCGCGATCTGCCAGGCAAGGCGCATGGTCAGGTCCGGTTCCGGGGCTTGTGAAGAATGAGCGCCGCCGACACAGGGGCCGGCGGCCGGTGGCACAGAATTGGCCCGAACCCCGGATTGTTCAAGCGTTTCACTGCCGCGGGGGGCTGCGTCCGTGAAATACTCGTGCGTCTCCGGGGGCGGACCGCACACTTGCGTACCCTGAGCCGCCCCCCTCATGCCACTCCCGCGTGGTTACCGTTCGGTAACGTCCTCCGGTCCGTTACAATGCAGCAAAGAAGGGGCATTCTCTGCCCGTCTGGCGGCGCATCTCAGGCGGCGAGGGGCAGGCGGCGAGTGTCAGGCGGCGAGGGTCAGGCAGGCGGGACCCACCTGCTCCACCGTGAAGGGGGCGCGCACCCCGCCGGAGAAATGCTCCGCCGTCTCCAGCGCCAGCCGCACCCGCTGTTCCGCGGGCAGGTCCCGGGTGGTGTAGAGCGAGCCCAGCGCATAGTGCGCCCCGCAGCCGATCGCGTGGAAGCCGCGGCTGAACTCGCTGACCTGATAATCGTCCTGGACCGAGAACAGCCGCCCCTCCGTCGCCACCAGAAAGAAGCCGCCGGTCTCCACGTCGTTGGAACGGTGGGCGAAGCCGCCTTCCTTCAGGCAGACCCGCACCGCCTCCACGAACTCGCAGACCATGTAGTGGAACAGATCCTGGTCCGGCCGCCGAAGCGGCGGGCGCAGGCGGAAGCGCAGAAGCTGGCCCATGCGGAAGGAACTGGTGAAGCCGATCAGGAGATCGCCGTTGCGGAACACCTTGGGATCGGCGCGCAGGCTGATGTCCAGCCCCGCCACCCCGGCGCTGTCGCCGCCCATCCAGACCGTGCTGCCTTCCACCAGACCGACGATACAGGTCATTGCGCGCCTTCCCCGAGGTTCGACCAGGAATGGCCGCGACTCTGGAGCCGGCCCGATTAAGGCTTGCTTTACGTCCATCCGGCACAAAAGAGGTATGGGGCCGACACCGCCCGCAGGCCCCCCTTCGGGCGCCCCCGGCCCGTGACCGGCTTTCCGGCTTCCCGCACCGGGCGCCGGTCATCGCGCGGCCCGTCCGAGCCCCCCGGACGGGCCGTTGCGTTTTCCGGCCGGCCTGCGTTTACCGGACCTGCGTTTACCGGGTCCGCGTTTGCCGGACCCGCGTTTACCGGACCCGCGCCATCTCGGACGTCGTTATCCCAGGCGGCATCTCAGGCCGCGCCCATCTCAGGCCGCGCCCATCTCAGGCGGCGCTCAGGGCATAGCCGCGGTCGCCGATCTCCGCCAGGAAGGCGCGGTCCAGGCGGGCATAGCGCGACGGCATCTCGCGCTCGATCCGGTCCAGCAGGTCGCGCGCTGCCGCCTGACCGTTGACCTCCGCATACAGCAGGAACCATGCCGCATAGGTCCGCCCGGCCAGACGCAGGTCGGCATCCTCCGCCTGGGGCGGCAGGACCCAGAAGCCCAACTGCCCGTCCCGGCGCACACCCACGAAGGGCAGCTTGCCGATGGGAAGCCGGACCGGACGTCCCGGACCGGGGGTATGGGTCGATGCTGAAGGACTCACGGCTCGGGCATCCCCGGTTTCCGGACGTTCACTTGCGGTTAACAAGTATAGAATCAGGCCAGGTCTTGTGCCGGAGAGTATAGAGTCGGGATTCGCGGCCGCGCAACGGCGGCGCATCCGCTGCGTCGCCATGGCCGCCTTTCCGGGAGCGCGTCTGCGGAAAGGCCTTGGCGGGACATGCGCGGCCTCAGCCGGTCAGCGGCCAGACCAGCGCGATCAGCGGCACGCCGACCGCCAGCACGGTCAGCGACAAGGGCAGCCCCAGCCGCCAGTAGTCGCTGAAGCGGTAGCCGGCGGGCCCCATCACCAGCGTGTTCGACTGGTGCCCGATGGGGGTCAGGAAGTCGCTGCTGGCCCCGACCGCCACGGCCATCAGGAACGGGTCGGGGTTCAGGCCCAGATGCTGGGCCAGCCCCACCCCGATGGGCGCCATCACCAGCACCGTGGCGGCGTTGTTCAGCACCGGCGTGACCAGCATCGTCGCCGCCGTGATCAGGGCCAGCGCGGCGACCGGGGGCACGCCGCTGACCGCCAGCGACAGCCAGCCGGCGATCACCTCGGTGCCGCCGGTGTCGCGCAGCGCGTTGCTGACCGGGATCAGGGCGCCCAGCAGCACGATCACAGGCCATTCGATGCTGCCATAGACCTCGCGCAGGGCCAGCGCCCGGGTCAGCACCAGCACCAGCACGGCCGCCACGAAGGCGACCGCCACCGGCAGCAGGCCCAGCGCCGCCAGCAGCACGGCCGCCGCCATCACCGCCGCCGGCAGCACCCGGTTGCCGGGCTTGCCGATCTGGAGATTGCGCTCGGCCAGCGGCAGGCAGCCCAGAGCCGCCAGCGTGTCCGGCATGTCCGCCAGCGGACCCTGCAGGACGATGACGTCGCCCGGTTGCAGCTTCACCCGCTTCAGCCGGGTGATGGCGGTGCGGTCGTGCCGGCCGATGGCCAGCAGGTTCACACCGTAGCGGTGGCGCAGCCGCAGCTCCGCCGGGGAGCTGCCGACGACGGGAGAGGTCTCCGTCACCACCGCCTCGACCACGCCGTAGCCGTCGCCGGCGGCGATCGGCGGGGTGTCGTCGCCGTCGTCCTCCAGCGTCAGCCCGGCGGCGTCCGCCACCCGCTTGACGATGGTGGGGTCGCCCTCCAGCAGCAGGATGTCGCCGGCCAGCAGCGTCCAGTGCCCGTGCGGCACGTAGCGGCGGAAGCCCTCGCGCACCACGGCGGCGACGGTGACATCGCCCTCGCCTTCGTCCTCAAGCTGCCGCACGGTGCGGCCGACGAAGGGCGAGCCCTCGGGCAGCCGCACCTCCATCGTGTAGTCCTCGATGCGGAACTTGTCCTGCGGGTCGCCCTGGCCCCGCCGGTGCCGCGGCAGCAGCCGCCAGCCGACGGCGACCACCACCAGCCCCGCCGCGGTGACGCCCAGGCCCACCGGCGCGAAGTCGAACATGTCGAAGCCTTCGCCCAGCATGTCGCGCCGGACCCCGGAGATCAGGATGTTGGGCGGCGTGCCCACCAGCGTGATCAGCCCGCCCAGCAGCGAGGCGAAGGAGAGCGGCATCAGCAGTTCCGCCGGGGAGCGCCCGCTGCGCTGCGCCACCCGCAGCGCCACCGGCAGGAAGACGGCCAGCGCGCCGACATTGTTCATGAAGGCCGACAGGGTGGCGACCATGCCGGCCAGGATCAGCACCTGCGCGTCCGGCCCGCGCAGCAGCGGACCCAGCGGGCGCAGGGCCGCGTCCACCAGACCTGAATTGCGGATCGCGGTGCTGAGCACCAGCACCGCTGCAACGGTGACGACGGCGGTGTCGGAGAAGCCGGAGAAGGCCTTCTCCCCCGGCACGACGCCCAGCACGACCGCGGCCACCAGGGCCAGCATCGCCACCAGATCGTAGCGCAGCCGGTCCCAGATGAAGAGCGCCAGTGCCCCGGCCAGGATGCCGAAGACGATGAGCTGGTCGCCCGTGGGCATGCCGGGGGTCTCCGGCGTCACCGCAGCGGCCCCCGCCCGCCCGGACCGCCGTCGTCGGCGGCGGCCTTGCCGGCGACGGCCAGGATCGCGCGGGCGCCCAGCATGCCGACGACCCGGCCCTCCTCCAGCACCGGCACGCGCCGTACCTGACGGGACTCCATGCGGAGGAGGACGGCCTCCACCGGCTCTTCCCCCGTGCAGGTCAGCACGTCGGAAGACATCACCGCGGCCACCGGGGTGGTGGCGGGGTCGCGGCCCTGGGCCACGACGCGGATGAGCACGTCGCGGTCGGTCAGGATACCGCGCAGGTCGGCCGCCTCTCCCACCGGCAGGGCACCGACGTCCAGCTCCGCCATGAGCCGGGCCGCCTGCTGCACGCTGGCGTCGGGACTCAGGAAATGCACGTCCCGGGTCATGATCTCGGCGACCCTCATGGCCTTGTCTCCGTTACCGGCGGGTACTTGCAGCCGGGCCAGACCCGGCGGGGAATTGACATGCCGGGCCAGGCCCGGCGGGGGTCAACACAGGTTTCCGGGCGGGCGTTCCAGGCCGGGCCGGCGGTGGGAGAGGGCGATGCGGCGATGCGGTGCGGAAACGGGCCGGGAGCGGGAAGCGGCGGTCAGGCCGGTGGCCCGCAGGGCGCTGCTGGCGGCGGCCCTGGGCGGGGCGGGACTGCTGGTGCTGCCGGACCGGCCGGCGGCAGGGCAGGGTCAAGGGCAGGGGGACACCGCGGACCCGCTGGACCCGGCAGCCTGTCTCGCTGCCGTTCAGGCCGACCAGACCGCTGTCCCTCTGCCCGAGGTCGAGACGGCGGTGTGGCATGCCACAGCCGACCGTCGTGCCGGCGCCGGCGTCGCCTCCCTGGCGATGGACGAGCGGCTGCGCTGGATCGCCCGCTTCTACGCCGCCCGCATCACCCGGACCGGCCTGTCGCACACCGATCCGCAGGGGCGCGGCCCGGGGCAGCGGATCGGGCTGCTGCACCGCCGGCTGGTCGGCGTGGCGGGCGAGAACCTGTTCCGGAGCAGCCGTCTCCCGCCGTCCGGGCGGGGGAGCGCCGGCCGCTTCGCCGTGGACAGTCTGATGGACTCCCCCGGCCACCGGCGGACCCTCCTGGAACGGCGCTGGACCCATGCCGGCATGGGGGCGGTGGCGGATGGCGACGGCTTCGTGGTGGTGCAGCTCTTCGCCCAGCGCGCCGCCCTGCTGGCCGGACCGATGCCGGCCGTGCTGGAGGCCGGGTGTCCGCTGCCGCCCGTGGCGCGGCAGTTCGCGGAGGGGATGCCCGACCGCATCGGCTTCGGCCCGCCGACGGACGGGCCGGTGGCGGTGGACACCGTGGCCCTGGCCGACGCGATGACTCCGGCCGCACCGGGCATCTACCGCAGCCTTTACGCCTTCCTGCGCGAGCGCACGGCGTCCGGCGCGCATTACGAGATCGCCCCCGGTCCGATCGTCCGGGTCGCCTGAGACGGGACGGGAGCCGGGGATGCCGCCGGAGCGGCGGCGCGCCGGCCGGATCAATGTCCCGCGGCGTGGGCGTGCCGGCGGCCTTCCTCGCTCAGCACGTAGCGGCGGCTGCAATAGGGGCAGT
Organism: Rhodospirillum centenum SW; assembly: GCF_000016185.1. Taxonomy (NCBI): domain Bacteria; kingdom Pseudomonadati; phylum Pseudomonadota; class Alphaproteobacteria; order Rhodospirillales; family Rhodospirillaceae; genus Rhodospirillum; species Rhodospirillum centenum. Next base: position 3,351,810 of record NC_011420.2, read on the forward strand.
CGACCTCCCCCTTCGCGCCCAGCGGCAGATAGACGAGCGGATGGCCCAGCGCACCGCCGCCGCCGTCGCAGCCGACCGTCGCGTCGTCCACGTAGATGATCTCAAGCGGTTGCATGGCCTCTCTCTCCCTTCTTCCCCGTGTCCGGTTCTTCCGGTCCGGTGTTTCCGTCTCCGGTGTTCCCGTCTCCGGTCTTGCGTCCGGTCCGGTCTCCGGCGCTGCGGCCGGCATCATACCCGAGCGACCGCTCCGATCAACCGCCCGCGGCCGGCGCTTCCGGTCAGGGCGGCGGGCTGCGGGGCGGGACCGCCGGGCGTGGCGGGGAGGGGGACAATCCCGGGGCCGGAGCCGCCGGCCGGGACCAGGGCTTCGAATCCAAGTTAAGGGATGGCGGGGTTGAGGAGAGAGGCGAGGTAGTCGTCCGACCATCCTGCCATTTTTCGGCGCGTCTTGAGCGACTTTCGGTCGTTGGCTGCGCGGATGAGGTTGAGGGCGAAGTGGCGGACGACGGCCATGTTTTTGGCACCGTGGCCGGTTCGCAAGCGCGAGAGATCGTCCTTGAAGAGGACGTCGAGCACCCAGTGCAGCCTGTTCTCGATGCCCCAGTGCCCGCGGACGGCGTCGGCGGCGCGTTCGGCGGTGAGCGGGGCGGAGGAGATGAAGTAGCGGGTGTCGGTCCGCGTCCGGTCGCCGATGTGGGCTGTGGTGTGGACGCGGACGATGGCGGCGACGTCGGGCAGGCGCATCTCCCCAGGAAACCGGCGCGTGCCGGAGAGCCAGTCGACCTCACGGATCACGCTCACGTGGCGTTCTTCGACCCGGCCGTGCCCCTTGTCGAGGTCGTGGTGGTGGTCGGCGCCGTCGCCGACGGCGAACGCCACCTCGAGCTCCGCGCGCAGCGTGGGCTGGTTGGCCTTGACGGCGAGGAGGTAGTCGGCGCCCTGGCCCCGGATCGCGGCGGCGATGGTCGGGTTGGTGGCGATGGCGTCGATGGAGACGAGGGCGCCGGCCAACCCGCCGTTCTCGCCGAGCCGGTCGAGCAGCACCGGAATCGCCGCAAGCTCGTTGGCCTTGTCGGGGACCGCCTCCTGGGCGAGCACCAGGCGGGAGGTCGTCGCGAAGGCGGATACGAGGTGGATCGGCGCGGTCCCGGCGCGGCGGTCGTGGCTACGCCGCGAGGTCTTGCCGTCGATGGCGACGAAGTCGGCCCGCCCCGGAAAGGTCGCACGTACCCACGCGGTGAAGGCGGCCGAGAACAGCGCCGGATCGATCCGGTTCATCAGGATCGTCAGCCACCGCTCGCCGGGAACGCCGTGCGCGTAGGGCAGATGCCGACGCAGGAACGGCAGGTGCGCCGCACCCCAGGCCGCGATGTTCTCGTAGTCGTCGCAGTCCGCCATCGTGCCGCACACCACCAAAAGCAGGATCTCCGGCAGCGGATGCAGGATCCGCCGCTCATCCCGCGGGTCCTCTATCCGGCTGAAATGCTCCAAAAGCACCCGAAGCCGCGACTTCGAACCCCAATCGTCCTCGTCCATGACGCCGATCCCGTGCCGTCCGATAACACCGGCCCACAGAATCAGCAGTTCCGCAATCTGTCACCCGCTGTCACATGAGTTCAGTGCCCTGGGCAGGGATGCGGGCGATTGACCGGCCGGCGGAAGCGATGTTACGCCATCCCCGGATGTCGCGCCTCTCGGGGGAGCCGTTCCGGCCATGCCTGCCGGACCGGACCGATGCCCCGCCGGTCCGAACCCGTCAGCCGCGGACATCACCCGACCGTTCAGGAAGCCAGGCCGCCCATGCCCGACATGACCCTGCCCCCCGCCGCCGGTTCCGGGGCCCCCGCCGGCGCGGTGCTGCCGCCCGACCAGGCGGTCGAGGTCCACGACCTGCGCAAGATCTACAAGGGCACCGGCCGCGCCCCCGCCAAGGAGGCGCTGAAAGGCATCTCCCTCAGCATCCCGCGCGGTTCCCTCTACGGCCTGCTGGGGCCGAACGGGGCGGGCAAGAGCACCTTCATCAACATCCTGGCCGGTCTGGTGAACAAGACCAGCGGCACGGCCCGGATCTGGGGCATCGACATCGACCGGGACGCGCGCAGCGCCCGCGCCGCCATCGGCGTGGTGCCGCAGGAGCTGAACCTGGACCCCTTCTTCACCCCGCGGGAGATCCTGGACCTCCAGGCCGGCCTCTACGGCGTGCCGAAGCGGGAGCGCCAGACCGACCGGCTGCTGGAGGCGGTCGGGTTGCAGGACAAGGCCGACGCCTATGCCCGCACCCTGTCCGGCGGCATGCGCCGGCGGCTGATGGTGGCGAAGGCCATGGTCCACGCCCCGCCCGTGCTGGTGCTGGACGAACCCACGGCCGGCGTGGACGTGGAACTGCGCCAGTCGCTCTGGGCCCATGTGCGCGAGTTGAACCGCGCCGGCACCACGGTGGTGCTGACGACGCACTATCTGGAGGAGGCGGAGCAGCTCTGCGACACCATCGCCATCGTCAACCATGGACAGGTCGTCGCCTGTGACAGCAAGCAGCAGCTCCTGAAGCGGCTGGACCAGAAGGAGCTGGTCGTGCATCTCGGCCAGGACGTGGACGCGCTGCCCGAGGCGCTGGCCGCCTGCGACGCCGAACTCCAGGGCTCCCGCCGGATCGTCATCCGCTACCAGCCCAGCCGGGCACGGGTGGGCGACATCCTGGGCGCCGTCTCCGCCGCCGGCCTGTCCATCGTGGACCTGACGACGGTGGAGTCCGACCTGGAGGACCTGTTCCTGCAACTGACCCGGGCGCCCCAGGCCGCCGCCGTGGCCACCGCCCACGACGATGAGTACCGCTGAGCGCGGCACCCTCCCGCGCCGTCGGGCGCGGGTCCCCTTCCTGGCGCTGGCGCTGGCCGTCGTGCTGGCGGGCTGCGCCCCGACCCTGCAACCGATGGGGCCGCGCGTGGCGGCCCCGACGCTGGAGGCGGAGACCTTCCGCACCGCCGACGGAGAGGCCCTGCCGCTGCGCCACTGGCTGCCGGCCGGCCGGCCGACGGCGGTGATCCTGGCGCTGCACGGCTTCAACGACTATTCCAACGCCTTCGACAGCCCCGCCCGCTTCTGGGCGGCGCACGGCGTCGCCACCTACGCCTACGACCAGCGCGGCTTCGGCGGCAGCGGCCGCCCGGGCATCTGGCCGGGCAGCGACACCCTCACCCAGGACGTGCTGGACGCCGCCGCGGCGCTGAACGCCGCCTATCCCGGCGTGCCGGTCTATCTGCTGGGCGAGAGCATGGGCGGGGCCGTGCTGCTGGCCGCCTTCGCCGGCCGCGACCTGCCGCCGGGGATCGCCGGGCTGGTGCTCTCCGCGCCCGCGGTGTGGAGCCGGGACACCATGCCCTTCTACCAGCGCTGGGCGCTGTCCGTGGCGGGCTGGACGGTGCCCTGGCTGAAGCTCAGCCCGCCGCGCGGGCTGGACATCCAGGCCTCCGACAACATCGAGGTGCTGCGCGCCCTGGGCCGCGACCCGCTGGTGCTGAAGGAGACACGGGTGGACGCCGTGCGCGGCCTGACCGACCTGATGGATCAGGCGATGGCGGGGGCCGAGCGGCTGACCGTGCCGGCCCTGGTGCTGTACGGGGAGAACGAGCAGGTCATTCCGGTGGAACCGCGCAGCCGCGCCATGCGCCGGCTGCCGCTGGCCGAACCGCCGCGGCACGGGCCGCGGCTGGCCCTCTATCCGCACGGCTGGCACCTGCTGCTGCGCGACCTGAACGCCGAGACGGTGTGGCGCGACGTGCTGGCCTGGATCGCCGATCCGCACGCGGCCCTGCCCAGCGGGGCCGACCGCAATCCCCGCGTGCTCACGCTCCTGGATCCCGCCCCGGACGGGACCGACCCGGCGGAGGCCGAACCCGGCTCCCCCCTGGAAGCGCCGCCGGTGCCCTGAGGGGCTGGGGACGTGTCCGCTTGAGAGTGTGCAGAAGGTTGATGCGGCGCAGGTCGGCGGGCGGCCCTGTGCGGGCCGCCCGGGGAACCGGCGAGGGCTCAGCGGGCGCCGGTGTTGATCCCGAGAACCGTGTAGAGCGGGCACCAGCGCAGCGTCGCCGTGGTCAGCGGCACCAGCCCGATCAGCCCCAGCCAGCGGGCGTTGCCCTCCAGCAGCAGCAGCAGGGACAGCAGGCCCAGCGCGATCACGAAACGCAGGGCGCGGTCCAGGGAACCGACATTCGTCACCATCTCACTCACCTCCAGGAAGGGCGTGCCGGCCTGTCCCGCGGCGGGAGCCGGCCGCCGTTGCGACCGGGCGAACATCTATTCCTTCGAATGGGCGAAGTAATTGAGAATCGTCAAGCCGGGGCAGGGGGCCGCACCCGCCCGCCGCGGGATCAGGCCACGCCTTCGGCTCGGGATCAGGCCACGCCTTCGGCTCGGGGTCAGACCACGCCTTCGGCTCGGGATCAGACCACGCCCTCGGCCTTCAGCCGGGCCTGCTCCTCCGGCCCGTAGCCCAGCCCGGCCAGCACCTCGGCCGTGTGTTCGCCCTGCATCGGGGCGGGGCGGTCGATGCTGAAGGCGAAGTCCGTCATGCGGACCGGGAAGGCGTACTGCCGCACCGGCCCCTCCACCGGATGGTCGTGCTCCACCACCAGACCGCGGCCGCGGGCCTGCTCGCTCTCCAGCGCCTCTTCCGGGGTCAGCACGGGGCTGACACAGGCGTCCACACGGGCGAACACCGCCGCCCACTCGGCCAGCGGACGGGCGCGCACCCGCTCCGCCACGGCCGCGCGCACGCGCTCGCCCTCCGCCCCGGTGGCATAGCCCAGCCCCTCCAGCTCCGGCGTGCCGATGGCGGCGCAGAAGGCGCTCCAGAACTTCTGTTCCAGGGCACCCACGGCCAGCCAGCGCCCGTCCGCCGTCTCGTACACGCCGTAGTTCGGCTGGCCGCCGCTGAGCCGGCCCTGGCCGCGCGGCTCCGCCCCCTGGCCGGCGTTCAGGGTGGCGAGCGCCACCACCGTGTGCGCCAGCACGCAGTCGGTCATCGCCACGTCCACATGCCGGCCCTGGCCGGTCCGCTGCGCGTCCACCAGCGCCGCGAGGATGCCCATAACGGCGGAGAGCGAGCCGCCGGCCAGATCGGCGATCTGGAAGTTGGACAGGGCCGGCGGTCCGCCGGCCGTGCCGGTCTGGTCCAGCACCCCGGCATGGGAGAGGTAGTTCATGTCGTGCCCGGCCCGCTGCGCCCAGGGGCCGTCCTGGCCGTAGCCGGTGATGCTGGCATAGACCACCTTGGGGTTCAGCGCCCGCACGGCGGCATAGCCCACGCCCAGCCTGTCGGTGACGCCGGGGCGGAAACCCTCCACCACGATGTCGGCACCGGCGGCCAGCGTCAGCAGGATCCGCTGCGCCTCCGGCTTCTTCAGGTCCAGGGTCAGCGACCGCTTGTTGCGGTTGAACAGCAGGAAGCTGGTGGCATTCACCTTCTGGCGCTGGCCCATCCAGCGGGCATAGTCGCCGCCCGCCGGGTCCTCCACCTTCAGCACGTCGGCGCCGAGGTCGGCCAGATGCTGGGTGCACATCGGCCCCGGCAGCAGCCGGGTCAGGTCGAGCACGGTGATGCCGGCCAGGGGCTTGGCGCGCATGGGGGGTCCTTCCCGCGGGTGGGGCCAGTCGTGCAGGTCGCGTCGGGGGCGGTCCGGTCCGCCGCTATTCCGCCGCCAGCGCCTGCGGCCGGGCGGGGGAGGCGGGCAGGCGGCACGCCTGCTCGTACTCCGCGGTCAGGCGGGCGACCAGCTCGGCCACCGTGGGCACGTCGTGGATGGTGCCGATGCCCTGGCCGGCGGACCAGACGTCCTTCCAGGCCTTGGCCTCCCGGGACTCGTCGCGGTTGGCCAGATCCATGTCGGGCCGGTCCAGCCCGCCCGTGATGTTCGCCGGGTCGATGCCGTTGGCGGCGATGCTGGGGGCCAGATAGTTGCCGGGGATGCCGCTGAAGGCCGGGGTGTAGACGATGTCGGTCGCGCTCGACTCGACGATCATCTGCTTGTAGCCGGGCTTGGCGTTGGCCTCGGCCGTGGCGATGAAGCGGGTGCCCATATAGCCGAAGTCGGCGCCCAGCACCTCCGCCGCGCGCACCGCCCGGCCCGAGGACATCGAGCCCGACAGCGCGATCGGCCCGTCGAAGAACTCCCGCACCTCCGGCAGCAGGGCGAAGGGCGACAGCGTGCCGGCATGGCCGCCGGCCCCGGCGCAGACCAGGATCAGCCCGTCCACGCCCGCCGCCAGCGCCTTGCGCGCATGCTTCACGTTGGTGACGTCGTGGAAGACGATGCCGCCGTAGGAATGGATGCGCGGCACGATCTCCGTCGGCGCCCCGACGGAGGTGATGACGAACGGCACCCTGTGCTTCACCACCAGCTCCACGTCCTCGGCCAGCCGGGTGTTGGAGCGGTGGACGATCAGGTTGACGCCGAACGGCGCCACCGGCCGGTCCGGATGGGCGGCGCGGAAGGCGTCCAGCTCGGCGGTCAGATCGCCCAGCCACGCGTCGAGCTGGGCCAGCGGCCGGGCGTTCAGACTGGGGAAGGTGCCGACGACGCCCGCCTTGCACTGCGCCGCGACCAGTGCGGGGTAGCTGCAGATGAACATCGGCGCCCCGATCACGGGGAGGGCGAGCTTGCCCTGGAACAGGCTGGGGATCGGCATGGGTCCTCCCGGGCGTTCTTCTTGCGGCCGTCGATTAAGGTCGTCGATTGCGGCGGCGGATTGTTCCGGCCCGCCGGCCCGACCACAAGGGCCCGCGGCCCGCCTGTCCGTAAGGCGGGCCGGTCAGTGCTGCTGCGCCCCGTGCCAGACACGCAGGACGCGCACCTCGCCCGCCGCCCGGTCCACGGCGTAGACCATGACGAAGGGCGGGACGAGCGTCAGTTCGCGGGTGCCGTTCCGGCCGGGGCGGCCACGGTCGGGAAACAGGACCAGTCCGTCGGCCGCGTCCAGCAGATCCTCCAGCAGCCGGGCCGCGGCCAGGGGATTACTGCGCGCGATGTAGTCCGCCTGGGCGTATGCGTCCCGCAGCGCGCTCCGGGTCCAGACTATCCGCACCGTTCGTCGTCTGCGGAGTCGTCGCCGACGGACGGGGGCCGGGTCGGGGCTCGGGCGGAGGCGGCAGCGGCGTTCCGGTCCGGGCGGCGGCGGCGGCGCGCACCAGCCAGTCGCGCACCGTATCGTGCCCGACGGTTCGGCCCTGGCGGACATCGTCCTCCGCCTCCGCCAGCGCCCGCAGGCACGCGTCGGGGTCCGCCCCCGCGATCCGGGGCGGTGCGGCTGCGACAGGGGGCCGGCGGCTCGGTCTGACCATGGGGTCAGTTTCTTCTGTCCGGGTTAAAGCGACAAGCGGTTTCGCAACCCTCGTTTCAGCATCCCGCTCTGGCAGGGTGTGGCGCGGCCCTGTAGTCTGTTATTCGGAACGACAACGCCGGATGGTCCGGCGGAGAAGAAAATTAGGCGATGAGCCTCAGGAGCGAGCGTATATGGCCGACAGCGACAACCGGATCACGACGGAGGAAGCCCTTCTGCTGCACAGCGGCGGCCGCCCCGGAAAGCTGGAGGTCACCCCCACCAAGCCCCTGACGACACAGCGCGATCTGTCCCTGGCCTACTCGCCCGGCGTGGCCCAGCCCTGCCTGCGCATCCATGCCGATCCTTCCACCGCCTACGACTACACGGCCAAGGGCAACCTCGTGGCCGTCATCTCCAACGGCACGGCCGTGCTCGGCCTGGGCGACCTGGGGGCGCTCGCCTCCAAGCCGGTGATGGAGGGCAAGGCCGTCCTGTTCAAGCGCTTCGCCGACGTGGACGGCATCGACCTCTGCGTCGATACCCGCGACGTGGACGAATTCGTCAACTGCGTGCGCTTCCTCGGCCCCAGCTTCGGCGGCATCAACCTGGAGGACATCAAGGCGCCGGACTGCTTCATCATCGAGCAGCGCCTGCGCGAGCTGATGGACATCCCCGTCTTCCACGACGATCAGCACGGCACCGCCATCATCGCCGCCGCCGGCATGATCAACGCGCTGGAGCTGACCGGCCGCAGCATGGCGGACACGCGGATGGTGGTGAACGGCGCCGGCGCCGCCGCCATCGCCTGCGTCGAGCTGATCAAGGCCATGGGCATGCCGCACGGGAACGTCACCCTGTGCGACACCAAGGGCGTCGTCTACCAGGGCCGCACCGAGGGCATGAACCAGTGGAAGTCGGCCCACGCCATCCGGACCGACGCCCGCACCCTGGCCGAGGCGATGGAGGGAGCCGACGTCTTCGTGGGCCTGTCGGTGAAGGGGGCGGTGACGCGGGAGATGGTCCGTGCCATGGCGCCGAAGCCGATCATCTTCGCCATGGCGAACCCCGACCCGGAGATCACGCCGGAAGAGGTGCGCACCGTCCGCAAGGACGCCATCGTCGCCACCGGCCGCAGCGACTATCCCAACCAGGTCAACAATGTCCTGGGCTTCCCCTACATCTTCCGCGGCGCCCTGGACGTGCGGGCCAGCACCATCAACGAGGCGATGAAGATCGCCGCCGCCCGCGCCCTGGCCGAACTGGCGCGCGAGGACGTGCCGGACGAGGTGGACGCCGCCTATGCCGGCCGGCGGCTGCGCTACGGCCCGGAATACATCATCCCCGTTCCCTTCGACCCGCGCCTGATCGTCAAGATCCCGGCGGCGGTGGCGCGGGCGGCCATGGAGTCGGGCGTCGCCCGCAAACCCATCGTGGACATGGAGGAGTACGGCCGCTCCCTGCGCCTGCGCCTCGACCCCACCTCGGACAGCCTCCAGCTCATCTTCGAGAAGGTCAAGGCCACCCCCAAGCGGGTCGTCTTCGCCGAGGGCGAGGAGGAGCGGACGATCCGCGCCGCCCTGGCCTTCCGCACCGCCGGCTACGGCACGCCGGTGCTGATCGGGCGCGAGGAGGTGATCATCGAGCAGATCGCCAGCCTGGGCCTGGGCTCCATCGAGCCGCTGGAGATCCACAACGCCCGCGTCTCCCAGCTCAACGACGGCTTCTCCGACTTCCTCTACGGCCGGCTGCAACGGCGCGGCATGCTGTACCGGGACTGCCAGCGGCTGGTGAACCAGAACCGCAACGTCTTCGGCGCCTGCATGGTGGCGCTGGGCGCCGCCGACGCGCTGGTCACCGGGCTGACCCGCAGCTTCGCCGTCTCCTTCGAGGACATCGCCCGCGTCGTGGACCCGCAGCCGGACCATGTCGTCTTCGGCCTGTCGGTGCTGGCCAGCCGGGCGCGCACCGTCTTCATCGCCGACACCACGGTGCATGAACAGCCCAGGGCCGAGGAACTGGCCGACATCGCCATCCAGTCCGCCCGCACTGCGCGGCAGATGGGGCACGAGCCGCGGGTGGCCTTCCTCTCCTTCTCCAACTTCGGCCAGCCGATGCACCAGCGGGCGCAGCATGTGCGCGACGCCGTGGCCCTGCTGGACGGGCGCTCGGTGGATTTCGAGTACGATGGCGAGATGTCGGCCGACGTGGCGCTGGATTTCGAGCTGATGAGCCGGCTCTACCCGTTCTGCCGCCTCTCCGGCCCGGCCAACGTGCTGATCATGCCGGGCCTGCACGCCGCCAACATCGGCGCCAAGATGTTGCAGAAGATGGGCGGCGGCACGCTGGTCGGGCCGCTGCTGATCGGGCTGGACCGGCCGGTGCAGATCGTCCAGATGGGGGCCACGGCGAACGACATGGTCACCGCCGCGGTGCTGGCCGCGCACGACGCCCTGGCCTGGTAGGGCCGGCCTGCCCGGCATCGCAATCCGGTACTGCGACCCGGCATCGCGCCCCGGCACGCGATGAAATTTCGATGACGCCGCTGCGGGCCGGCGGGACCGATGCTATCACGACCGTTCGCCCCGTGCCGGAGCCGATGTCGGCCGGCGGGGGCGGACGGGACCCGCCCGGGGCCCGGATCACAGGTCCCGTCCGGGGTCCGGACTGGGGAGAGCACCGGCAGACCGCGTCCGATGAGCAGGCAAGAGATCCGTCCCGACCGCTTCGTCCTGATCGGCGTCCTGCTGCTGGCGCCGACCGGGGGGATTCTGCTGTCGCTGGTGTTCGCCGGAAAGCTGGGCTTCGGCCTTGCCCTGGCCGCGATCACCCTGGCCGCCGGGCTGACCGGGCTGGTCCTGCGCATGCTCTACCAGGACTCCCGGCTGATCGCGGAATTCCTGGACCAGACGGCCCGGGCGGACGATCCGGTGCCCGCACCGCTGCCCAACTCCGCCGTGGCGCAGACCCTGCTGTCGGCCACGGCGCAGGCGCAGCGCCGCTGGCTGGAGCGGCTGGACAAGGCCGAGCGCCGCGTCGCCGTGGGCGAGGCGGTGGTCGAGGCGATGCACGAGCCGCTGATCCTGATCGACCCCGACCGCCGGGTGGCACAGGCCAACGCCGCCGCCCGCACCCTGTTCGGGGACCGCATGTCCGGGCGCGACCTCGCCGTCAGCCTGCGCAACCCGGCCGTGCTGGAGGCGGTGGGACAGGTGCTGCGGGGCGGCACCTCGCGCAGCGTGGAGTTCGCCCTGCCGCTGCCGGTGGAGCGCGTGCTGGAGGCGCGGGTCAAGCCGTTCCGCCGCCCCGCCGCCAGCCCTGCCGGCCCGGCCGATCCCGGCGCCGGGACCGAGGCCGCGGTGCTGCTGACGCTGCACGACATCACCGTGCTGAAGCGGTCCGAGCAGATGCGGGCCGACTTCGTCGCCAACGCCAGCCACGAACTGCGCACCCCGCTCGCCACCCTGCTGGGCTTCATCGAGACTCTGCGCGGCCCCGCCCGCGACGACGCCGAAGCGCGCGACCGCTTCCTGGGCATCATGCACGACCAGGCCGGGCGCATGTCCCGGCTGGTCAACGACCTGATGTCCTTGTCGCGGATCGAGCTGGACGAGCACACCCCGCCGTCCGGCACCGCCGACGTGGCGGAAATCGTGCGCAAGGTCGTCGCCATGCTGGAGCTGCGCGCGGCGGCCCGGAAGATCCGGCTGCGGGTTGACGGGCCGGACCGGCTGCCCCCCGTGGTGGGGGACGAGGACCAGCTCGCCCAGGTCTTCCAGAACCTGATCGACAACGCCCTCAAGTACGGGCGCGAGCAGACCGAGGTGACGGTCGCGCTCTCCGTCTCCGATCAGCCCGCCAGCGGCGGCGGCGGCGGTGTCCCGGGCGCCCTGTCGGCGGTTCCGGTCCTGCCCGGCCGGCGGCGGCCGACGCATCTGGTCGCGGTCGCCGTGATCGACCGTGGCGACGGCATCCCGCGCACCCATCTGCCGCGGCTGACCGAGCGGTTCTACCGGGTGGACCCGGCCCGCTCCCGCGCGCTGGGGGGCACGGGGCTGGGGCTCGCCATCGTCAAGCACATCGTCAACCGCCACCGCGGCCGCCTCGCCATCGACAGCGAGGTGGGCAAGGGCAGCACCTTCACCGTGCTGCTGCCGGCGGCGACGGAGGAACCGGCCCCGGCGCAGCCGCTGCCCGGCGCCGTCGCCTGATCCGTCCGGCGCCGCATCCGGGCAGGCGCCCCATCCGGGCAGGCGCCCCATCCGGGCAGGCGCCCCATCCGGGCAGGCGCGCGCGTTCCGGTCCGGTCAGCCCTGCGTCGCCGCGGCTCCCGACGGGGCCGGCTGTCATCAAACCGTCATGCGACCGTAGTATTTGGTTCGCGCTCGGGGACTAAGGTCCGGCTACCCCGCCGGGACCCAGTTGCCGGGGAGAGCGGGCTTGCATCCCCGGACCAGTTGCCAAGAAATCGGAGGCAATGTCGTGACCACGAAGAAGCTTGCCCTTGCCGCCGCGCTCGCCGCGGTTTCCGTCGTCGGCCTGACCGGCGTCGCCGAGGCCCGCCAGCAGATCCGCATCGTCGGTTCCTCCACGGTCTTCCCCTTCACTGCCACGGTGGTGGAGCGCTTCGGCCAGACCACCAGCTTCCCCGCGCCGATCCTGGAATCGACCGGCACGGGCGGCGGCATGCGCCTGTTCTGCGCCGGCGTCGGTGCCGATCACCCGGACATCACCGGCGCCTCGCGCGCCATGAAGGCGTCCGAGTTCGACCAGTGCCAGAAGAACGGCGTCGAAGAAGTCACCGAGATCATGATCGGCTTCGACGGCATCGCCTTCGCCCACGCCAAGTCCGGCCCGGACATCAACCTGACCAAGGCCCAGCTCTGGCAGGCGCTGGCCAAGGAGGTCGAGGTCAACGGCCAGATCGTCCCGAACCCGCACAAGCGCTGGTCCGACGTTGATCCCTCCCTGCCGAACGCCCCGATCGAGGTGCTCGGCCCGCCCCCGACCTCCGGCACCCGCGACGCCTGGGTCGAGCTGGTGATGGACACCGGCTGCGAGGAGTATCCGGCGGTGAAGTCGCTGGCCGCTGCCCGCAAGAAGGCCGTCTGCCAGACCATGCGCGAGGACGGCGTGTTCATCGAGGCCGGTGAGAACGACAACCTGATCGTCCAGCGTCTGGAGCAGAACAAGGATGCCTACGGCATCTTCGGCTTCTCCTACCTGGAGGAGAACCTGGACAAGCTGAAGGGCGCGACCATCTCCGGCGTGACCCCCAGCTTCGAGACCATCGCCTCCGGCGAGTACCCGATCTCCCGCCCGCTCTTCATCTACCTGAAGAACGCCCATGTCGGCGTCATCCCGGGCCTGAAGGAGTTCGTCACCGAGTATGTCGGTGAGCGCGCCGCCGGCGAGGACGGCTACCTGGCCGACAAGGGCCTGGTGGCGATGCCGAAGGAGCGTCTGGCCAAGGTGCAGGAGACGGTGAAGTCCCTGACCCCGATGGCCAAGCCGGCCTCCTGATCCGGTTGTCTGGTCGTTCGATCGGTGCTACCGGCAGTCATGACTGCCGGTAGCCCTTTCGGCGTCCGGTAATGTGTATTTCCATGGTGCGGGGCACTCCCGCGTTCGGGGACGCCGATGTCCATCCAGTTGACCGTCGCCATCCTGCTGCTGCTGTCCGCCATCGGCTTCTGGATGGGGCGGAGCCGGGCGGTGGCCGTGTCGGGCGGGCGGATCGCCAGCCTGCATTCGGTGCCCGGCTACTACGGGGCCTTCGCTGCCATCTGGGCCGGCCTGCCCGCGCTGCTGCTGGTGCTGTTCTGGCTGGTGCTCCAGGCGCCGGTCATCGAGACGCTGGTGCTGAACGGGATGTCCCCGGAGTCGGTGCTGACCTGGGCCCGGGCGGCGTTGGCGCCGACCGAGCTGGAGCGGGTCTCCGGACCGATCGCCGTCCAGGCGGCCGACGCCCTGGGCGAGACGCAACGGCAGCTCCTGCTCATCAACATCCGCAATCTGGCCGCCGGTCAGGAAGCCTATGTCAATCCCGCGGTGGTCGAGGCGCTGCGCCCCGCCGCGGCGCATTATGACGATCTGCAACGGATCGCCGGCTGGTCGGTCTTCGCCGTCTGCATGGCGCTCGCCGCCGGCGGGCTGATGCTGACCCGGCGGCTGATCGCGCCCCGCTTCCGCGCCCGCAACAATGTGGAGCGCGTGGTCGTCTGGGCGCTGGTGGTCTGCTCGATCATCGCCATCCTGACCACGGTCGGCATCGTGCTCTCGCTGCTCTATGAGAGCGTGCGCTTCTTCGCCTACGTGCCCGTGACGGATTTCCTGTTCGGCCTGCACTGGAGCCCGCAGACGGCGATCCGCGCCGACCAGGTGGGGTCGTCCGGGGCGTTCGGCGCCATCCCCCTGTTCACGGGCACACTGCTGATCTCCGCCGTCGCCATGGCGGTGGCGCTGCCGGTGGGGCTGCTCTCGGCGATCTATCTGGCCGAGTACGCGCCGCGCCGGGTGCGCAGCACGGTCAAGCCGGTGCTGGAGATCCTGGCCGGCATCCCCACCGTGGTCTACGGCTTCTTCGCCATCCTGACGGTGGCGCCGGTGATCCGTAACCTCGGCGTGGATCTGGGGCTGGACGTCTCCTCCAACAGCGCGCTGGCGGCCGGCGTGGTCATGGGCATCATGATCGTGCCCTTCATCTCCTCCCTTTCGGACGACGTCATCAACGCCGTGCCGCAGAGCCTGCGCGACGGGTCCTACGGGCTCGGCGCCACGCGGTCGGAGACGATCCGGCAGGTGATCCTGCCGGCGGCGCTGCCGGGCATCGTCGGCGCCTTCCTGCTGGCGGTCAGCCGCGCCATCGGCGAAACGATGATCGTCGTCATGGCCGCCGGCATGGCCGCGAACCTGACCGTCAATCCGCTGGCCGCGGTGACCACGGTGACCGTGCAGATCGCGGCCCTGCTGACCGGCGACCAGGAGTTCGAGAGCGCCAAGACCCTCTCGGCCTTCGCCCTCGGCCTCGTCCTGTTCTTCGTCACCCTGGTCCTCAACGTCGTCGCCCTGCGCGTCGTCCAGAAATATCGGGAAAAGTATGACTGATCTGGCGGAACCGATGGCGACCCCCGGGTCCTTCCACACGTCGGAGGCCGCGGAGAAGCGGCTGCGCCGGCGCTATGCGGCCGAGCGGCGGTTCAAGGCCTATGGCATCGTGGCGATCGCGGTCGCCTGCCTGATGCTGGTCGTGCTGCTCTACACCATCCTGCACAACGGGGTGGGGGCGTTCACGCAGACGGCGATCCGGCTGGAGGTGACGCTGGACGCGAAGACGATCGATCCCAAGGGCACGGGCAACCCGGCCGACTGGGACCGCGCCGCCTTCCAGGATCTGGTCCAGGACGCGCTCTACCGGGAATTCCCCGATGTCTCGGGCCGGGTGCCCAAGCGCGCGCTGCGCGGCCTGATCAGCCCGGTGGCCGGCGTCTTCCTGTACCGCGAGGTGCTGGAGGACCCCGCCATGGTGGGCCAGACGCGGGAGTTCTGGCTGCCCGCCTCCGACGACATCAACCAGATCCGCAAGGGCCGCATCGACCGCACCCTGCCGGAGTCGAGCCGTCCGGTCAGCGACGAACAGCTCGCCTGGCTGGACCGGCTGGTGGAGCAGGGCAAGGCCACGTCGGTCTTCAACTCCACCTTCTTCACCGCGTCGGACAGCAACTATCCGGAGCTGGCGGGCATCCGCGGGGCGGTGGTCGGCTCCCTCTACCTGCTGATCGTGACCGTGCTGCTGGCGCTGCCGATCGGTGTCGCCACGGCGGTCTACATGGAGGAGTTCGCGCCGAAGAACTCCTTCACCGACCTGATCGAGGTGAACATCAACAACCTCGCGGCGGTGCCCTCGATCGTCTTCGGCCTGCTCGGCCTCGCCGTCTTCCTGGGCTTCTTCGGCCTGCCCCGGTCGGCACCGCTGGTCGGCGGCATGGTGATCGCCCTGATGAGCCTGCCGACCATCATCATCGCCGCCCGCGCCGCGCTGAAGGCGGTGCCGCCCTCGATCCGCGAGGCGGCCCTGGGCATGGGGGCGTCGCGGCTCCAGACGGTGATGCACCATGTGCTGCCGCTGGCCATGCCCGGCATCCTGACCGGCACCATCATCGCCCTGGCGCAGGCGCTGGGCGAGACGGCGCCGCTGCTGATGGTGGGCATGAACGCCTTCGTCACCGAGCCGCCGTCGGGTCTGCTCTCCAGCTCGTCGGTGCTGCCGGTGCAGGTCTACATCTGGGCCGACGCGCCCGAGCGCGGCTTCGTCGAACTGACCTCGGCCGCGATCATGGTGCTGCTGGCCTTCCTGATCATGATGAACGGCGCCGCCATCTATCTCCGCAAGAAATTCGAACGCCGCTGGTGAGGACCATGGACAACGCGACCCTGAACACGACGGCCGCCGTGGCGACCGCCTCCAGCAAGCCGGTGAAGATGGCGGCGCGTGGCGTCAAGGTCTTCTACGGCGAGAAGCGGGCGCTGCACGGCATCGACGTGGACATCTACGAGAACGAGGTGCTGGCCCTGATCGGCCCCTCGGGCTGCGGCAAGTCCACCTTCCTGCGCTGCCTGAACCGGATGAACGACACCATCGACATCTGCCGGGTGGAAGGGCTGATCACGCTGGACGGGCAGGACATCCACGACCCGGTGCTGGACGTGGTGCAGCTCCGCGCCCGCGTCGGCATGGTGTTCCAGAAGCCGAACCCGTTCCCGAAGTCGATCTACGACAACATCGTCTACGGCCCGCGGCTGCACGGCCTCGCCACCCGCAAGGACGAGTTCGACCAGATCGTCGAGACCTCGCTGCGCCGCGCCGGGCTCTGGAACGAGGTGAAGGACCGCCTGCTGGAGCCGGGCACCGGCCTGTCCGGCGGCCAGCAGCAGCGCCTGTGCATCGCCCGCGCCATCGCGGTCAGCCCCGAGGTGATCCTGATGGACGAGCCCTGCTCGGCGCTCGACCCCATCGCCACGGCGCACATCGAGGAGCTGATCGACGAGCTGCGCCAGGCCTTCACCATCATCATCGTCACTCACAACATGCAGCAGGCCGCTCGCGTCTCCCAGCGCACGGCCTTCTTCTACCTGGGCGACATGGTCGAGGTCGGCGACACCGAGGAGATCTTCATCAACCCGCGCGACGAGCGCATCCAGGGCTACATCACCGGCCGCTTCGGCTGAGCCGGCACGGCGTCCGGCCCCGCGCGGGCCGCCAGCAGGACAAGGGGTCAGCATGGCCACCGAACACACCGTCAAGTCTTTCGAGCAGGAACTGCGGCGGCTCTCCGGCCTGATCACCCAGATGGGCGGCGTGGCCGAGGCGCAGGTGGACGCCGCCGTGCAGGCGGTGACCCGCCGCGACGTGGATCTGGCCGGCCGTGTCATGCAGTCCGACAACCGGCTGGACGACTATGAGCGCCAGATCGAGCAGGAGACCATCCGCATGCTGGCCCTGCGCCAGCCGATGGGCAGCGACCTGCGCGAGATCCTGGCGGCGCTGAAGATCTCCGCCGATCTGGAGCGCACCGGCGACTATGCCGCCAACATCGCCAAGCGATCCATCGCGCTCGCCCAGTTGCCCGCCGTCCGCCCGGCCTCGGCCATCCCGCGCATGGGCAAGCTGGTGCAGGAGATGCTGAAGGAAGTGCTCGACGCCTATGTCGACCGCGACCTGGACAAGGCCATCGCCGCCTGGCACCGCGACGAGGAGCTGGACGATCTCTACACCAGCCTGTTCCGCGAGGTCCTGACCTACATGATGGAGGACCCGCGCAACATCACCCCCTGCACGCACCTGCTGTTCATCGCCAAGAACCTGGAGCGGGCGGGCGACCACGCGACCAACATCGCGGAGACGATCCACTTCCTGATCGTCGGTCAGCCGCTCACCACCGACCGGCCCAAGGGCGACGAGTCGAGCTTCGCCGTCGTCTCGCCCGAGACCCCGGCGACGCCCTGACCGCCCGCCCGAGTGACCGCAAGCCCCCAGCCGGACCCGCCATGAACTCAGCCCTGAAGCCCCTGATCCTGATCGTCGAGGATGAGGCGGATCTCGTCACCCTGCTGAAGTACAATCTGGAGAAGGAGGGGTTCCGCGTCATCTCCGCCAGCGACGGGGAGGAGGCGCTGCTGCTGGCCAACGAGCAGGCGCCGCATCTGGTGCTGCTGGACTGGATGCTGCCGCTGATGAGCGGGCTGGAGGTCTGCCGCCAGCTCCGGCGCAACCCGAAGACCCGCGACACGCCCGTCATCATGCTGACCGCCCGCGGCGAGGAGGCGGACAAGGTCCGCGGGCTGAACAGCGGGGCGGACGACTACATCGCCAAGCCGTTCAGCCCGACCGAGCTGGTCGCCCGCATGCGCGCGGTGCTGCGCCGCGCGGCACCGGGGCTGGCGGAGGAGCTGCTGCGCTTCGCCGACGTGGTGATGGATCTGGCCGCGCACCGGGTCCGCCGCAACGGCCGCGACGTGCATCTGGGGCCGACGGAGTTCCGCCTGCTGCGCCACTTCATGCAGCACCCCGGCCGGGTCTTCAGCCGCGAGCAGCTCCTGGACGTGGTCTGGGGGCACGACGTCTATGTCGAGCCGCGCACCGTGGACGTCCACATCCGGCGCCTGCGCAAGGCGCTGAACGAGACCGACGACCAGGACCTGATCCGCACCGTCCGCTCGGCCGGCTACGCGCTCGACCAGAACACGCTCTGAGCCGGACACTCTCCGGGCCGGAACACGCCCCGGGCACCGGCCGGCCGGGCGCCGCTTCCCCCGCCCGTCCCGGGCGGAAACCCGTCCGGGGTCAACTCCTTTTGAAAAAGCGTAGCTATTTGCCGCGCCCGCTTCCGTGCCCGCGCGCGCTGCGCTAGGGTGCCGCGCATGACTGAGACCACGCCCCCGCCGGGACAGGAGTCCCGCTTCTTCGGCTTCCGCGAGGTGGACCCGCGGGAGAAGACGCCGCTCGTACGGGGGGTCTTCTCCTCCGTCGCCACGCGCTACGACCTGATGAACGACCTGATGTCGGGGGGCATCCACCGACTCTGGAAGGACAGCTTCGTCTCCATGGTCGATCCCCGGCCGGGAGAGACCCTGCTGGACGTGGCCGGCGGCACGGGCGACATCGCCTTCCGCCTGTCGAACCGGGCGCCGGGCTCCCGCGTGCTGGTCTGCGACCTGACCGAGGCCATGGTCCGCGTCGGCCGCGACCGCGCCATCGACCGCGGCCTGCCGCAGCGCTCCGACGGCACCGGCATCGACTGGATGGTCGGCAATGCCGAGGCGCTGCCCATCGCCAGCCGCTCGGTGGATGCCTACACCATCGCCTTCGGCCTGCGGAACGTCACCCACATCGACGTGGCCCTGGCCGAGGCGCGGCGCGTGCTGAAGCCGGGCGGGCGGCTGTTCATCCTGGAGTTCAGCCACGTCACCCTGCCGATCTTCCGCGAGATCTACGACGGCTTCTCCTTCGGGGTGCTGCCGCGGCTGGGCGAGATGGTGGCCGGCGACCGCGAGAGCTACCAGTATCTGGTGGAGAGCATCCGGCGCTTCCCCCGGCAGGAGGCCCTGTGCCGCCGGATCGAGGCGGCGGGCCTGGCCCGCGTCCGCTACCGGAACCTGACCGGCGGCATCGCCGCCGTGCATTCCGCCTGGCGGGTCTGAGCCGATGCGGCCGGTGCTGCGGCATGACGGACGACCAGGGCGCCCGGCCCGTCGGGCTGTCCTGATTCCGTCCGTCCCGGGGCTGCCTGTTCTGGGGCTGCCTGTTCTGGGACTGCCGCACGACCGGCTGCGCAGCGCCGGCGGGACCGCCGCCGGCAGAGAAGACGCACGAACGGAACCGGCGCCGCGCCATGGCGCCCGAGGGACGATGACCAGTCAGACCGCGGTTCTCCGCGCCGGCCGGCCGGGCGTGCGCCCGGCGGAGGCGCGCCCATGATCACCATCGCCCGCAATCTCCTGCGCCTCGTCGTGATCGTCCGCACGCTCGGCAAGCACGGCGCGCTGGCGGTGGATGAATACAGCGATGTCACGCCCGGCGTCGCCTGGGTGCTCCGGCGGCTGAACAACCCGCACGCCATCGGGCGGCCGGGGGTGCGGCTGGCCCGCGCCCTGACCGAGCTGGGCCCCAGCTTCGTCAAGCTGGGACAGGCCCTGTCCACCCGCGCCGATCTGGTGGGCGATGCGGTGGCGGCCGATCTGGCGCAGCTCCGCGACCGGCTGGACCCGTTCCCGGCCGACGAGGCCGTCGCCATCATCGAGTCGGAGCTGGAGCGGCCGATCGGGGTGCTGTTCTCCCGCTTCGATCCGAAGCCGGTGGCCGCGGCCTCCATCGCCCAGGTCCACTATGCCGAGGCGCCGGACGGCCGCCGGCTGGCGGTGAAGGTGCTGCGGCCGGGCATCGCCCAGGCCTTCCGCCAGGACATCGACCTGATGTACTGGCTCGCCGATCTGGCGCTCTGGCTGCAACCGCGGCTGAAGCGCCTGAAGCCGGTGGAGGTGGTGGACACCTTCGCCGAGACGGTGGCGATGGAGATGGACCTGCGGATGGAGGCGGCCGCCGCCTCCGAGATGGGGGACAATTTCCGCGACGATCCCAGCTTCAACGTCCCCACCATCGACTGGGACCGCACCAGCACCCGCGTGCTGACGCTGGACTGGGTGGAGGGCATTCCGGTCGACCGGGTGGATCAGATCCGCGCCGCCGGCCTGGACCCCGACCGGGTGCTGCTGTACGCCGCCAACGGCTTCTTCAACCAGGTCTTCCGCGACGGCTTCTTCCACGCCGACCTGCATCCCGGCAACCTGTTCGTGGACATGCAGGGCAATCTGATGACGGTCGATTTCGGCATCGTCGGCCGCATCGACCGGCAGACCCGGCTCTATCTCGCCGACATGCTGCTGGGCTTCCTGAACCGCGACTACGATCTGGTGGCGCGGGTGCATTTCGATGCCGGCTTCGTGCCGCGCACCCAGTCGCTGGAGATGTTCCGGCAGGCCTGCCGCGCCATCGGCGAGCCGGTCCACAACAAGCCGATGAGCGAAATCTCCATCGGCCGGTTGCTGGCCCAGCTCTTCGCCGTGACCGAGCGGTTCCAGATGGAGACGCAGCCGCAGCTCCTGCTGCTGCAGAAGTCCATGCTGACGGCCGAGGGCGTCGGCCGGGCGCTGAACTCCCGCATCAACATGTGGGAGATGGCCCGGCCGCTGATCGAGGAATGGATGCGGGAGAACCGCGGGCCGGAGGCGCGCGTCGCCCAGGCCGCGGGGGCCCTGGCGCAGATCGCCGGCGGGCTGCCCCGGCTGGTGCGCGATGCCGAGGCCCTGGCCTCGCAGGTGTCGGAAGGCGGGCTGCGCATCCACCCGGCCAGTCTGCGCGAGATCGACACCCGCCAGCGCGCCCGCACGGCCCAGCAGCTCCGCCCCGTCTGGGCGGTCATCGTCCTGCTGGTGCTGATCCTGCTGTTCGGCTGAGGAAGGCCCCCGGGCCTTCCCTCACAGCACCACCCCCGTCCGGTAGGCGATGCGCTGGATCGGCAGCGGCGGTTCGCCGCGCACATGCAGCAGCAGGTCCACCCGCTGGTCGTCCAGGGCCTGTTCCAGCGCCCAGTGCAGGCGGGCCTCGCGGCCGGAGTCGGGCCGGGCGTCCACGGTGACGATCAGGTCGATGTCGCCGCCGCGGCGGCCGTCGTCCACGCGGCTGCCGAACAGGCGCACCTCCGCCGCGGTGCCGAGATGCTCGGCCACCAGATGCTTGATGATCCTGATCTCGTCCGTCTTCAGCCGCATGGGACCAGCATAGAGGGTCTTCCGTCCGGCGGGAACCGGGCCGTTCCGGCCGTTCCGGCCGCCCCGGCGCTCCCCGGACGCGCCGTTCAGGGCGCCCGCGTGGTCGCGCCGTCCGTGCCCCCGTCGTCCGTGCCCGGTGACCCGGCCGCCGTCTCCAGCCCGGCGAGCAGGGCGGTCAGGTGGGGTACGGCGCGGGCGGCGGCGTTCAGCAGTTCCGCCTCCTCCGCCGGATCGACGGGGAAGGCGTCGCGCAGCCGGTCGCGCAGCCGGGTCAGGTGGTCGAACGCCTCCGCGTCCGGCACCAGCCGCATCCCGGCCAGCAGCCCCGCCAGCTCGCGCGTGGTCTTGCCCCGCGCCTCCAGCCCGGCCCGGCCCATGGCCGCCGGCAGCACCCGGCCCGCCAGCAGCCCGTGCAGGGTGCGGAAGCGGTGCAGCAGGGCGTCCGCCTCGGTGCGGAACTTCTCGGGCATGTAGGCCAGTCCCGTGCCGGTGACGGGCAGCACCGCCCGCAGCTCGTCCAGCGAGTCGTTCAGGCGCCGGGCCACCTCGCGCGCGGCCGCCAGCGCCTTTCCCGGATCGTCCTGCTCCGCCATCGTCGCCTCCCGCACGCGAAGGGCGGCCCGCCGTCCGCCCCCTGGTTCCGCGGACAGTGTAGACCGGCCCGCGGCCGGTCGGAAGGACCGCGCCCCGGGCCTCCCCCGGAAGCGGGGCCGACGGGTAAGGAAAAGGTGAAGGTCCGCCTGCAAAGGATGCGGGGCAGCCATCGGAAAAGGCGCAGGATTATCGCCGCTGAAAAGCCATAGCCCGGTCCTATGTTATTGGTGTCGGGAGCGGGGCGCTTCCGGCCATGTCCAACCCAGGGACCTTGCATGTTTCCCGCAGTGGCGACCGGAGCCCGCAATCCGGAACCCGGCATGACGGCTGCCGCACTGTCCGTCACCGAAGAGACCCCGACGCTCGCCCGCGCGTTTCCGCCCTACGGCCCCGACGCCCTGGCGCGCCAGATCATGACGGCGCTCGATCGCTGCCGACGCCTCGGCCACCATGATCCCAGCGTGACCCTGACCCGCCCGACCGCCGTGGTCGAAGGGGTGCAGGGCCTGCTCAGGGATGCCGGCCTGCGGCCCAGCGTGAAGCCCGCCGGTGTCGGTGGCTGCCTCGTCCTCACCGTCCGCGGGTAGGACTGGCCGAGGATAGGACTGGCCGCGGCCCGGCTTTCCTGTCTTCCGAGTTCCCTGTCACCCGAGTTCCTCCTGGCCCGCCCCCGTTCCGCCGCCTCCGGGCGACGGGGCGGGGCGCGGCGTGTCCGCATGCCCGAATGGCCGCCCCGGTATCGCCCCGGGCGGCGCTTGCCGTGGCCGGGGCCGTCTGCCACTTTCGCCCCGCCTGCGCGGTGATGCTGAGGAACAGGGCGGATGGCGGAGAGCTTGCAGGGCAGAAGGGCCGCGGTCGCCGGCTGGTGCCTCTACGACTGGGCGATGTCGGCCTTCAACACGGTGGTCGGCACCTTCGTCTTCAGCCGCTACTTCACCGACGCCGTGGCCGCCGATCCCGAGTCGGGGGCGCGGGACTGGGGCTTCGCGCTGGCCCTGTCGGGGCTGGCGGTGGCCGTGCTGTCGCCCGTGCTGGGCGCCATCGCCGACCAGGGAGGCCGGGCCAGACCGTGGCTGGCGGTGTTCACGGCGCTGACGGTGGCGGGCTCGGCCTGCCTCTTCCTGGTGCGGCCGGACCCGTCCTACATCCTGCTGGCGCTGGTCGCCTTCGGCGTCGCCGCCACCGCCTTCGAGCTGGCGAACGTCTTCTACAACGCCCTGCTGCAGTCCGTGGCGCCGCCGGGGATGATCGGCCGCGTCTCCGGCTGGGGCTGGGGCGTGGGCTATCTCGGCGGGCTCGGTGCGCTCGTGCTCTGCCTCGTGCTCCTGATCCAGACCGACCGGCCGCTGTTCGGCCTGCTGGGGACGGAGGATGCGGCGCCGGTGCGCGCCACCTCCGTCCTGGTCGCCGTCTGGTACGCGCTGTTCAGCCTGCCCCTGTTCCTGCTGGTGCCGGACCGCGCCCCCTCCGGCCTGTCGGCGTCGGAGGCGGTGCGCCGCGGCCTCGCCACCCTGGCCGGGACGATCCGGCACGCCGGGCGCCGCGCCAACACGGTGCGCTTCCTGATCGCCAGCGCGCTCTGGCGCGACGGCATCAGCACCATCACCGCGTTCGGCGGCATCTTCGCCGGGGCGCTGTTCGGCATGACGACGGCACAGATCATCGTCTTCGCCATCCTGCTGAACGTCTCAGCCGGGGCGGGGGCGATCGGCTTCGCCTGGCTGGACGACCGGGCCGGGGCGAAGCCGACGCTGCTCCTCAGCCTGGGCGGTCTGCTGCTGTCGGGGCTGGCGATGCTGCTGGTGGGGACGCCCTGGTGGGCCTGGGCGCCGGACCTGTCGCTGCCGCTGGACTTCACCCCGGACCAGCAGTGGCTGCTGGTCTTCGGCCTGCTGCTGGGCGTCTTCTTCGGTCCGGCGCAGGCGGCGGCACGCTCCATGATGGCGCGGCTGTCGCCGCCGGAGATGCAGACGGAGTTCTTCGGCCTCTACGGCCTGACGGGCCGCGCCATCGGCTTCATCGGGCCGCTCGCCTACGGCCTTGCCACCGATGCCTTCCAGAGCCAGCGGGCCGGCATGTCCACCGTGCTGGTGCTGTTCCTGGTCGGGATGGGGCTGCTGCTGACGGTGCGGGAGCCGCCGCGCGGCTGAGGGTCCTCCTCACCGGGCGGCCAGCCGCCCTTGCTCTTCACCGGGCGGCCAGCCGCCCTTCCGGCTGCGTCAGCGCCTTGGCATCCGCCTCCGCCCTGATGTCGGCCGCGTCCAGGCCGGCGGTCATCAGGGGGGAGGCCGCCGCGGGGGCCTTCACGGCCGGGCGCGTGGCGGCGGCGAGCGCACTGCCGCCCCCGACGATGACGATGGTGGCCAGGACGAAGACGGCGATCGGGCTGCGGATGGAAGAAGCGGCGGCCATGGTCTGTCCCCTTGCGCGGACCCGGCTGTCAGGGGCCGGGCTGTCGTGTCGCTGGCCCGCGGCGGCGGACCCGGGTCCAGTTGGCCTGCCGTCCGCGGCGGCGGTGGGGAGCAATCGTGGCGGGATCGTGGAAAGGCGGGGGCGGGACCGGGACGGTGCGGGCCGTATCCCCTGCCGCTCAGCGCCGGGCGCCCTCCTTCCGCTCCTGCGCCTCCAGGGCGTCCAGCGCCTCCAGGTTTGCCGCCGCGGCCTGGGCGAAGGAGCCCTGCCCGGCGATTCGGCCGACCTGCATCCAGTCGGCGCGGGCGCCCTCCCGGTCGCCCCGTTCCGCCCGCAGGCTGCCGCGCAGCAGCAGGGCCTGCGGCGCGCTGGGGTCGAGCGCCAGGGCGCGGTCCACGTCGCGGGCGGCATCGCTGTCCTGGCCCAGCGCGCGGTTCACCTGCGCCCGCAGGACATGGGCATCGACCCGCCGGGGCGCGGCGGTCAGCACCGCGTCCAGATCGGCCAGCGCGTCCCAGAAGCGTTCCTGCCCGGCCGCCAGCACGGCCCGGTCCAGGCGCAGTTCAACGTCGCGGGGCGCCAGATCCAGGGCGCGGTCCAGGGCCTTGGCGGCCCGTTCCGGTTCCTTGGCGTTCGCCCAGGCCAGCGCCGTCCGGCCCCAGAGGTTCGCCCGCACGGCCGCGCCGTCGCCCGTCAGGGCCGGGATCACCCGTTCGAACAGCTCCGCCGCCGGGCGCCAGTCCGCCCGCAGCAGCAGCGCCACCGCCTGGCACAGCAGGGCATCGTTGCCGCCGCCCTGGCGCTGCCAGAGCCGCGCCTCCTCAAGCGCGAAGTCCGGGGCCGCCTCGGCCCGGGCAAGGCAGGAGGCGCGGTCGCGCACCGGATCGGCCGCGGCCGGGGCGCAGAGCAGCGCCAGTCCCGAGACCAGCAGGAGAAGAGACCCGGCGGGCCGGCGGCCGGCGGGCGGAAGGTTGCAGCATCGCATCATGGCGCCTAGCTTGATGATCCGGTCCGTTCTGTCCAGGGGCATTCGCGCATGACCCGGAAGCTCTTCGTCTTCGGCCTCGGCTACAGCGCCCTGGCCCTCACCCGTCTCGTGCTGGCGGAGGGCTGGCGCGTCGCCGGCACCACCCGCGACCCGGCCAAGGCCGCCGCCCTGCGGGAGGCCGGCATCGAGGCGCACCTGTTCGGCCCCGGCCGGCCGCTGGATGATCCGGCGGCGGCGCTGGCCGGCACCAGCCACCTGCTGGACTCCGCCCCGCCCGAGCCGGGACCCGACGGGACGCGCGACGGCAGCGGCCACGACCCGGTGCTGGCGCAGCACGCCGACGTCATCGCGGCGCTGCCGCTGACCTGGGCCGGCTATCTCTCCACCACCGGGGTCTACGGCGACACCGGCGGCGCCTGGGTGGACGAGGACTCGCCGCTGCGCCCCGGCAATGCCCGCGGGCGGGAGCGGGTGGAGGCGGAAGAGGGCTGGCTCTCCCTCTGGCGGGAGCACGGCGTTCCGGTCCACCTGTTCCGGCTGGCCGGCATCTACGGCCCCGGCCGCAGTCCGGTGGACCAGCTCCGGGCCGGCAGGGCCCGGCGCATCGTGAAGCCGGGTCAGGTGTTCAGCCGCATCCATGTGGACGACATCGCGGCCGTGCTGCGCGCCTCCATGGAGCGGCCACGCCCCGGCACCGCCTACAATGTCTGCGACGACGAGCCCACCCCTGCCGACGAGGTGATGGCCTATGCGGCGGGCCTGCTGGGGATGGAGCCGCCGCCGGCCGAACCCTACGACCCGGCGACGGCCTCGCCCATGCAGCGCAGCTTCTATTCGGAGACGCGGCGGGTGCGGAACGACCGCATCCGGACGGACCTGGGAGTCCGGCTGGCCTATCCGACCTACCGGGAGGGGATGCAGGCCCTGGTCCGCAGCGCCGGCTGAGGCGCTGCGGTTCCCGGCCGCCCGTCAGGGCTGCTTCGGCGGGGCGAGATCGGGCGGCACGGCGAAGGCGCCCAGCGTGACCCGCGCGGTCAGGTGCAGCTTCTCCTGCACGCCTTCCTCCAGCATGTCCGCGGCCTCCATGCCGCGGGCCGGGGCCATGGCCATGCGGCTGCTCATCAGCTTGGGCATCGGCTCCTCGCTGAAGTCGATGCCGGCGACGCGGAACTGCCGGTCGGGGAAGACCTTGGCAAGCCGGGCCAGCTCGGCCGTCACCTTGCCGTACAGCTCCTCCCGCAGGCGGGAGCGGACGGCCTCCGTCTCGGCCAGGGTGGGGTCGAAGGCGACGCCGCCGATGCGGACCTGGAGGCCGGGGCGGCTGACCTTCTTGGCGCGGTCGGCAAGGCCGGCGAGCTGCGCCTCGGGCAGACGCGCCTCCAGCTCGGCCTGCCAGCGGTCCAGCCCGGCCTCGTCCTGGCGGCGGTCCAGCCGCAGGATGCGCCATTCGGCCTTGTCCGCCACGGCTGTCGCGGCTTTCAGAAGTTCCGGCCGGAGCTGGCTGGCCTCGGCGCCGTTGCCGGCGGCGTCCACGATCAGGCTGACGCGGGCGGTCTCCGTCTTCACCCAGTCCTCGGCCTCCAGCGACAGCGACACGGTGTCGATGAAGACGGGCGGCTGGACGATCTGGGCGCCGGCCGGGGCGGCGGCGATCAGGCCGGCCGTCAGGGCCAGCGCGGGCAACAGGCGTCGGTGCATGGAGGGTCTCCCGTGGCTTCGGGTCCGGGAACAACGGAATTCCGGTGCCGCGGCGCCGGCCGGACCCGGATCCATCCAGCCCCAGGAAGGGGGCGGAATTGCGACGGTGGCGGAGCGTCCGTGCGGCATCCGTCGGGCGGACCTCCCGTGGTCCCGCCGGGCTCAGAAATCCAGGTCGGCGTAGTGCGCCGGCGGCGAGGCGCCGGGGATGTGGTCGCCCAGCACCGGGCGGAAGCTGGGCCGGCTCTTGATCCGGGCGTACCAGTTCTTCGCCTCGGGATGGTCGTCCCAGGGCACGTCGCCCAGATAGTCCAGGCAGGACAGATGCGCCGCGGCCGAGATGTCGGCCAGCGTCAGGTCGTCACCGGCAAGCCAGGTCCGGCGCTCCGCCAGCCAGGCGATGTAGTCCAGGTGGTAGTGGATGTTGGCGAGCCCGGCGCGGATCGCCTGGGCGTGCGGGGTGCCCTGGCCGGCAAGGCGCTTGAGCATCTTCTCCCCGACCAGCAGATCCGTCACCTCGCGGGCGAACTTCTCGTCGAACCAGGCGGCCAGCCGCCGCGTCTCCGCGCGGGTGACCTGATCGGGTCCCAGCAGGGTGATGGGGAAGCCTTCCTCCAGATACTCGCAGATCGGGCCGTGACCGACGACGACGACGCCGTCATCCTCCACCAGAACGGGAACCTCCCCGGCCGGGTTCAGCATCAGGAAGTCTTCCCGGCGCTCCCAGGGCTTCTCCAGCGCCAGATCGAACTCGACACGCTTCTCCCCCAGCGCGACACGCACCTTGCGGGAAGAGGCGGAGAGCGGATGATGGTACAAGGTGCGCATCGGTGGTCCATGAGACCGGGGCGGCCGCCGTTCCCGGACCGCCGGCGCGGGACATTCCTGTCCACAGTCTGCCGGTTCCTCGGGGGCGCGGCCTCTCTACGGACCCGGCCGGGGTCCGCCGCCCGGATCGTGTGCCACAGCGGCACGCGGGCTGACAAGGCTTCCCGCGCGCCGGCGGTGGTCGCAAAAGGGTGCGTCGCAGCAGAAGGAAACGGCCCATGGTACGACACGACCATCCGGAGATGGACGCGACGCCCTGCCGCGGCGGCTGCGCCGGGACCCCGCCGGCCGCGGGCGGCGGCTGGCTGCGGCGGCTGCACGCCTGGTTCCTGCACGTCTATGCCGACGGCTACAACGCGAAGGTGGATGCCCGGAAGCGTCACCTGATCGGGGGACTGCGCGGCGCCGTGCTGGAGATCGGCCCCGGCTCCGGCGCCAATATCGGTTATTTCGCGTCGGGCATCCACTGGACGGGGGTGGAGCCCAATCCGATGGCGTACCCCTATCTGCGGCGCAAGGCGGATGCCGCCGGGCTGGACGCCACCCTGCTGGCGGGCACGGCGGAGCGGCTGCCGGTCCCCGACGCCAGCCAGGACGCCGTCGTCTCCACCCTGGTGCTGTGCAGCGTGGCCGATCCCGACCGGGTGCTGGCCGAGGTCCGGCGGGTGCTGAAGCCCGGCGGCCGCTTCGTCTTCATCGAGCATGTCGGGGCCGAGCCCGGCAGCGGCGAACGGCACTGGCAGCGGCGGGTGAAGCCGGTCTGGCGCCGGCTGGGCGACGGCTGCGAGCCCGACCGCGACACCGCCGCCCGCATCCGGGCCGCCGGTTTCGCCCGCGTGGACATCGAGCCGTTCCGGATGCCATACCCGATCGTCGCCCCGCACATCGCGGGATGGGCGGAACGCTGACCGCTCCGCCGGGGCAGGGCCGGGAGAGGGAGGAACGGCGCGGATGGGAACGGGCATCACGGTCACCCCGGCCACGGCGGGGGACGCGGCGGACTGGCACCGGCTGTTCGCCGGCTACTGCGCCTTCTACGGGGAGGCACTGCCCGACGGCGTCGCCGCCGATGTCTGGCGCCGCATCCTGGAACCCGGGCATCCGGTCAAGGGCCTGCTCGCCCGGGAGGCGGACGGGACGGTGGTCGGGCTCTGCAACTACGTCCTGCACGACAACACCTGGAGCGTCCGCACGGACTGCTACCTGGAGGACCTCTATACCGATCCCGCGGCGCGCGGCCGCGGCGTCGGCCGGGCCCTGATCGAACGGCTGGTGGCGACGGGGCGGCAGGCCGGCTGGCGCCGCGTCTACTGGCACACGCAGGAGGACAACGCCACCGCCCGGCGGCTCTATGACAGGGTCACGGGCGGCCGCGACGCCTTCGTCCGCTACACGGTCAAGCTGGTCTGACCGGCATCCCCCCGGGCGGTGCCGCGATTGACCCCCGTCAAGGCCGGGCGGCCCGCCCCGCGCTAGGGTCCGCCCGTTCCAGTTCCTGCTGCCCCCAGTTCCGTCCGCCCCCGGGAGGAGAGCCGCCATGGCCTACGACGAACCCTGGACCCTGGATGCCGAGGATTTTCCGGAGGAGGGGCCGCAGCGCGAGCAGATCCGCTTCGCACTGCGCTACGCCGTCCTGGCGCCCAGCGGGCACAACACCCAGCCCTGGTCGCTGGTCCTCTCCGACTCCTTTGTCGAGCTGCGGGCCGACCGCGAGCGCGCCCTGCCGGTGGTCGATCCGGCCGGCCGCGAGCTGCTGATCTCCTGCGGGGCGGCGCTGGGGCATCTGACGGTCGCCCTGCGCGCCTTCCACCGCGCGCACATCGTGGAGACCTTCCCCGACCCCCGCGACCCGGACCTTCTGGCCCGGGTCCTGCTGACGGGGGAGAAACTGCTGCCCGATGCGGAGGCGCGGGCGCTGCTCGATGCGATCCCGCGGCGGCACAGCAACCGCTCCGCCTATGAGGACCGTCCGGCCGAGCCGCGCGACCTGATGGCCTGCGTCGCCGCGGCGGAGGCGGAAGGGGCGCTGCTGCACGTTCTGACCGAGCCGGGCGAGCGCGATGCCGTGGCCGCCCTGATCGCGGAGGGCGATCTGGCCCAGATGCACGACCCCGCCTTCCGGCGCGAGCTGGCGCACTGGGTGAAGTCCCGCCACGGGGCCGACCAGGACGGCCTGTCCGCCCGGGCGTTCGGCCTGCCCGACGCGCTCTCGGCCGTGGGGGCGCTGGTCATCCGCTTCACCGACCAGGGCGACAGCGTGGCCGCGAAGGACAGCCGTCTGGCCCGGGACGCCCCGGCGCTGGCCGTGCTGACGACGCCGGGCGACACCCCGGCCGACTGGCTGGCGGCGGGGCGGGCGCTGTCGCGGGTGCTGCTGACCCTGACCGGGGCCGGGCTGGCCGCCGCCTTCCTGAACGAACCGATCGAGGTGCCGGAGCTGCGGCCGCGGCTGCGCGATCTGCTGCCGCGCTTCAACTGCACAGGCGACGGGGTGCCGCAGCTTCTGCTGCGGATCGGCTATCCGCAGCAGAGCGTGCCCGCCGCCGCCCGCCGCCCGCTGGAGGACGTGCTGGTCGAGCAGTGACAGGCCGGGTGCTGACAGGACGGGGGCCGGTCCGCGCTGTGGTGGCGGGCGTGCCATCGCGGTGCAATCTTGCCGCCGCGCGCTTTTCATCCCATGGACCTAATACCATAGTCATGGCGCGTGACGGACCGCCGGCCGACCGGCCGGCCGACGAGGTAGGATGATGCAGGAAGACAAGGCGGCGCTCTTGCGCGCCCTCACGATCGACCGGACCCGCCCCCCCGCCCGGCGCGGCGTGCCCTGGAAGACCGTGGCGGCCGGGCTGGCCGCGGGCTGCATCGTCGCGGCCGGCGCCTACTGGTACATGATCGACGGTCAGCCGCCGGCCCGCACCGCCGAGCGCGCGCCGGCCAAGGCGCCGCCGCCCGCCGCCGCCCCCCGTTCCGAACCGGCCGCCACCACGACAGCCTCCACGGCCCAGGCGCGGCCCGCCACTCCGGTGCCCGCCGCCGCTCCGGCGGTGCCGCGGGCGGGCTCGCTGGTCGCCTCGGGCTACATCGTCGCCCGCCGCAAGGCCACCGTGGCGGCGGAGATCACCGGCCGCATCGTGGACGTGCTGGTGGAGGAGGGGATGCGGGTCGAAGAGGGGCAGGTGCTGGCCCGGCTCGACGCCGCGCTCGCGGAGATCGACCTGTCGCTGGCCCGCGCCGCCGTGGACCAGGCGCAGGCGACCGTCGCCGGCCACCAGGCGGACCTGCGCGACGCCGAGAGCACGCTGAAGCGGGTCCGCAGCCTGTCGCGCAATGCCAACGCCAGCGAGGCGGACCTGATCAAGGCGCAGGCCCGCGTGGACTCCCTGCGCGCCCAGATCCGGGCGGCACAGGCCCAGATCGAGACGGCTAAGCTGGACGTCTCCCGCCGGGCGGAGCAGCTCTCGAAATACACCATCGCGGCCCCCTTCTCCGGAGTCGTGATCGACAAGAACGCCCAGCCGGGAGAGATCATCTCTCCGGTGTCGGCGGGCGGCGGCTTCACCCGCACCGGCATCTGCACCATCGTGGACATGGACAGCCTGGAGGTGGAGGTGGACGTGAACGAGGCCTATATCGGCCGCGTCGTCGCCGGCCAGCGGGTGGAGGCGGTGCTGGACGCCTATCCGGACTGGCGCATTCCGGCCCGGGTCATCGCGGTGGTGCCGACGGCCAACCGCGACAAGGCGACGATCCAGGTCCGCATCGGGTTCGACGGGCGCGATCCGCGCATCCTGCCCGACATGGCGGCGAAGGTGACCTTCCTGGAGGACCGCGCCTGACGCGGGCGGCCGGGGACGGACGGAAACGGAACGGGCACGGACCGGCCGGCAGCGGCGCCGGCCGACAGCGGGAAAGACCATGGGCGACGCACTGATCCGGCTGACCGAAGTCTCCAAGCGCTTCATCAAGGCGAAGGAGACGATCACCATCTTCGACCGCCTGGACATGGCGATCCCGCGCGGCGATTTCGTCGCCGTCATGGGACCCAGCGGGTCGGGCAAGACGACGCTGCTGAACCTGCTGGGCGGCATCGACCGGCCGACCTCCGGCGCGGTCCAGTTCGACGGCGTGCGCATCGACGGCCTGTCGGAAGGGGCGCTGGCCGACTGGCGCGCCGCCAATGTCGGCTTCATCTTCCAGTTCTACAACCTGATGCCGATGCTGACGGCGGCGCGGAACGTGGAACTGCCGCTGCTGCTGACCCGCCTGGACGCGGCCGAGCGGCGGCGGCGGGTGGAGATCGCGCTGCGGCTGGTGGATCTGGGCGACCGCATGGGCCACTACCCGCGGGAGATGTCGGGCGGCCAGATGCAGCGCGTCGCCATCGCCCGCGCCGTCGTCTCCGACCCCAAGATGCTGCTCTGCGACGAACCGACGGGCGATCTCGACCGCACCACGGCGGACGAGATCCTGCGGATGCTGCAACTGCTGAACCGGGAGATGGGCAAGACCATCGTCATGGTCACCCACGACCCGGAGGCCGCCCGCTACGCCCGCCGCGTCCTGCACCTGGACAAGGGGCAGTTCGTCGAGCGCGACCTGGACGCGGCCTGACGGGGGCGGGGATGGACGATTTCTACCTGGTCCGCAGAAACCTGTTCCGGCGCAAGCTGCGGGCCTTCCTGATGGTGGTCAGCATCTTCGTCGCCTTCCTGATCTTCGGCGTGCTGGCCAGCTTCGAGCGGGCCTTCAACTCGGCCGAGGCGGCGGCGGCCGACAACCGGCTGGTTGTCGTCAACCGGATCAACTTCACCCAGCCGCTGCCGCTGGCCTACCTGGACCGGGTGCGGGGGGTGGAAGGCGTGCGGGTGGCCAGTCACTGGAACTGGTTCGGCGGCTATTTCCAGGAGCCGCGCAACTTCATCGTCACCTTCGCGGTGGAGCCGGAGACCTATCTGGAGATCTTCCGCGAGGACTTCGCCTTCGATCCGGCCGAGCGGGAGGCGTTCCTGCGCGACCGCGGCAGCCTGGCGGTGGGCGAGGCGGTGGCGCGGAAATACGGCTGGCAGGTCGGCGACCGGGTGCCGCTGTCCAGCACCATCTTCACCAACCGGACGACCGGCACCCGCACCTGGGACTTCACCATCGCCGCCATCTTCCGGCCGGCGCGCGACCGGGTGGACACCAACCTCGTGGCCTTCCACTACGACTATTTCAACGAGACGCGCAGCTTCGGGAAGGACTTCATCGGTTCCGTCCTGGTCGAGACGACGGGGCCGGAGGTGAACGACAGGGTCGTCGCCGCCGTGGACGGCATGTTCGCCAATTCGCCCTTCGAGACCTCGACGACGACCGAGGGGGCGTTCAACAAGCAGTTCGCCGCCCAGCTCGGCAACATCGCCCTGATCGTGACGCTGGTGGTGGGGGCCGCCTTCCTGACCATCCTGATGATCGTCGGCAACACCATGGTCATGGCGATCCGCGAGCGCACGCGGGAGATCGGGGTGCTGAAGACACTGGGCTTCCCCAGCGGCCGGATCTTCCGCATGGTGCTGGGGGAGAGCGTGCTGCTGGCCCTGCTGGGCGGCATTCCGGGACTGATCGCGGCGGCGGCGGCCTGCGCCGTGCTGGCGCCGATGGCCGGCGCCTTCGCGCCGGGCCTGCGGCTGGTGCCGCAGACGGCCTTCCTGGGGGTGGGGCTGATGCTGCTGCTGGGTCTGGTCACCGGCGTCGTGCCGGCGCTGAACGCGCTGCGCATGAGCATCGTCACCGCCCTGGGGAGGGACTGAGCCCGTGCGCCTGCTGAACCAGATCGTCGCCGTCACGGCGATCAACCTGAAGAGCATCCCGCGCCGCTTCTGGGTGTCGCTGTCCACGGTGGTGGCGATCGCGCTCGTGGTGACGGTGCTGCTGTCCTTCCTGGCGATGGCGAACGGTTTCCGGCAGACCCTGCGCGGCACCGGCTCGCCGGACGTGGCGGTGCTGCTGCGCGGCGGCGCCAGCGTGGAGATCAACAGCTCCGTCGGCCGCGACCAGCTCCGCCTGATCGAGGAGGCGCCGGGCATCGCCCGGGGGGCCGACGGCAAGGCGCTGGTCTCGGGCGAGCTGTACCTCATCGTGGACGGGCTCAAGCGGGCCAGCGGCACCAAGGCCAACATCGCCCTGCGCGGGCTGGGTCCGGAAGGGGAGGCGATCCGCCAGGGCTTCCGCATCGTCGAGGGCCGGATGTTCGAGCCTGGTGCGGCGGAGATCATCGTCGGCCGCTCGCTGCTGAGCGAGTTCGCCGGGTTCGAACCCGGCAGCACGGTGCGGCTGGGCACCGGCACCTGGACCGTGGTCGGCATCTTCGAGATGGGCGGCAGCGTCTTCGAATCCGAACTCTGGGCCGATGTCGGCACGGTGCAGAGCCTGTTCAACCGCAGCAACTTCTACCAGAGCATCCGGGTCCGGCTGGACGGACCCGACGCGCTGGCGGCGCTGAAGACCTATGTCGATGCCGACCCGCGCCTGAAGCTGGACGCGAAGACGGAGCAGACCTACTTCGCCGATCAGGCGGCGGGCACCGGCGGGCTGATCCAGAGCCTGGGCTGGCCGCTCGCCATCGCCATGGCGATGGGCGCGCTCGCCGGCGCCCTGAACACCATGTACAGCTCGGTCGCCGCCCGCACGACGGAGATCGCCACCCTGCGGGCGCTGGGCTTCGGCGGCATCCCCGCCTTCGTCGGCACGCTGGTGGAGAGTCTGGCGCTGGCCGGCCTGGGCGGGGTGGTCGGCGCGCTGCTGACCTGGGTCTTCTTCGACGGGCTGACGGCCAGCACCTTCGGCGGCAGCTTCACCCAGGTGGTGTTCAGCTTCCGGCTCACCCCGGGGCTGGTGATGCAGGGGGTGACGCTGGCGCTGGTCGTCGGCTTCATCGGCGGCCTGTTCCCGGCCATCCGCGCCACCCGCGTCCCCCTGGTCGCCGCCTTCGGACAGCGATAGGGCCTTCCCGGCGCCGCCGGAAAGGCCCTGCCGTTCCTGTCCGTCCGGGTCCGTCCGGCCGCCTATTCGGCGGCTTCGGCCCCCGGCAGGCGGTAGTCGGCGAACTGCTTGCGC
This sequence comes from Rhodospirillum centenum SW, assembly GCF_000016185.1. Taxonomy (NCBI): domain Bacteria; kingdom Pseudomonadati; phylum Pseudomonadota; class Alphaproteobacteria; order Rhodospirillales; family Rhodospirillaceae; genus Rhodospirillum; species Rhodospirillum centenum. The sequence goes on from NC_011420.2 coordinate 3,386,563, forward strand.
AGGGCCGTCTTCAGGATCTTGCCCGTGGCCGTGTGCGGAAGCTGCTCCATCACCACGATGTCGTCCGGCAGCCACCACTTGGCGACCTTGTCGGACAGCCAGGCCAGCAGCTCCTCCTTCTCGACGGTCCTGCCCTCCCGCGGGACGACGACCAGCAGCGGCCGCTCCTGCCACTTCGGATGCGGCACGCCGACGACGGCGGCTTCCTGCACGGCGGGATGGCCGATGGCGGCATTCTCCAGGTCGATGGAGCTGATCCACTCGCCGCCCGACTTGATGACGTCCTTGGCCCGGTCCACGATGGCCATGAAGCCGCGGTCGTCGATGGTGGCGACGTCGCCCGTGCGGAACCAGCCGTCGGGGGTGAAGGCGCCGATGTTCGCCTGTTCGTCGTTGTAGTAGCCGGCGGTGATCCAGGGGCCGCGCACCACCAGCTCGCCATAGGCGACGCCGTCGCGCGGCCGCTCCGACCCGTCGGGGCCGACGATCTTCATCTCCACCCCGTAGACGGCGCGGCCGGCCTTCATCTTCAGCTCGTGCTGGACCTCTGCCGGCTGCTGCAACTGGTCGGGCGCCAGGGTGCCGACGGTGCCCAGCGGGCTCATCTCCGTCATGCCCCAGCCCTGGATGCAGGTGACGCCGTGGCCCTGCTCGAACTCCTCGATCATCGCCTTGGGCAGGGCCGAGCCGCCGACCGTGACCGCCTTCAGCGTGCTGAAGCGGGCGCCGGACTGGCGCAGATGCGCCAGCAGCCCCAGCCAGACCGTGGGCACGCCGGAGGAGACGGTGACCTTCTCCTCCTCCATCAGCTCATAGACGGAGCGGCCGTCCAGCTTCGGCCCCGGCAGCACCATGCTGGCCCCGATGATGGGGGCCGAGTAGGGATAGCCCCAGGCGTTGGCGTGGAACAGCGGCACCACCACCAGGGCGGTGTCGTGCGAGCGCACCTCCATGCCCGGAATGGCCAGGAAGCCGTAGGCGTGCAGCACGGTGGAGCGGTGGCTGTAGAGCACGCCCTTGGGGTTGCCCGTCGTGCCGGAGGTGTAGCAGAGCCCGGCGGCCGTGTTCTCGTCGAACTCGGGGAAGTCGAAATCGGGCTTCGCCCCGTCCATCAGCGTCTCGTAGCAGAGCAGGCTGGGCAGGCTGCTCTGCTGCGGCATCAGTTCGGGCCGGGTCATCACGACGATGGTGCGCAGCGTCTTCAGGTGGGGCTTCAGCTTCTCCACCAGCGGCACGAACATCGGATCGACGAACAGCACCTCGTCGGCGGCATGGTTGAAGATGTAGATGAGCTGTTCGGGGAAGAGCCGGGGATTGACCGTGTGGACGACGGCGCCGATGCCCGCGATGGCGTAGTACAGCTCGACATGCCGGTGGTCGTTCCAGGCCAGCGTCGCCACCCGGTCGCCGGGCTTGATGCCCAGCTCGACCAGCACGTTGGCGAGCTGCCGGGTGCGCGCCCAGGCGTCGCGGTAGGTGTATCTGTGCGGCTTCTCGGTGCCGAAGCGCGAGGCGATGGTGGCGGTGCCGTGATAGAGGGCGGCATGCCTGAGGATCGACGAGATCATCAGGGGCCGGTCCATCATGAGTCCACGCAGCATTCTGCCTCCTCCCGTGGGCTGTTCTTGTTCGTCCCCGGGACCTTAACCGTTCCCCCGCTTGCTCGCCAGAACCCAGGCAGGCCCGTCGCGCCGGATGACCGGCCTGTGGATGGCGGTGTCCGGGGGACGGGTCCCGGCCGCAGGCCATGGTGCGTCGTCGCCAGCCTCCATACAGTTGTAAGCGGCGCCCTGATGGCGGCGATGGTGTGTCTGTGACATCCTGGCGCTATTCCCGTTTCCCGCGACAGGAGTCACGGAGATTTCTGTTTCTCCTTTATAGGTACGAGGTTAGGCTTACCCCGGATTGTACCGCCAAGGACCCGCCGAGGTGGCGGGTGCGGGGTGCCGTCCACCGCACCACGCTGCCGCGGCAGCCGCAGGCGGGCTCACAGAAAGGGGAGGTTTCGTAATGTCTGATCCCTTCATCGGTACGATCATGCCCTGGGCGGTGTCCTGGGCACCGTCGAACTGGTCCTTGTGTATGGGCCAGATCCTGCCGGTCAACGGCAACCAGGCGGTCTTCGCCCTGATCGGTGCTACCTATGGCGGCAACGGCTCGACGAATTTCGCCCTGCCCGACCTGCGCGGCCGTGTCCCCGTCGGCGCCGGCCAGTTCCCCGGCAGCGGCGGCATCCCGCCGACGACCAACCGCGTGATCGGCCAGAGCGGCGGCCAGGAGCAGGTCAACCTGACGCAGAGCCAGATGCCGGTCCACACCCATGCCGCGCAGGCGACCGGCGGCGGCGGATCGGTGACGCTCAGCGCCTATACCGGCCCCGCCGATTCGAGCGCCCCGGCGGTGGGAAAGTACCTGACGGCGGCGGCCGGCGACTTCGGCGGCGATGCGGTCACCGTGAAGATCTACGGCCCCGCCAGCGGAACCGCCGTGCCGATCGCGTCGGGCACGGTGCAGCCGCCGAGCATCACCGTCGGCAATGCCGGCGGCACCGCCCCGGTGTCGATGATGCAGCCCTGGCAGTGCATCAATTTCTGCTTCTGCCTCCAGGGCCTCTGGCCGCCGCGCGACTGACGCGGGCGCCCTCGGCAGAGGCGATGACAGGGGCGGGACCGCACGGTTCCGCCCCTTTCCGTTCGCCCTTCCGGTTCGGCGCCTCTGCCGCCGCGGGGCCGTCCGTCAGTTGTAGACGGCCTGGTAGCAGCGCCGGCCGGGCGGGGCGACGATCGGGATCAGGTACAGCTCCAGCGTCGTGTCGCCGTCCAGCGTGGCCTTGTAGAGCCCTTCCAGCAACTGCACGTCCGACGCGCTGGAGAAGAAGGCCGTGAAGGGTTCGCGCAGGCTGACGCTCAGCTTCGGGAAGCGCCGCACCGAGTCGAGGCGGACCGCCACCGGCTCCGGCACCGTCTCCAGCAGGAAGGTCCGGCCGACCGCGTGCTCGAACTGCTCGACGGTCAGCAGGGGGAGTTTCGAGAGATCAACGCCGTGGACGATCATCGGGCGGGCTTTCCTTGGGGCGCGGCCTGCGCGACTATGCCCACTGCACCGTGTAAGGTAAATCCCTTGTCGTCCGATCCGCATACTGGTCCCGACGCCGATCATCCCGCGCGCGCAGACCACCCCTACTATGCTCTGGCCCGCGGTCTCGTGCCGGGGCTCGACTTCCGCCCGGTAGAGGAGGCGGACTGGCCCTTCGTGCGCGGCGTCTTCGACGCCTTCCGCGGGGCGGAGCTGTCCGGCATCCCGCAGCCGGTGCTGGGGCAGATCCTGGACATGCAGTGGCGGGTGCAGCGCACCGGCTGGCAGACGGTGTTCCCCGGCGCCTGGATCGACCTGCTGCTGCTGCGGGGCGCGCCGGTGGGCTATCAGGTGCTGGACGTGCTCAGCCGCGCGTCGCGCATCCAGGGGGTGGAGATCGCGCTGCTGCCCGACCGGCGCGGCGGCGGAGTCGCGGTGGGCGTGCTGCGCGCCCTGCGCCGGACCGCCGACCTGCTGGGCCGCCCGGTCCACATCCACCACCACCAGGACAACCCCGTCCGCCGCATCACCGCGCGCCTGGGCTGGCGCGAGTGCGGCCGCCACGGCCCCATGGTCGAACTGCGCTACCCGGCGGCGGGGGGCGACGTTCCATGACCTCGACGGTTCCGGGGTCTGCGCCTGCCCGGGCGCCCGCTCCCCCACCCGCCGACGCACGTCGGTATCGTTGAACCGGGGGGTTGGGATGGCGACCATAGCGACCTATCTGCTGGCCGCCGTCGCGGAGATCGGCGGCTGCTTCGCCTTCTGGGCCTGGCTGCGGCTGGACAGATCGCCGCTGTGGCTGATCCCCGGAATGGCAAGCCTCGCCTTGTTCGCCTGGGCGCTCACCCGCATCGACAGCGATCTGGCCGGCCGGGCCTATGCGGCCTATGGAGGCATCTACATCCTGACATCGCTGGTCTGGATGTGGCTGGTCGAGGGCAGCCGCCCCGACCGCTGGGACACACTCGGCACGGTGCTCTGCGTTTCCGGTGCCCTGGTCATCATCTTCGGGCCGCGCGGCGGCCAGTGACGCTGCCCGTCCGAGTTTCCCTTGTCAGGACCGAGGTCCACGCGGGAATCGGGGGAGGGAGATGGCGTCGTTTCAGGCCGTCCGGGAGGCAATCAACGGGCGCCCGAGGTCTGCCGGGCGCCCGTCGTCGGAGGGGGACGGCCCCGCCCTCAGAGGATGAACTTGGACAGGTCGGTGTTCTGGGCAAGGCCCTGGAGCTGGCCGCGGACATAGGCGGCGTCGATGGTGACGCTTTCGCCGCTGCGGTCGGACGCGGTGAAGCTGATCTCCTCCAGCAGCCGCTCCAGCACCGTGTGCAGGCGGCGGGCGCCGATGTTCTCCACCGAGCGGTTGATGTCCGCCGCCAGCCGGGCCAGCTCGTCGATGCCGTCGTCGGTGAAGTCCAGCGTCATCCCCTCCGTCGCCAGCAGCGCCTTGTACTGCTTGATCAGGCTGGCTTCCGGCTCGGTCAGGATGCGGCGGAAATCCTCCTGCGACAGCGCCTTCAGCTCGACCCGGATGGGCAGGCGGCCCTGCAGCTCGGGCAGCAGGTCCGACGGCTTCGCCAGATGGAACGCGCCCGAGGCGATGAACAGCACATGGTCAGTCTTCACCGGCCCGTGCTTGGTGTTGACGGTGGTGCCCTCGATCAGCGGCAGCAGGTCGCGCTGCACGCCCTCACGGCTGACGTCGGCGCCGCCGCGCACCTCCGACCGGGCGGTGATCTTGTCGATCTCGTCCAGGAAGACGATGCCGTTCTGCTCCACCGACTGGATGGCTTCGGAGACGACCTTCTCCTGGTCCAGCAGCTTGTCGGACTCCTCGGCCATCAGCACGTCGTAGCTTTCCGACACGCTCATGCGGCGCACCTTGGTCCGGCCGCCCAGCGCCTTGCCGAAGATGTCGCCCAGGTTGATCATGCCCATCTGGGCGCCGGGCATGCCCGGCACGTCGAAGGTGGGCAGGCCCTGGACCGAGGTGTCCTGCACCTGGATCTCGATCTCGCGGTCGTTGAGCTGGCCCTCCCGCAGCATCTTGCGGAACTTCTGCCGCGTCTCGCCGCTGGCGTTGGCCCCGACCAGGGCCTCCAGCACGCGGTCCTCGGCGCGCAGTTCGGCCTTGCTGGCGACCTCCTTGCGCAGCCGCTCGCGGGTCAGGCCGATGGCGATCTCCACCAGATCGCGGATGATCTGTTCCACGTCGCGGCCGACATAGCCGACCTCGGTGAACTTCGTCGCCTCCACCTTCAGGAAGGGCGCCTGGGCCAGACGGGCCAGCCGGCGGGCGATCTCCGTCTTGCCGACGCCGGTCGGGCCGATCATCAGGATGTTCTTCGGCAGCACCTCCTCGCGCAGCCCCTCGGGGAGCTGCTGGCGGCGCCAGCGGTTGCGCAGCGCGATGGCGACGGCCCGCTTGGCCTCGTGCTGGCCGACGATGTAGCGGTCCAGTTCGGAGACGATCTCGCGCGGGGAGAAGGAGGTCATGGCTCAGATCTTCTCGAGCGTGATGGAGGCATTGGTGTAGACGCAGATCTCGCCGGCGATGCGCATGGCCTTGCGGGCGATGGCCTCGGCGTCCATGCCGGGGATGTCCACGAGCGCGCGCGCCGCGGACAGGGCGAAGGCACCGCCGGAGCCGATGCCGATCAGCCCGTCCTCCGGTTCCAGCACGTCGCCGGTGCCGGTGATGACCAGGCTGACATCGCGGTCGGCCACGGCCATCATCGCCTCCAGCCGGCGCAGGTAGCGGTCGGTCCGCCAGTCCTTCGCCATCTCCACGCAGGCGCGGGCGAGCTGGCCGGGATGCTGCTCCAGCTTCGCCTCCAGCCGCTCGAACAGCGCCATGGCGTCGGCGGTGGCGCCGGCGAACCCGGCCATCACGCCGCCGCCGGCCAGCCGGCGCACCTTGCGGGCGTTGGACTTGATGATGGTCTGGCCCATGGAGACCTGACCGTCGCCGGCGATGACCACCTGTCCGTCCTTGCGCACGGACAGGATGGTGGTGCCGTGCCACTGGACGGGTTCGGGCGACGAAGCGGACGTGTAGCGCATGAACGGTCTCGAAAGGGCTCCGGGACGGGACCGGAAGGGCATGGGCGCAGGAACCCGGCCCGTCGGTCGGCTCCTGATAGGTGGGCAGACGGTGCCGGGGGTCAAGCGGCCCGTGCGGTCACTCCCCCGGATGCGGCAACGCTTCCGGGCGCAGGCGCAGTCCCCGCAGCGCCTCGGTCACGGGCAGGAACCAGCCGGTTCCGGGCTCCGGCGGACCCGCGCCGGGCGGGGCCGGGACGCCCAGGGCGACGACGCGGCCGGCGGCGTCCAGCAGCGGCAGCCCGGCCCGGACGGACAGCCCCGGCAGTTCCGCCAGCACGGGACCGGCCGGCGGCGCCATGGCGACGATCCCGTCCAGGGACCCGCTCCCCGTCTCCGCCCGCACCGGCTCGCTGACGCGCGGGCGTGACAGGCGCAGCGGCCGTGCCGTGTGGTCCCCCGGCGGCAGGCGCAGCAGGGCGACGCCGGCGCCGGGGGCCGTCCGCTCCACCGTCGCGGTGACGGCGCGCCCGTCCGGCAGCAGGACGGGCACCGGAGCGGCCAGGACAGCGGGCTGGACCGCCGCCAGCGCCAGCCCGTCCGCCGTCAGCACCACGCCCCGGCCGTCCCCGATCCGCAGCGGGGTGCTGGCGGGCGCAGACCCGGTCACCGCCGGCAGCTCGATCCAGGGCAGGTCCGGGGCGGCGGGCGGGAGAACCGCCGGGAGAGCCGCCGGACCTGCCGCCTGGACCATTGTCGGGCCGTCCCGGTCCAGGGCGGTCCGGCCCAGGGCGGTGCGGCCCAGGGCGGTGCGGAAACCCGGCAGGCGTCCCAGCGCCGCCACGGCATCGGCCAGCGCCCCGTGCAGCAGCAGGAACCGGCCGTCGGGGCTGGCCTCCGCCAGCCGGGCGTGGCCGTCCGTGACGGCGCGGAAGAGGACGGCGCGGTCGGTGCGGGCGTACAGCGTCCACTCCACCCGCACGGCGGCCTCCCCGCTCTGCCCCTCCGACCAGGCGGTCCACAGGTTGACGGCGTTGCAGAGATCGTAGCGCGCCGCCACCAGCCGCCCGGCCAGCAGGATCTCCGCCCGCCGCCGGTCCGCCGCCGCGAAGGGATCGTCGGGATCGCCCGCCACGTCGAAGCCCTGCGCCGTCAGCGTCTCGTGGACCAGATCCTCCAGGTCGCCGCGGCCGAAGCGCGGCGGCACCCAGGTCACCCTCGTATAAGGTGGCCCGCACAGCAGGCCGAAGCGGTGGCTGCCCGCGTCCGACCCGCGCGGGATGTCGAATGCCAGCCCCTGGATGCCCAGCGGCACCGGCCGGCTCTCCGGTCCCGGCCCCGGGGCGGAGTCGTCCCAGGCGATGCCGGCCGGCTCCGGGGAAGCGGGGGGCGGGCCGGGCAGGGGCGGCAGCACCGCCCCGCCGCCGCAGCCGGCCAGCCAGGGAAGCAGCAGCAGCGCCGGCCCGCGCCGCCGGACGTTCCTGCGCCGGCCCCCTCCCGTCATGCGGTCCCCTTCATCAGAATCTTCCCGTTCTGCGGGTGGAAAGCCTACCCCGCGCCCCTGGCCCCGGCAAGCCGGCGACCGCCGGGCGGCGCCTCCCGCGTCCGGCACCGCAGCGATGCCGGACGCTCGGGCCGGGCCTGCTGGACAGACGCCGCCGGGCGTTGTTACCTAGGGCCATGGACAGCAGCACCCCCGCCCCGATCCCCGCCCGCCGCGCCACGGTGGAGCGCACGACCCGGGAAACCCGCATCCGGGTCGCCATCGACCTGGACGGCACCGGCCGCTATGCCGTCTCCACCGGCATCGGTTTCCTGGACCACATGCTGGAGCAGCTCTCCCGCCACTCCCTGATCGATCTGGAGGTGGCGGCGGAGGGCGACCTGCACATCGACTTCCACCACACGACCGAGGATACCGGCATCGCCATCGGCGAGGCGGTGGCGAAGGCGCTGGGGGAGCGCCGCGGCATCCAGCGCTACGGCCACGCCTATGTCCCGATGGACGAGACGCTGACCCGCGCCGCCATCGACCTGTCCAACCGGCCCTACCTGATCTGGAAGGTGGCCTTCAGCCGCGACAAGCTGGGCCAGATGGACACCGAACTGTTCAAGGAATGGTTCCAGGCCTTCGCCCAGGCGGCCGGCGCCACCCTGCACGTCGAAACCCTGTACGGCGAGAACAACCACCACATCGTGGAGAGCTGTTACAAGGCGCTGGCGCGCGCCCTGCGCGCCGCCGTGGAGATCGACCCGCGCAAGGCGGATGCCGTGCCCTCGACCAAGGGTGTGCTGGGCGGATCGCTGTGACCGGACCGGACAGAGACAGCATGACCAGACCCGCCGCCACCGCGCGGGACGTGTCCGCAGGGCCGGGGGGCCGGGCATGAGCATCATCGCACTGATCGACTACGGCTCGGGCAACCTGCGCTCGGCCGCCAAGGCGCTGGAGCGCGCCGCCGCCGACAGCGGCATCGCCGCCGAGATCGCCGTCACCGCCGACCCGGAGGTCGTGCTGCGGGCCGACCGCGTCGTGCTGCCCGGCGTCGGTGCCTTCGGCGACTGCCGCCGCGGCCTTGCCGCCGTGCCGGGCATGATCGCCGCCCTGGAGGAGACGGTGCTGCGCCGCGGCCGGCCGTTCCTGGGCATCTGCATCGGCATGCAGCTCATGGCCCGGACCGGGCTGGAGCACGGCCGGCACGAGGGGCTGGGCTGGCTGGATGCCGAGGTGGTGCCGCTGACCCCGGCCGACCCGGCCCTGAAGATCCCGCACATGGGCTGGAACGAGCTGCGCCTCGCCCGGCCCGACCATCCCGTCCTGGCCGGGCTGGAGCATGGCACCCACGCCTATTTCGTGCATTCCTACCACATGGTCCCCGCCGATCCGGCGCAGGTGCTGGCGACATGCGACTATGGCGGCCCGGTCGCCGCCGTCGTCGGCCGCGACACCCTGGTCGGCACCCAGTTCCACCCCGAGAAGAGCCAGGCCGCCGGCCTGCGCCTGATCGCCAACTTCCTCTCCTGGCGGCCCTAAGCCCGCCGATCCCCCCGGAGGACGCCCATGGTGAGCGGTCTCAAGGCCCGGTCCACCGTCGAGATCGTGGAGGAGCTGCGGCGCGGCGACCTGCATGACCTGTGCGACGCGGCCGACGCCGCCATCCTGGACGGCGGCGGCTTCGGCTGGGTCGCTCCACCGGAGCGCGAGGCCCAGGAGCGCTACTGGCGCGGCGTCATGGCGGTGCCGGAGCGGATCCTGTTCGTCGGCCGGCTGGACGGGGTGGTCTGCGCCTCGGCCCAGCTCGTGCGGCCGACCCGCAACAACGAATCGCAGCACTTCGCCGCCACGCTGACGACCAGCTTCGTCGCGCCGTGGGCGCGCGGGCACGGGCTGGCCCGGATGCTGACGCTGGCGGTGGAGGAGGAGGCGCGCCGCGGCGGCTTCCGGGTGTTGAACCTGGACGTGCGCGACAGCCAGAAGGCGGCCATCGCGCTCTACGAATCCCTCGGATACCGGCGCTGGGGTGTCCACCCCCGTTACGCCATGGCCCATGGCCGGGTGTTCGCCGGATACTTCTACACCAAGAACCTGGACGACGATCCGGCGGACGGCCCCGAGGGCGCCGCCGGCGACAGCGGGCGGAACCCATGAACATCTATCCGGCGATCGACCTCAAGGACGGGCAGGCCGTGCGGCTGCTGCGCGGCGACATGGACCAGGCCACCGTCTTCAACCCGGACCCCGCGGCCCAGGCGGCCGCCTTCCAGGACCAGGGATTCCGCTGGCTGCATCTGGTGGACCTGAACGGCGCCTTCGCCGGCCGGCCGGTCAATGCCGACGCCGTGTCCCGCATCCTGGAGCGCGTCACGATCCCGGTCCAGCTCGGCGGCGGCATCCGCGACATGGCCACGATCGAGGAATGGCTGGGCCGCGGCATCCGCCGCGTCATCCTGGGCACCGTGGCGCTGCGCGACCCCGATCTGGTCAAGGATGCCTGCCGCGCCTTTCCCGGCCGCATCTGCGTCGGCATCGATGCCCGCGACGGCCATGTCGCGGTGGAGGGCTGGGCCACCACCTCCGACGTGCGGGCGCTGGATCTGGCGCTGCGCTTCGAGGATGCCGGGGTGGCCGCCATCGTCTACACCGACATCAACCGCGACGGCGCCATGGGCGGCGTGAATGTCGAGGCGACGGCCGATCTCGCCGTGCATCTGACGACGCCGGTGATCGCCTCGGGCGGGGTGCATGCGCTCTCCGACCTGCTGGCGCTGAAGGCGGAGGCCGAGACCGGGATCGAGGGGGTGATCGTCGGCCGCGCGCTCTATGACGGCCGCATCGACCCGCGGCAGGCGCTGGCGCTGACCGCCGGCCCGGAGGACGCCCGGTGCTGAAGGCCCGCGTCATCCCCTGCCTGGACGTGAAGGACGGGCGCGTCGTCAAGGGCGTGAACTTCGTCGATCTGGTGGATGCGGGCGATCCGGTGGAACAGGCCCGCCTCTACGACGCGGCCGGGGCGGACGAGCTGACCTTCCTGGACATCACCGCCAGCTCCGACAACCGGGAGACGATCTACGACGTGGTCCGCCGCACGGCGGAACAGGTCTTCATGCCGCTGACCGTCGGCGGCGGCGTGCGCACGGTGGAGGACATCCGCCGCCTGCTGCTGGCCGGCGCCGACAAGGTGTCGATCAACACCGCCGCGGTCCACCGCCCCGACTTCGTGCGCGAAGGGGCGGAGAAGTTCGGCAGCCAGTGCATCGTCGTCGCCATCGACGCCAAGGCCGTGGCGCCCGGCCCCGACGGCGCCCCGCGCTGGGAGGTGTTCACCCATGGCGGGCGCACCCCGACCGGGCTGGACGCCGTGGACTGGGCGCGGCGCATGGCGGAGCTGGGGGCGGGCGAGATCCTGCTGACCTCCATGGACCGCGACGGCACCAAGGCCGGCTTCGACATCGGCCTGACCCGCGCCGTGGCCGACGCGGTGCCCGTGCCGGTGATCGCCTCGGGCGGTGTCGGCACGCTCGACCACCTCGTCGCCGGCATCCGCGACGGCCACGCCACGGCCGTGCTGGCCGCCAGCATCTTCCATTTCGGGACCTTTTCCGTCGGGCAGGCCAAGCGGCACATGGCGGCGGCGGGCATCCCGATGCGCCTTGCATGAGGACGGCCATGGCCGGACAGAAGAAACCGCGCAACCCCTGCAAGCCGGGCAATCCCCGTGCCGACCACGGCGCCGAGGTTCCGGCAGCGGTGCCCCCTCCGTCCGCCCCACCGGCCGCCGCCCCTCCGGCCGCCGGAACGCCGCCCGCCGGCGCAACGGACGGCGCGGCCGGGGCCGGCGTGCTGGACGCGCTGCACCGGGTGATCCTGTCCCGCCGCGGCGCCGATCCCGATCAGTCGCACACGGCGCGGCTGTTCGCCCGCGGCCGCGCCAAGATCGCCCAGAAGGTGGGCGAGGAGGCGGTGGAGACGGTGATCGAGGGCATCCGCGGCGACAAAGCCAAGCTGGCGGAGGAGTCGGCCGACCTGCTCTACCACCTGCTCGTGCTCTGGGCCGATGCGGACCTGGAGCCGGCCCGCGTCTACGCCATCCTGGACGGCCGCCGCGGCACCAGCGGCATCGAGGAGAAGAAGAACCGCAAGCCCAAGGGCAAGGCCGAGGAGGCCGACGCCTGAGAGCCCGCGCCGCCAGCCGACCGGCCGCCAACCGACCATGAAAGGGAGTCCATGGCCTACGATCCCGACAACATCTTCGCCCGGATTCTGCGCGGAGAAATTCCGTGCAGGAAGGTGTACGAAGACAGGCACGTCCTCGCCTTCCACGACATCCGGCCGCAGGCGCCGACGCATGTCCTGGTGATCCCCAAGGGTCCCTATACCAGCTTCGCCGACTTCAGCGAGCAGGCGACGCCGGAGGAGATCCTGGACTTCATCCGCGCCGCCGGCCTGATCGCACGGCAGGCGGGGGTGGAGGATTCCGGCTACCGGCTGATCGCCAACCACGGCCCCGACAGCCATCAGGAAGTGCCGCACTTCCATCTGCACATCCTGGGCGGCAGGCCGCTGGGGCCGATGCTGGTCCAGCCGGACTGACCGGCCCGTCCGCGCGCCAGGATACCGGGCGCGGCCTCCGCCGCAGGTTCTTCCGTTCCCGCAGCTTCCCCGTGAGGTGCCATGCTTCCGCTGCTCGCCCTCTCGCCGATCCTGCTCATCCTGGTGCTGATGGTGGTGTTCCGCCGCCCCGCCGCGACGGCGGCGGGGGTCGGTCTCGCCCTCGGCGTCGTCGTGGCACTCGCCCTGTTCGAGGTCGCGGTCCCCCTGCCCGATGCCGGCGACGGTGCCTCGGCCCTGTCCACGTCGGTCGCGGCCGGGCTCGGCGGCGTGGCGCTGGAGGCGGCGTTCCTCGCCGCCACCATCCTCTGGATCATCTTCCCGGCCCTCTGCCTGCACGAACTCCAGACGGCGACGGGGGCGGTGGACCGCATCCGGGCCAGCCTGACCGGCCTGTCGGGCGACCCGCGGCTGCTGGCGATCCTGCTGGGCTGGTTCTTCGCCCTGTTCATCGAAGGGGCGGCCGGCTTCGGCACGCCGGCGGCGCTGACGGCCCCCATGCTGGTGGCGGTCGGCTTCGCCCCGGTGCAGGCGGTGACGCTGGCGCTGGTGGGGCATTCCATCGGGGTCAGCTTCGGCGCCGTCGGCACGCCGGTGCTGCCGCAGATCGCCGTGACCCCGTTCTCCGGGCCGGAGCTGGCGCAGGCCGTGGCGGTCCTGCACGGGATGAGCGGCTGGGTCATGCTGCTGTTCCTGGTCCGCTACGCCCGCGTGACGGAGGGGCCGCTGGCCGCCGGCATGACCGGGCGGACGGTGCTGCCCTGGGCGGCGCTGGCGGCGGTGCTGTTCGTCGTGCCCTATCTGGCGCTGGCCTTCGCCGTGGGGCCGGAACTGCCGACCCTGGGCGGTGCGCTGGTCGGCGGGCTGCTGTTCGTGCTGATCCTGCGCCGCAGCGGGGACGGGCGCAGGGCGGCCGCCCCGGTTCCGGCCGTGCCCGCCGCGGCGGGAGCGGTGTCCGGGCGGGGCCTGCTCTGGGCCGGGCTGCCCTATCTGGCGGTGCTGGCGCTGATCCTGGCGACGCGGCTGGTGCCGCCGGTGCAGGAGGCGCTGCGCGCGGTCGTCGTGGACTGGACCATGACCGGCGGCTTCAGCGGCCGGGTCGAGCCGCTGTACCATCCCGGCACCATGCTGCTGGCCGGCTTCCTGCTGGGCGGGCTGGCCCAGGGGGTGGGGGTCGGCACCCTGGCCGGGGCCATGCGCCGGGCCGCGGCGCGGCTGCCGACGGTGGCGCTGGCGCTGCTGGCCATGCTGGCGCTGGCCCGGCTGATGGTGCATTCGGGCATGATCACCACCCTGGCCGATGCCGCCGCCGCCGGGCTGGGGCCGGTCTGGCCGCTGCTGGCGCCGCTGGTCGGCATCCTGGGCGCCTTCGTCACCGGCTCGGCCACGGCGTCGAACATCCTGTTCACCGACTTCCAGCAGGCCACGGCCCAGACGCTGGGCCTGCCGGTGCTGCCGCTGCTGGGCAGCCAGAACTTCGGCGCCGCCGTGGGTAACATCATCTGCCCGCACAACATCATCGCCGCCTGCGCCCTGGTCGGGATCGCCGGGCGCGAGGGCGAGGTGCTGCGCCGGACCCTGCTGCCCTGCGCCGTCTATGCCCTGCTGGGCGGGGCGCTGACCTGGGCCTTCGCCGCGCTGGGATAGGGAGCCCGCAAGCGGAGGCCCGGCCGCGGCTCAGGTGGTCCAGCCGGGGAACAGGTTGCGCAGGCCGGTGGAGATGATCTCCACCGCCACCGCGGCCAGCAGCAGGCCGAACAGACGGTTCATGATGTTCAGCCCGGTCCGGCCCATCATCCGGCCGATCGGCACGGCCAGACGCAGCGACAGCCAGATGAAGAGGCAGACCAGCGTGATGGACCCGACGATGATCGCCGTGTGTTCCCAGCCGCTGCCGCGCTGCGTCTCGATGATGACGGCGGAGATGCTGCCCGGCCCCGCCAGCAGCGGCAGGCCCAGCGGCACGACGCCGATGGCGTGGCGGCTGGCCGCCTCGTCCGCCTCGGTCGGGGTCTGCTTCACGGCGGAGACGGTGGCGTTCAGCATGCTGAGCGCGATCAGCAGCAGCACGATGCCGCCGCCGACCCGGAAGCTGTCCAGGCTGGTGCCGACCACGGCCAGCACCGCGTTGCCCAGGAAGGCGGACCCGGCCAGCACGCTGAACACCGTCAGCGCGGCCGAGGCGGCGGTGCGGTTGCGTTCCGCATCCGTGCGCCCCTCCGTCAGCCCCAGGAAGATCGGGATCGCCGCGAAGGGCGTCAGCATGGCGAACAGGGCGACGATGAAGCGTGAATATTCGGACCAGGGTTCCATGGACGATACCGCCGCGTTGGGACGGATGCTCTTGTCTCAATTCGGAACACGGGTCCAGCGATTTCCGGCCCGTTGCTCCCCCTGCCGTCGCGGGGGTCGCCTGCCGTTCCGGCATGGCCGGGCGCGCCGCGCGACGGCGCTCGCCGCCGCTTCCCCGTTCCCAGAGAAAGGACCCGCCTGGTGCGGAATGGACGTGTCGTGATCTCCGGCTGTTCGGGGGGTGGGAAGTCCACCCTGCTCGCCGAACTGAAGGCGCGAGGCCATGCGGTCGTCGAGGAACCCGGCCGCCGCATCATCGCCGAGGAAACGGCGCGGGGCGGGAGCGCCCTGCCCTGGGTCGATCTCGCCGCCTTCCTGCGCCGGGCGGTCGATCTGGCGCTGGCCGACCATGCGGCCGCCGCGGCGCAGGAGGGCTGGGTGTTCTTCGACCGCGGCCTTGTCGATGCCGCATCGGCGCTGGAGGCCCTGACCGGCGATCCCGTGCTGCGCCCGCTCTGCACGGCGCACCGCTATCATCCCCGGATGTTCATGGCGCCGCCCTGGCCGGAGATCTATGTGACCGACGCCGACCGCCGGCACGGCTTCGATGCCGCCGTCGCGGAGTACGAGCGCCTTCTGGGTGCCTATCCCGCCCTGGGGTATGAGGTGCTGCCGCTGCCGAAGCTGGCGCCCCCGGCCCGCGCCGATGTCGTGCTGTCGGCGCTGGCGGGTCCCTACGCCCCGGCAGGTGCGGGGGCGGTGCGGGCTGGGGCGCGGATCAGGCCGACCTGACCCGCGCCGGTCCCGGCACTCCGGCCCGTCAGCCCAGCCCGGCGTCCGACGCCTGCGGGTGCAGGGCGCGGTCGATCAGGGCGATGGTCTCGGCCACGCCGTAGAGCTGGACGAAGCTGCCCATGCGGGGGCCGCTGGTCTGGCCCAGCAGCACCTCGTACAGCGCCTGGAACCAGGTGCGCAGCTCGGTGAAGCCGTGCCGCTTGCCGACCTCGAACACCTCGTTCTGGATCGCCTCGGCCGCGGCACCCGCCGGCAGGCCGGCCAGCACGCCGCGCAGGTCGGTCAGCGCCGCCCGCTCCTGCTCCGACGGCGCGCGGAAGCGCTTCGTCGGCTTCACGAAGTCCTGGTAGTAGGCGACGGCGTGCTCGACCAGCCGGTCCAGGAAGGGGGCCGTCTCGGGGCTGGCGCCGGGGGCGTAGCGGCGGATGAAGCCCCACATCACCTCGGCGTTCTCGGCGTTCGCCGCACCCGCGAGGTTCAGCAGCAGCCCGAAGGTCAGCCCCGCCGTGCCCTTCACACCGTCCGGGATGCGGCCGTTGTGGATGTGCCAGGCGGGATTCTCCAGCTTCTGCGCGGGCTCCATCCCGTCGAACTTCTCCACGAAGGTCAGATAGTCGTCCACGGCGCGCGGGATGACGTCGAAGTACAGCTTCTTGGCCGCCCGCGGCTTGTGGAACATGTAGAGCGCGAGGCTCTCCGGCGGGGCGTAGCGCAGCCACTCCTCCACCGACAGGCCGTTGCCCTTGGTCTTGCTGATCTTCTGGCCCTTCTCGTCCAGGAACAGCTCGTAGTTGAAGCCCTCCGGCGGCTGGCCGCCCAGGATGCGGCAGATCTTTCCGGCCAGCTCCACCGACGGGATCAGGTCCTTGCCGGACATCTCGTAATCCACGCCCAGGGCGGACCAGCGCATGCCCCAGTCGGGCTTCCACTGGAGCTTCACGTTGCCGCCGGTGACCGGAAGCTCGACCTTGCGGCCGTCCTCGTCCGCGAAGACGATGGTGCCGGCGTCCGCATTGCGCTCCAGGATCGGCACCTGGAGCACGCGGCCGCTGGTCGGGCTGATCGGCAGGAAGGGCGAATAGCTCTGCTGCCGCTCCTCCCCCAGGGTGGGCAGCATCACGGCCATGATCTCGTCGTAGTGCTGCAGCACCTTCAGCAGGGCGGCGTCGAAGCGGCCGGAGCGGTACCAGTCGCTGGACGACTGGAATTCGTACTCGAAGCCGAAGGAATCGAGGAAGCCGCGCAGCATCGCGTTGTTGTGGTGCCCGAAGCTCTCGAACTTGCCGAACGGGTCGGGCACCTTCGTCAGCGGCTTGCCCAGGTGCTGCGCCACCATCTCCTGGTTGGGGATGTTGCCGGGGACCTTGCGCAGCCCGTCCATGTCGTCGGAGAAGGCGAACAGCCGCGTCGGCACGTCCGGCAGCATGCGCTGGAACGCCTGACGCACCATGGTGGTCCGCACCACCTCTCCGAAGGTGCCGATGTGCGGCAGGCCCGAGGGGCCGTAGCCCGTCTCGAACAGCACATAGCCCTTGGCGGGTTTTTTGTCGGCGTAGCGCGCGACGAGCTTGCGCGCTTCCTCGAACGGCCAAGCCTTCGCCTGCATCGCCAGTTCGTGTTCGCCGGACATTTCTTCCACCATATCAAGGGAAACCAAGGTCGGGCACCCTAGGGCCGGCGCCCGCGACGGTCAACGGGGCGCCGGCCGGCGGGAGCGTCCCGCCTGGATTGCATGGACCGCGGGGACGGCGGGTCCCCCGGCAAAGGAGGAAATGCGCCGATGCTGGAGTCCCTGCGGTCCCGGCTTGGGACCACGCTGCTGTTCCTCGCGGTCGCCGTCGTCGCCTGGCTCGGCCTGTTCGACCGGGCGGAGCGCGCCCTGCTGCCGACCACGCCGGCCCAGGCCGGCCAGGAACGGCTGGAAGCCAACCTGACCCGGGCGGCGGCCCTGTTCGGCACCGCCCGCGCGCTGAACGCCGTCATCTCCGTGCTCCAGTCCACGGAGGTGACGGGAGGTGTGGTGGTGGCGCAGGGCACCGTCTCCCCCGGGCAGGCGCTGGACCCGCTGAACGATCTGGTGGAACGCTTCTCCTCCGTGATGCTGACGGCGACGGTGGCGCTCACCGGCAGCGTGCTGCTGGTGCAGGCGGGCGACCTCTACGGCTTCGCCGTGCTGCTGCCGGCCGGGCTGGTGCTGGCCGCGGCGGCGCTCTGGCTGCCGGGCAGCGCCGGCGCCGCCATGCGGCGGGCGGGGCTGATCCTGCTGCTGGCGGCCGCCATCGCCAAGCTGGGGCTGCCCGCCACGGTGATGGCGACGGAGGCCGTGGCCGAGCGGCTGGTGGACCCGCTGCTTGAGTCCGGCGACGCCCGGCTGCGCGCGATCCGGCTTCCCGGCCTTGACAGCACGGGAGCGGCCGGAGAGGAGACCGGAGAAACGGGCGGCATGCTGGAGACCCTCCGGCAGGCCAACGACATCCCCGCCCAGATCAACCGGGCCGTCGCCGGGGCGGCATCGCTGGCCGATGCGGTCGTGGACCTGACGGTGGCCTATGCCATCAAGATCGTCGTGCTGCCGCTGCTGACCCTGTGGCTGATCGCCCGGCTGGCCGAGGTGCTGATCGGTGGCCTGCTGCCCCGGCGGCAGGGGCCGTGACCGTCCCGTCCGGCGTGTCCATGCTTCACGTTCTGCGTGTGCAATCCTGCCCGGCTTACCCCACCGGTTCTAGTGCCACGGAAACCGGGGCCGTCCGCGGCACCCCGGGGTTCCTGAGGCGGCGGAAGAAACCGGGAAGAGGGACGACATGGCCGGGTGGACGGTACGGCAGGGGACGGCGCGCAATGAGATCATCGAGGGCGGCAGCGGCCGCGACCTGATCCGCGGCCTGGGGGGCAACGACATCCTCAAGGGCCGGGACGGCGACGACGCGCTCTATGGCGGCACGGGCGACGACCGGCTCTATGGCGGGCGGGGGCAGGATCTGCTGGCGGGCGGGGCCGGCTACGACCTGTTCCTGGGCGGGATCGGCGACGACACGCTCGACGGCGGCGAGGGCTGGGACAAGGCCTACTGGGACGGTGAGTTCCGGGAGTTCGAGTTCTACCGGGTCGAGGGCTGGCTCTACGTGGTGGACACCTCCTCCCGCTTCACGGACGAAGGCACGGACCGCCTCCGCGGGATCGAACAGCTCCGCTTCCGCGACTTCGGGCTGGACCTCACCCGCACCCGGCAGGTCGCCGATCTGAGCGGCGACGCCGGGCTCGGCTTCCGCATCGTCGGGGCCGAGCCCGGCGACCTGGCCGGGCGGGCGCTGCACGGTGCCGATGTGACCGGCGACGGGCTGGCGGATGTGCTGATCGGGGCGCGCGGGGCCGACCGCGTCCAGGCGGACTATCCACCGACGGAGGATGTGGGCGAGGCCTACATCGTCTACGGAACGCCGATCGGGCCGCTGGACCCGGTGCAACTGTTCTTCCCCGGGGAGGGGGCGACCACGCTGACGGCCGGCGGGCTGGGAGCGTTCAACTGGCTGGGCGAGACCATCGCCGGGGTCGGCGATCTGGACGGCGACGGCATCGGCGACATGGTCGTCGCCGCCCCGTCCTACGTGCAGCGCTTCGCCTTCGGCGACGAGACCCCGCTCGCCTTCGTGCTCTACGGTCGCGACGGCGGCTTCGGCCCCACGGTCGATCTGCGCCAGCCGCCGCGCGGCGCCGTGCTGGAGCCCGACCCCTTCGACACGGTGGGGTTCGCCGTGGACATCGGCCGCGCCCGGACGGACGGGCGCGGCGCCGACGTCAACGGCGACGGGCGGACGGACCTGATCCTCGGCTCCATCTCCGGCTATCTCGGCCTCACCACCATGACCGTGCTGTTCGGCGGGCAGGACTTCGCCGATCCGTTCTCGCCGACCGATCTGGAGCCGGGGCAGGGGGCGGTGTTCCTGGGCTTCGGCGGGCCGACTTCCCAGGGGGTCTACACCCCCTCCGTCGCGGCCCTCGACATCAACGCCGACGGCATCGACGATCTGGTTTTCGCCGGATCGAACCCCGGCACCGAGGATTTCTACGACAGTTCCGACGTGCGGATCGTGTTCGGCAGCCCCACGCTGGGAGCCGGCGGTCCGATCGACGTGGGCGCCCC
This sequence comes from Rhodospirillum centenum SW, assembly GCF_000016185.1. Lineage (NCBI taxonomy): Bacteria > Pseudomonadati > Pseudomonadota > Alphaproteobacteria > Rhodospirillales > Rhodospirillaceae > Rhodospirillum > Rhodospirillum centenum. Next base: position 3,406,017 of record NC_011420.2, read on the forward strand.
CGATACCTACGACGGCTTCCGCTTCCTCAGCGGCGGCGGGGCGCCGGCCGTCGTGCGCAATGCCGGCGATGTGAACGGCGACGGGGTGGAGGACCTCCTGGTCGTCACCGATCAGGCCTATGTCGTCTTCGGCGGCAGCGCCCTGTCGGACGTGGACGTGCTGCGCGCCTCCCGGCTGGACGGCAGCACCGGCTTCGCCATCCTGGATACGGCCAACCGTGACGCCGCCTCGGCCGGCGACGTCAACGGCGACGGCTATGCGGACATCCTGCTGGGCAGCGTGCGCAGCGACCCCGCCCTGCCGGCCGTGCGCGAGACCGTGCTGCTGTTCGGCGGGCCGCAGGTCGGGGCCTCGGGCGTGATCAATCCGTGGCTGCTGCCGCGCGGGCAGGGGCTGGTGATCGAAGGGGCGGGCGAGGCGGTGGCCGGGCTGGGCGATGTGAACGGCGACGGCTATGACGACATCGCCCTGTCCGACCCGGATGCCGAGGGCGGCCGCGGCGTCGTCCATGTCCTCTATGGCGGTCCCGGCTCCGACTGGTTCCTGGGCTGATCCCGCCTGCCGGCGCTGCGCTCAGGCCGGGTCCAGGATGCAGGCGGCCAGCCCGTCGCGGCGGACGATCGCCATGCGGCGTTCGATGGTGGCGGCGCGGTTGCGGATATAGGCCGTCGGCCGCTCCGGCGACCAGCGGCGCGGGTTCGGCAACACCGCCGCCAGCAGCGCCGCCTCCTGCGCCGAGAGGTCGGCCGCGGGCTTGCCGAAGTGGCGGCGGGCCGCGGCCTCCGCCCCGAAGATGCCGTCGCCCCATTCGGCCAGGTTCAGATAGACCTCGGCGATGCGCCGCTTCGGCCAGGTCGCTTCGATCAACAGGGTGAAACCCAGTTCCGCCCCCTTGCGCAGCCAGGTCCGGTCCGGCCAGAGGAAGGCGTTCTTCGCCGTCTGCATGCTCAGCGTGCTGGCCCCGCGCAGCCGCCCGCCCGCCTCGTTGTGGTCACGGGCGGCCTCGACCGCGTCCCAGTCGATGCCATGGTGGGTGCAGAAGCGGCTGTCCTCCGACGCCACGACGGCGGCGACCAGATGCGGGGAGATGGCATCCAGCGGCACCCAGCGCCGGTCGATGCCGGGGGCGCCCTGGGCCAGACGGATCGCCATCAGCGGCGACCCCGGCGGCGGCACCCAGCGGTAGGAAACGGCCAGGGCGACCAGCAGCAGGGCAAGCCCCGCCAGCACGGCGGCCATCCGGCGGAGAAGGCGGGGGATCATCGACATCGGAGACTGTATACCCGACGGGTGGGGGTGTCGGGTACAACGCAGCTTCCACCCGTCCGGGCCGTCGGCGGCTGTCTCTCGCCGTTCCGGGTCCCCGTGTTCCGGCGTCTCCGCCGGCTCAGGCCGCGGCGATCGGCGGTTCCTCGGGCCGGGCGGCCGGTGCGGCCGTGGGCAGGAAGATGGTGGCGGTGGTGCCCTGGCCGGGGCGGCTGTCCAGGGTCAGGTGGCCGCCGTGCAGCCGGGCCAGCGCGTCCACCAGGGCGAGGCCCAGCCCGGTTCCCTCACCGGACCGGGCATAGCTGTTGTCCAGCCGCTCGAACGGTTGCAGCAGCCGGGGAAGCTGGTCGGCCGGGATGCCGGGGCCGGTGTCCGCCACCGTCACCGAGGCGCCGCCGGGCACGGCCAGGGCGGACAGGGTGACGCTGCCGCCATCGGGGGTGAATTTCAGGGCGTTGGTCAGCAGGTTGACCAGCATGTGGTGCAGCGCGCGGGCATCGGCCCGGCAGGCCGGCGGCGGGCCGGGCAGGTCCACCCGCAGGATCTGGCCGCGCGCATCCGCCCGTTGCCGGACCAGCCGCAGGGCTGCCGCCATCACCGCGCCCAGGTCCACCTCCTCGGGCGTGACGTGCAGCTTCGCCACCTCCACCTTGGACAGGTTCAGCAGATCGTTCACCAGATCCAGCAGGGTGTTGCCGCTCTCATGGATCAGGGAGAAGTACTCCCGCGTCCGGCCGCCCTCGGCACCGGACGGCGGCAGGGTGCGTCCCAGCTCCGACAGGCCGATGATGGCGTTCAGCGGGGTGCGGAACTCGTGGCTGACCATGGCCAGGAATTCGGTCTTGCTGCGGCTGCTCTCCAGCGCGCGCAGGCGCTGGTGGTCGGCCTGCTCCGCCAGATGGCGCATCTGTTCGCGCAGGCGGCGGTTCGCCAGCAGCAGCAGGGCCTGGACGAAGAGCAGCGAGAGCGTCAGCGCCGCCAGCAGGGTGACCGGATCCGTCGCCGACGTCCGGGCCACCGGCAGCGATTCCGGATACAGGAACGCCTGCCAGAAGCGGAAGGCATAGATCGCCGACAGCCCGAGCAGGGCCACCACCCCCATGCCGTCGGTCAGGGTGATCCGCTGCCCACGGGGCGGCACGAACTCCCGGGCGCAGAGCAGGTAACCGGCGGTCAGGCAGGCCGCGTTCACGGCCACGCGGGCGACGATGTCGTCCCGTACCGCGCTCAGCCAGAACATGCTGACCGCCGTTGCCAGGGTGGCGGCAACCACCAGGCCCCAGGGGACCTGACGGCCGTTGAAGCGACGCAGCCCGGCCCAGATCAGCAGGAGACCGGCAAGGATGGCGCTGTTCGCCACGGTGATGGAAAGCACGTCGGGAATGACACCCCGCAGGGCCAGACCCCAGGTGCCGATGCCGACGATAGCGCCGCCCACGGCCCACAGCCCGACGCCCGTCAGATTACGGTTGCTGAGCCAGAACAGGCTCAGTCCCAGGGCCAGAGCGGCGGCAACCAGACTGATCGCGGCGAAGATCGTCCCGACATCAAGTTGCATTGCCCCGTCGCCCCACCCGTCATATCCCCATATGAACTACGGGCAAACATATACACTTTTATGTAAATTGCAGTAAGTCTAATCGTAAACCAGCCTGCCGGCGGTAGGGACCCTCGGAACGGTGGCGTTCTGCTGCCGCCACATCCCTCCGGGCAGGCACGGAAAGGGCGGCCGCACCCTGGGCACGGCCGCCCCGTTCTTCCCCGGATGCCATGCCCCTGTCACGGCTGGGTCATGGCGCGCGCCGGCTTCAGCCGCCGCCCGGGCGCTGGCCGTCGCCGCTGCTGCTCCCCGTGCTGCCGCTGCTGCCGGTCGAACCCGTGGAGCCGGGGGCGCCGCTGCCCAGCGGGCTGCCGGCCGGGGAGTCGCTGCCGGTCGGGCTGCCGCCCGTGGACCCGCTGCCCATCGAACCGCTGCCCATCGACCCGCTGCTGCCGGACCCGCTGCCCAGGGCGTCGCCGCCCGTGGAACTGCGGCCCAGCGCGTCCGACGATCCTGACCCGCCCTGGCCGAGCCCGACCGACGGTTCCGACCCGGACATGAACTCCTCCGCGTCCAGGTCCAGCGCCGTCAGGGTTTCCTCGTCGAGCTGGCCGGAGGCCTCGATGCCTTCCTGCTGCTGGAAGGCCTGCACGGCGCGGCGGGTGTTCGGGCCCCAGGCACCGTCCACCGAGATCTCCTGGCCGTTCTCCTGGAGCGCCTGCTGGAGCTTGCGCACCTTCTCCTGGTCCATGCCGGCCGGCGCGCCCGACTGGCCGGACCGGCCCGACTGCATGGACCCGGTCGTCTGGGACGGGTCCGTACCCATGCTCTGGGCGCCCTGGCCGGTCTGGGCGACGGCGGCGCCGGCGAGCAGGGTGCCGGCGGCGAGCGCGGCGGCGAGACGGGCCGCGGCGGGAAGCAAGGCTGTCATGGTGCGTTCCTCTCTCAATGCTCTTCCATGAGGTTGGCCGGACCGGGGCCGCTGCGGACGGGTCCGCCGGACGCTTTCCCGGACCGACGCCGTCGCAACAGCCGGGAGGCCGGTTCCATCCCGCCGCCCTTTCGGGGAGGTTCACCGCCCCGCTGCCCCGTTCACCTTTTGTTGATGCCGCGGCTGCCCGCCGTCCCTATACTGCGCGCCCGATCCCCGGCGTCCCCGAGACCGCGCCCGCCCGCATGGACCCCACTTCCGCCCTTGCCGCCCCCGACCGGCACCGGCTGCTGCTGCCGGACGTTCCCGCCCTGGTCGTCGGCGCCCGCAGCGTCACGCTGCTCACCCCCGACGGGGAGGTGGAGAGCCTGGGCCGCGACGCGGCGGCCGAGCGGCTGCGCCGCGGCAGCCTGGGCGCCGACGGGGTGATGCTCTGCCATGCCCGTGCCGTGGCCCGGAAGCTGGGACAGGAGTCCTTACGCGCCTTCGACCTGCTGGAGCTGTTCGCCTTCGTGCGGCCGGCCAGCTTCTGCCTGCCGACCCCGCGCGGGCTGGCCGAGGCGCTGGGGCTGGCCCGGCCGCACGACGCCGAGGGGGAGGCGCTGGCCCTGGTCGCCGCCGCGCGGCACCTGCTGGCCGAGCTGACCGACCCCGAGCGTCCCGACCGCACCGGCAAGGCGGGGCTGGACCCGGCCGCCGTCGCCTGGGCGATGGGCGCCTGGGCCTGGACGCCCGCCGTTCTGGCGGCGCTGGGCGAGCCGCACGGCCCCGCCGGCGACCGCTCCCGCCGCGCCTTCCAGGTCTGGGCCCGGATCAAGGACTGGCAGGCGGAGGCGCCGGAACCGCCGCCCGGCCATCTGGCCGTGGACCCGTCCGAGGCGCGGCGCCGGCTGGCCGAGCTGGTGGCGGCCGGCAGCAACGCCGAGCCGCGGCCGCAGCAGTCCGACTACGCCAGCGCGGTGACGCACGCCTTCACCCCGCGCGACCTGCCCGGCGCCCCCAACCTGGTGCTGGCGGAGGCCGGGACCGGCGTCGGCAAGACCCTGGGCTACCTCGCTCCCGCGACCCTGTGGGCGGAGAAGAACAAGGGGCCGGTCTGGATCTCCACCTATACCCGCCAGCTCCAGCACCAGATCGACAAGGAACTGGACCGGCTGCATCCCGACCCGGAGAAGAAGGCCCGCAAGGTCGTCATCCGCAAGGGGCGGGAGAACTATCTCTGCCTGCTGAACCTGGAGGAGGCGTCGCTCGCGGCCCAGACCATGCCGCAGGTCGCCGTCGCCATGGGGCTGATGGCACGCTGGGCCGCGGTCACCCGCGATGGCGACATGCAGGGCGGCGACTTCCCCGGCTGGCTGGTGGACCTGCTGGGCCGCGGCCGCACGCTGGGGCTGGCCGACCGGCGCGGCGAATGCGTCTTCAGCGCCTGTCCGCACTACCAGAAGTGCTTCATCGAGAAGTCCGTGCGCCGCGCCCGGCGGGCCGACATCGTGGTCGCCAACCACGCCCTGGTGATGGTGCAGGCGGCCCTGGGCGGGGGCGACGACGCCTATGTGCCCAGCCGCTTCGTGTTCGACGAGGGGCACCATGTCTTCGACGCCGCCGACAATGCCTTCGCCGCCCATCTGACGGCGGTGGAGACGGCGGAGCTGCGCCGCTGGCTGCTGGGGGCCGAGGTCTCCGGCCGCTCCCGCGCGCGGGGCCTGCGCCGCCGGGTCGAGGATCTGATCGGCGGCGACGAGGAGGCGGTGCAGCTTCTCGACCACATCGCCCACGCCGCCCGCCAGCTTCCCGGCGAGGCGTGGGGCCAGCGCGTCCACGGCGGCGAGCCGCAGGGGCCGGTGGAGCGGTTCCTGGCCCTGGTGCGGCAGCAGGTCTATGCCCGCGCCGCCGGCGCCGACGGTCCCTACAGCCTGGAGACGGAGGCGCGGCCGCCGGTGGAAGGGCTGCTGGACGCGGCGGCCGAACTGGACTCCGCCCTTCAGAAGCTGGTCCGCCCGCTGGAGGCGCTGTCCGCCCGGCTGGCCGAGATGCTGGACGAGGGGGCGGACGAGCTGGAGGCGGAGACGCGCCGCCGCCTCGATGCCGTCTCGCGCAGCCTGAAGCGCCGCGCCGCCATGGAGGTGGCGGGCTGGCGCCAGATGCTCCAGGAACTGGGCGGGGAGACGCCGCCCGCCTTCGTGGACTGGTTCGGGATCGAGCGCATCGACGGCCGCGACGTGGATGTGGGCATGTACCGCCACTGGGTCGATCCCACCGTGCCCTTCGCCGCCAGCGTCGGCGCCCAGGCGCACGGCATGGTCGTCACCTCCGCCACCCTGACGGACGGCACCGGCGACGTGGAGCAGGACTGGCAGGCGGCGCAGCAGCGCACAGGTGCGGTCCATCTGGGCAAGCCGGCCCTGCGCGCCACCGTGCCGTCGCCCTTCGACTACGCACGGCAGACGCGGGTGCTGGTCGTCACCGACGTGCGCAAGGACGATCTGTCCCAGGTCGCCGCCGCCTACCGGGAGCTGTTCCTGGCCGCCGGCGGCGGCGGGCTGGGGCTGTTCACCGCCATCTCGCGGCTGAAGGCGGTGCACGAGAAGATCGCCCTGCCGCTGGAGCAGGCGGGCATCCCGCTCCTGGCGCAGCACCTGGACGGCATGGACGTGCCGACTCTGGTGGATATCTTCCGCGGCGAGCACGACGCCTGCCTGCTGGGCACCGACGCCGTGCGCGACGGGGTGGACGTGCCCGGCCGCTCGCTGCGGCTGATCGTCTTCGACCGGGTGCCGTGGCCGCGGCCGGACATCCTGCACCGGGCGCGGCGGGAATATTTCGACCGCAAGGCCCGCGCCCGCCGCCATGACGACATGATCACCCGGCTGCGGCTGCGCCAGGCCTTCGGCCGGCTGGTCCGCCGCGCCGACGACACCGGCGTCTTCGTGCTGCTGGACCCGATGATGCCCTCCCGCCTGAGGGGCGCCTTTCCGGAGGGCGTGGAGCTGCACCGTGTCGGCCTTGCCGAGGCCGTCCGCGCCACCCGCGCCTTCCTGGTCCCCCCGGACGGACAGGCCGACGCGATCCCGGACGGGGAAGCCTGACCCTGGACGGTGGCGGGTTCCTGCTGCATGATCTTCGGGGCGTGGCCTGGGCCGGAAATTCCCCCGATGCGTGTAAAGGACGTCCTGAATCTGGTCCTGCCCAGGGGCAGCGGCGGCACCCGGTCCCGCTTCGGCACCTGCCCCTGGTGGCCGCCGGACGTCTTCGCCGTGGCGGCCATGCTGGTGGAAATGAACGGGACCTACGCCCATCCCGCCTGCATGGCCGGATGGTCGAGGGACTATCTGTTTTCCAACGACTATGTGAACCAGGTCGTCGAACTGGGCCGTGCCTGGCGCCGGGACTGGCGGACGCCGAGGGGTGTCAGTGACCTCTGGCGGGTCCTGGTGGACGGAGCGGAGGAACGGGTCGCTTCCCGCGACACGGACGGGCTGCGGCCCTGGCAGGCCGCCGCCGTCCGATTGCTCGCCACCGCCGACGAGGCGTGCCGGAACATCGGCTTCGTTCCCGACAAGGAGGAGAATGCCGTCGCCTGGGTCTTCCTCCAGCAGTATGTCGGCGTCGAGGATACGGCTCCCGACGCCTGCCGACTGCTGCCACATCTGCCGGTCAGCCTCTGCACGGGTCTTGTTCCGCCTGACGTGGCCTGCGTCCAGCCCAAGACGAACACGCCCCGCGTGGGCTGTACCCTGCGGTCGCTGACGCATCACATCGCCCTGCTGCCCGGCCGCGGAATCGTGGAGACGCAGTGGCGCATGGGCTTCGGCCGCCCGGCCCAGAAGGATGACCGGCCGCTGAACCTGCTGCTGGTGCCGCTGCCGTATGCCATCCGTGCCGAGGACTTCAAGGCGTGCGACCGCTGGGCGGATGACAAGGCGCGCTTCTTCCGCCTTGTGCCCGGCTGGCTGCACGATGCCGCGGGGGAGCCTGTTGCTGCGGATACCATCGTCGATTTCCTGCGGACCCTCGTTCATGCGGCGCGACGGGAGGCTGCGGAAATCCACGGCATCGTCCTGCCGGAGTCCGCCCTGTTGGAGGCGCAGGCCGGGGCGGTGGCGGACCTTCTGGCCCGGGACCCCGACATGGCCGGGCTTGAACTGTTCGTGTCCGGCGCGATCGGCGGCAGTACCGAGCGCCCCCGCAACGAAGCGATGACCTTCCGCTTCTTCAAGCAGGCCGTCGGTCAGTCCTGGAGTCAGGCGAAGCACCATCGCTGGCGCCTGGACAAGCCGCAGGTGCGTCAATACCACCTCGGTCACCTTCTCGATCCGACCTGCCTCTGGTGGGAGCAGATCGATGTCAGCCGGCGCGTCTGCCATTTCACCGTCGTGCGGCGGGACACCACCCTGTCGGTTCTGATCTGTGAGGATCTTGCCCGCGTCGATCCGGTGCTGCCGGCGGTCAACGCGATCGGCCCCAACCTTGTCATCGCGCTGCTGATGGACGGGCCGCAGCTTGAGCGGCGGTGGCCCGGCCGGTACGCCACGGTGCTGGCCGAGGATCCGGGTTCTTCCGTGCTGACGCTCACCTCGATCGGCATGATCCGCCGCTCCCAGGAACCCGGCGCGCCACCGATGCGGCAGATCGCGTTGTGGAAGGAACCAGGGGAACCGGCGAAGGAACTGCACCTCGGGCCGGGGCAGCAGGCCCTGCTGCTGTCCCTGCGTCCGGAGCCTTGGGAACTGGCGACCCTGGATACCCGGGCGGACAGGGGGCGGTCGCGGCGCTGGCGTCTTGTGGCCGCCCATGGTATTTCTGCCAGACTCGGCGGCCTTATCTGGCCGTCTCTTGACTGAGGATCGGGTGTACCCATCCTCATGTGTCCGATGAGTGTGTCCCCCGACCGTCCGCGGGCACCCTGCCGGCAGGCTGTCCGGGGTGTCGGGCAGGCGGCGTTGTCCGGGGCGTGGCAGACCGGTGGCGCTCCAGTCCGGTGGCGCACCAGACCGGGCTACGCCAGTCCGGGCGGGCATCATGCCGGTGTCGGGGCACCCCTTCCGGGCCCCTGGCCGCACCGGCGTATCGAGGAGCGGAGCATGGTGAGCGTTGCGCGTCGGTACGGGATGTCTGAGCAGATGGAGCGGGAATTCCGCCGTGATCTGCGGGATGGTCTGGAGCGTGTGGCCGGTCTGATCAGCGTCCACCAGGACGCAGGGGCGGGCCGCGAGCAGCGTCTGCCCGACGCGCGGACCGATGCGAAGCCGGATCATGAGCCGATCCGCAGGACCGCCCGCTCCGGCCGCTGACCCCCCGACCGCGTTTGCTCATCGTCGGGGCCGTCACCAGCCAGACCCTTGCCAGCGAGACTTTCCCGGCGGCGCCGGCAACCATCCCCTATTGCGCACGTTCTCCCTTTGCCGCCCCTGGCCGGCCCCCCTTGACGGCGGGGTGGGGGCACCATAGCTGTGGCCGGCGCGCCGATCCCGGCCGTGGCGGCGTCAGGCTGCCTGTTTCCCCGGCGGCCCGGTGCAGGCCCGTTCCATCCGGCCAAGCCTGCCGGCCCCTCTCCCGGCGATGGCCGGGGCTCTTCCCACGCCAAGGACCTCCATGATCGACCATCATCGCGCGCTGATCTACACCATGGTCCTCGTCTCCGCCTCGGACGGCGACATGACCGATGCCGAACTGAAGACCATTGCCGATACGGTGCGCCTGCTCCCTGCCTTCCGCGGTTTCGAACTGCGCGAGCTGACCACCGTCGCCCGCGAGTGCACTGCGCTCGTGAACGACGAGGACGGGCTGGATCAGGCGCTGCACGCCATCAAGGCCGGCCTGCCGGCGAAGATGCGTGAGACGGCCTATGCCCTGGCCTGCGAGGTGGTGGCCGCCGACGGCAAGGCCAGCCAGGAGGAACTGCGGATGCTGGAACTGATCCGGCACGGCTGGATCTGGACCGCCTCAACGCCGCCGCCATCGAGCGCGGCGCCCGCGCGCCGCCACATGGTGCCCTGACGGGGCGTTCCCGTTCCTCAGTCCCGTTCCTCCGGCGGGCGGCTGCCGTTGCGCGCGGCTGCCGTCCGTCCTTCTTCGGCGTCCGCCCGGCAGGCGGACAGCCGGGCAGCCACCCGCGCCAGCCAGATGTCGCCCGTCGCCGCCGCCGCCGTCAGCGCCGCGCGCCGGCGGGCACAGGCCAGCCGCATCGCCGCGCATTCGCGCGCGGCCCGTTCCCGCATCGCGGCCCGGTCCGCGATGCGCCAGATCGGCTGCCCGCCGGCCGCAGCGGCCAGCCGGGCGGCCCGCGGCGGCGGCCCGTCATACGCCAGGAACAGGGCGTCCAGCAGGGCCTCGGAGGCGGCCGGGGAGGGGAGGGCCGGGGCTGGCCCGGGGGGATGGGGCATGGGACGACTCGCGCGGAAACAGGCCCCAGGATGGTGCCGCCGGCGGATCGCTGTCAATGAATTAATTCCTAGGTTCGGGTCCTGCACACCGTCCCACCCTGCGGCCTGCGGCCTATTGGCTGGCCCACAGGATGCGGGCCATCCAGGCCACCTCCGTCATCGCCAGGGTGCGGTCGGGGTGCGCCTTGTTCAGGCTCTGGAGTTCCAGACGGTTGGCGGTCAGCCGCGCGAGCTGCTTCGCCATCACCTCCCCCTCCCGGGTGCGGACCACCACCCGGTCGCCCCGGCGGACGCTGGCCCCGGGGGAGACGATGATGACATCGCCGTCGCGGTAGAGCGGCTCCATGCTGTCGCCGGAAATCTCCAGCGCATAGGCGTTGGGGTCGCCCAGGTGCGGAAATTCCAGCTCGTCCCAGCCATTGCCGACGGGATAGCCGGCATCGTCGAAGAAACCGTCGCTGCCGGCCTGGGCATAACCGATCACCGGTACCCGCTGCACATGGACCGGGGCGGCCTGCCCGACCGGCCCGTCGCCGGCCAGCGCCACCAGATCGGCGAAAGTGCTGTTCGTCGCCTCCAGGACCTTGGCAAGGCTCTCCGTCGAGGGCCAGCGCAGCTTGCCGTCATGCGTCACCCGCTTGGAGCGGTTGAACGTCGTCGGATCGAGTCCGCCCCGTTTGGCCAGACCCGAGGCGGACAGCCCATGGCGAGCGGCAAGGCGGTCGATTGCCCGCCAGATTTCGGCATGCTTGATCATGGGATAAGTATCCCACGTCCGGCATGATCCGTCCCTAGGATCATATTCATAATTGGCTTGACTTGGGGATTTTGTCCTGAGATACAGGGGTATCGGCGCCCATCGTCCGCCCCGGCGCTCCGCGTTCCCCCCATAACCCCCTGATATGCAGCGAGGTTGCCATGCCGCGCGACCATTCCGCGCCGTGCCCCCCCTTTGTCTCCGCCCTGCCGTCCGAGCCCTTCGCCACGGTGGAGGAGGCATGGTTCTGGTTCGTCCAGTCGCATGAGGCCAGACTGTCCGGCGCCCGCATCAGGGCCGGGCTGGGCGAGGTCGCCCGCCCCTGCGAGCCGGTCGATGTCGCCCGCGTCGTGGACCGGCTGTACCGGCAGCGCCGGCTGGTGCGCGACCATCTGCACGTCCTGGTGCATTACGGCCGCCGCCTGCTGGCGCCGGACCCGGCGCGGCGGCACGAACAGCGGGCCGCCACGCTCTGGCACGAGGCGCTGGAGCGGCTGGACCCGGTGCTGCGTGGCAAGGGGATCGTGCAATGACCCCGACCCTCCTGCCTGTCCCGGCGCTTCCGGCACTGCCGGCTCCCGCCCCCCTCCGTGCCCTCGTCGTCTTCTGCGACGGGCGGGAGCCGCGCTGGGTGCGGCTGCTGCGGCCCGGCTTCCGGCATGTCTTCGTCGCGCTCTGCGACGGCACGCACTGGATCACCCTGGACCCGCTGTCGCCGCGCACGGAGGTGGCGGTGCAGCCGGTGCCGGCGGACTTCGACCTTGCCGGCTGGTTCCGCGAGCACGGCCTGACGGTGCTGGAGGCGACGCCCGCCGCGCCCGTGCGTCCGGCCCCGCCCGCCCCCTTCACCTGCGTGGAGGCGGTGAAGCGGGTGCTGGGGCTGCACGCGCCCTGGGTCCTGACCCCCTGGCAGCTCTACCGCCGGCTTTCCGCGCCGGCCCGCACCGACGGAGGACCGACCGCATGGCCCGCCTGATCTCCTCGCCCAAGCCGCGCCGGGCGCCGCTGCCCGCCACCCCGCCGCCGGCCCCGCCAGCCCCGGCCGCGCCGGCGGCGCCCGCTCCCGTCGCCGTTCCGGGGACGACCGCCGCCAGCCCGTCCCCCGACCCCGATGTCGAGGCGGAGCGCAGCCTGCTGCACCGCTCCGCCGGCCGGGCGGGCACGGTGCTGACCTCCTGGCGCGGGGTGCTGACCCCCGGCGCCTATGCGCCCGTGCGGCGGCGCCTGCTGGGGGAATGAGCATGCCGGACGCCCCGACCCCCGCTCCCGTCTCCGGGTCTGCCGCCCCTCCGCCGGACGGGCTGGCCGCCCTGGTGCTGCGCCGGCACGCCGCCGCCCGCGCCCGCCGCACGGCCTGGGAACCGCTCTGGCAGGACTGCTACGACCATGTGCTGCCGCAGAACGCCCGCTTCACCCGCGACGCGGGGCCGGGCGAGCGGCGGGGCGAGCTGCTGTTCGACGGCACCGCCGCGGACGCCGCCGACCAGCTTGCCGCCAGCCTGCTGGCGCAGCTCACCCCGCCCTGGTCGCGCTGGGCCGGGCTGGCCCCCGGTCCCGACCTGTCCGCGGCCGAGCGCGCCCTGGTGGCGCCCCTGCTGGAGCGCGCCTCAGCCGATCTCCAGGCGCATCTCGACCGCTCCAACTTCGCGGTGGAGGCGCATCAGGCCTTCCTCGACGTGGTGACCGGCGGCACCGGCTGCCTGCTGGTGGAGGAAGCGCCGCCGGGGGCTCCTTCCGCCCTGCGCTTCACGGCCGTGCCCCTGGCCGACCTGGTGCTGGAAGAGGGGGCGGAGGGGCGGCTGGACACGGTGTTCCGCCGCCTGACCCCGACCCTGGCGCAGCTCGCCGCCCGCTTCGGGACGGATGCCCTGCCCGGGGCGCTGCGCCGCCGCGCCGCCGCCGACCCCGACGCCCGCGCCGCGGTGGTGGAGGCGGTGCTGCCCGACCCCGGCGGCGGCGCCTGCCGCTGGGCCGTGGCGCTGGAGGACGACCCGCCCGTGCTGCTGGCCGAGGGCCGCTTCGCGGAGCCGCCCTTCATCGCCTTCCGCTGGATGAAGGCGCCGGGCGAGGTCTACGGCCGCAGCCCGGTGATGAAGGCGCTGCCCGACATCCGCACCGCCAACAAGGTGGTGGAGCTGGTCCTGAAGAACGCCTCCGTCGCCGTCACCGGCATCTGGCAGGCGGACGATGACGGGGTGCTGAACCCCGGCACCATCCGGCTGGTGCCGGGCGCCATCATCCCCAAGGCGGTGGGCTCGGCCGGGTTGACCCCGCTGGCCAGCCCCGGCCGCTTCGATGTCTCCCAGCTCGTGCTGGACGACCTGCGGGCGCACATCCGCCACGCGCTGCTGGCCGACCGGCTGGGGCCCGTGCAGGGGCCGCGCATGACGGCGACGGAGGTGCTGGAACGCTCGGCCGAGATGGCGCGCATGCTGGGCGCCACCTACGGCCGGCTCCAGTCCGAACTGCTGGTGCCGCTGGTGCGGCGCTGCCTGTCGCTGCTGCGCCGGCGCGGGGCGGTGCCGGACCTGGCCGCCGACGGGCGGCTGGTCGCGGTGCAGATCCTCTCGCCGCTGGCCCGCGCGCAGCAGCGGCGCGATGCCGAGGCCGTGCTGCGCTGGCTGGAGAGCGTCACCGGCCTGGGGGACGCGGCGATGCGGGCCGTGGACCTGGAAGCCTGTGCCCGCTTCCTGGCCGATGCCGCCGGCGTGCCCGCCGCCCTGCTGACCCCGCCCGCCATCCCGCCCCTGTCGCCGCCCGCCGCATTCCCGCCCGCCGGAGACCGGCCCGCCGGAGACCTGCCATGACCGCCGACGCCACGGTTGACTTCCCCGACCCGTCCCCCGGCTGGCCCTGGCCGGTACTGCCCGCCGCCACGCCGCCGGTGGAGAGCCTGGAGCTGGCCCGCGCCTGCGCCCGGCTGTTCGCCGGCGCGGACGGCCAGCGCCTGCTGGCGCATCTGCGCCGCCTGACCCTCGGCCGCGCGCTCGGGCCGGAGGCGGGCGACGCCGCCCTGCGCCATCTGGAGGGCCAGCGCGCCCTGGTGCTGCATCTGGAGACCCTTGCCGCCCGCGGCCGCACGGCCCCGGCCTGACCCGTCCCTGTCCCGCTGGAGACCCCGCCATGACCGAGACCGCCGCCCCGTCCGCTCACGCCCCGTCCGTTTCCGTCCCTCCCGCCGCTGCGGAGGCGCCGTCCGCCGCCCGGCCGCCGCATGTCCCGGAGAAGTTCTGGGACGCCCGTGCCGGTGCCGTCCGGCTGGAGGCGCTGCTGAAGTCCTATCTGGAGCTGGAGAAGCGCCTGGGCGCCGCCTCTCCGCCGGTTGCCCCGCCCGCGGCTGCCCGGCTGCCGGAGACGGCGGAGGGCTACTGCATCGCCTGCGACCACGGCCTGTTCGGCCCGGACCCGGAGATCAACGCCCGCCTGCACGCCGCCGGCTTCACGCCCGACCAGGCGCAGCTTCTCTACGATCTGGCGGCGGAACGGCTGGTGCCGCTCTTGGGGGAGATGGCGGCCGAGTTCCAGGCCGAGCGCGAGCTGGACCGGCTGGTCGCCCGCTTCGGCGGGCCGGAGGGCTGGGCCGCCGTGTCGCAGCAGATCCTGGCCTGGGCCGGGCGCAACCTGCCGGCCCCGGTCGTCGCCGCCCTGGCCGGCACGGCGGACGGGGTGCTGGCGCTGCACCGGATGATGACGGGGGCGGAGCCCGCGGCCCTGCCCGGCGGTGGGACCGGCGCGGGCGACGCGGCCGACCTGCACCGCATGGTCGGCGATCCGCGCTACTGGCGCGACCGCGACCCCGGCTTCATCGCCCAGGTGACGGAGGGCTTCCGCCGCGCCTACGGGAGCTGATGCCCCGTTCCGGTCCGTCCCGCCCGCCGCCGGTCAGTCGCGCAGCCACTGGCGGGCGGCGGCGGCCACCTTTTCCGTATAGTCGGGGCGGTCGGGGCCGGCCAGCGGCAGGCGCCAGTCGGCGGCGATGGCGCGCAGGGCGATGGCCCCCTTCGGCTCCTCCAGCGACTGGCCCAGGGTCCGGGCGCGGCGGGCCAGCTCCATCTCCTGGCCCCAGAAATAGACGCCCGCGGCGCCGGTGTTCTCGACCATGCGGCGCACCTCCTCCTCCCGGCCGGGGCCGTTCAGGGGGCGCCAGATGTCGGGCATCAGGAAGTCGGCGGCACCGCGCCAGGTCAGCGCATCGCCCTCCACCACCGTCAGCTTCGCCGCGGCGTCCGGCGGAAGCTGGCGGAACACGCCGATCTCCCGCTCCAGCGCGATCACCGCCGGGTCGCGCTCGACGACGGTGACGCGCGCGACCCGCGGGTTCAGGGCGGTGTTGGCGGCGGCCCAGCCCATGCCCAGCCCCATCACCACCGTATGGCCGCAGGCGGCGGCGATGCCGATCTCCTGGCTTTCCAGCTCCATCGGCGTGATCGACATCCAGGAGCGCGGGCCGTCCGGCTCCAGCCGGACCAGGGCGGCCAGCCCTTCCACCAGCCACAGGCCGCTCCAGTAGCCCCGGCTCAGCACCATGCCGCCGCGCTGCACGACCCAGCCGTCGCCCTGCATCGGCGGATAGTCCGGCACGAACAGCGGCGTGTGGAAGGACGGGGCCAGGCCCAGGCCCGGGATGGCGGCGGTGGAACTGTCGGACATGGGACCCCCTTGCGGTGGACAGGAGTGTCCCGGTGCCGGGCGCGCTTGTCCAGCGCCGCCCTTCTGCGCCCCCGCCGGTCCGGCTACTTCTTGTCCGGGTGGGCGGCGCGGTAGACGCGGACCTGCTCGTTGAAGGCGGCGGCATAGCCCTCGATCCGGGCCTGCATCTGCCCGATCAGCGACTCCAGCGCCATGTATTCCATCACCGTCAGCCGGGGATAGGCCTCCCGCTGGGCGGTGGCGACGCAGGCCTGGAAGCCTTGCGCCTCGGTCACGAAGGTCTTGATGGCGGCCTGCGCCGCCTGCATCTCCGCCTCGGTCGCCTTGGCGCCCAGCGGCGGGCGGGCCGGGTCCTTCGGCCGGTTGCAGCTGATCGTCGGCGCCGGGGCGGCGGAGGCGGGCTGGGCGGCGGCGCGGCGCGCGATCTCCTCCAGCGACAAGGGATTGCCGCCCGTGTCGGCCTGGGCGGCGGCATCGAAGGACGTGGCGGCGACGAGCAGCGCGGCGGCGGCAGTGACGATGGACAGCGACGGACGCACGGAATGAACCCCCCGGGGACGGTGACGGCGCCGAGTTAGGCACAGCCCCCGCCGTTAGGCAAGGTCACGTCAAAGGCCCTTACCTTGCCGGAATGTCGTGCTAAACGGACGCGACGGAGGCACGGGTGTTCCGGGCGGGCGGCCCTGCGGGCGCTGCCGCGGCGGAACAGCGTCCGGAACGGGAGTCCGGGAATGATCGGCGTCTTCGATTCGGGGCATGGCGGGCTGACGGTGCTGCGGGCCCTGGTGGACGCGCTGCCGGGGCGCAGCTTCGTCTATCTGGGCGACCATGCCCATGCGCCTTACGGCAACCGCACGCCGGAGGAGATCTATGGCCTGACCGTGGCGGCGGTGGAGCGGCTGTTCGCGCAGGGCTGCCGGCTGGTCGTGCTGGCCTGCAACACGGCCTCGGCCCTGGCGCTGCGGCGGTTGCAGCAGACCTGGCTGCCCTGCCACCATCCCGACCGGCGCGTGCTGGGCGTGCTGGTGCCGATGGTGGAGGCGATCACCGGCGTGCCCTGGATGGCCGACATTCCCGCCGGCCGCCATGCCGGCGAACCGCGCAGCGTCGCCATCTTCGCCACCCGCCGCACGGTGCAGAGCCAGGCCTATCCGCGGGAGATCGGCAAGCGCGCGCCGGAGGTGGAGGTGGTGCAGCAGGCCTGCCCGGACCTTGCGCGGCTGATCGAGGAGGACGCGCCGGAGGCGGAGATCCGCCGCGCCGTCCGCCGCTATACCGCCTCGCTGATGGACAAGCTGGAGCATGGCACGCCCAGCGCCGTCATGCTGGGCTGCACCCATTATCCGCTGGTGGCGGGGGAGTTCGCCGCCGCCCTGCCGGCCGGGGTGGACGTGCTGGACCAGCCGGCGCTGTGCGCCCGCAGCCTGGTCCATTATCTGGCCCGGCATCCGGAATTCGACGATGACGGCGGCGCCCCCGTCACCTTCCTGACGACGGGCGACGCGGCGAAGGTGACGCGGCTGGCGACCCGCTTCTTCGGCCGCCCCGCCCCCTTCGCCCGTTCCATCCCCTGACGGGGCTCAGCACCGGCCCAGGAAGACCCCCAGCGGCGGTAGCCGCAGCGTCGTCCCGTCCAGCCGCGGCTCCGGCGCGTCCGGCGGACGGGGCACGGGCAGCGGCACCGGCGGGGCGTCGGGCAGTTCGTAGGCGGCTTCCGCCGTGCCGAAGTTGAAGACGCAGAGCAGATGCTCGCCGCCGCCGTCGCGGGCGAAGGCCAGCACCGGGCCGTCCTCGTCCACGAGACTCGGCCGCCCCGTGCGCAGGGCCGGACTGTCCCGGCGCAGGGCCAGCGCCGCCCGCCAGATCGCCAGGGTCGAGCCCGGCCGCCGTTCCTGCACCGCCACGGCGCGCTCCAGATGCTCCGCCGGCAGCGGCAGCCAGGGCGCCGCCCCGTCCGGGCAGAAACCGCCGTTGGGGGCAGCCGCCGTCCAGGGCAGGGGGGTACGGCTGCCGTCGCGCCCGGCGAATTCCGGCCAGTGGTTGATGCCGAAGGGATCGCGCAGATCCTCGAACGCCAGTTCCGCCTGCGGCAGGCCCAGCTCGTCGCCCTGGTAGACGCAGACGGTGCCCGGCAGGCAGGCCAGCAGCACGGCCAGCAGCGCCTCGAACCGGGCCGGGTCGGCGCCGTCCGGGCGCCAGCGGCTGGCGGCCCGGGCGACGTCGTGGTTGGAGAAGCTCCAGCAGGTGTTGCCGTGGTCGTCCGCCGCCATCAGGGCGTGGCGGAACACGGCGGGGGTGAAGGGCTGCTTCGGCAGGTCCAGCGTGTAGGCCGTGTGCAGCCCGCCCGGCCGGGTATGGAGCGCGATGCGCCCGGCCGCGCCGCGCTGGCTGCTCAGCTCGCCCAGCAGGACGCGGCCGGGAAACCCGTCCACCGTCCGGCGCAGCCGCTCCAGCACGGGGCGGATGTCGGCATGCATCATGTCGTGGGCATGCACCTGCATCCCGAACAGCTTGGCCGGAAACGCGCGCGGGGCGGGATCGGCGGGCGGGTTCGGGCGCAGGGCCGGGTCGCGCATGAGGAAGTCCACCGCGTCCACCCGGAAACCGTCGATGCCGCGGGCCAGCCAGAAGCGCGCCACCTCCATCATGGCGTCCAGGCAGGCCGGACTGCGGTAGTTCAGGGTCGGCTGCTGCGGCAGGAAATGGTGCAGATAGAACTGCCGCCGTCGCGGCTCCCAGGTCCAGGCCGGGCCGCCGAAGACGGAGAGCCAGTTGTTCGGGGCCGTGCCGTCCGGGGCGGGATCGGCCCAGACATACCAGTCGGCGGTGTCGGCGCTGCGGGAGCGCCGGCTCTGCTCGAACCAGGGATGGCGCACGCTGGTGTGGCCCAGCACCAGGTCCAGCAGCACCTTCAGGCCCAGCCGGTGGGCCTTCTCCACCACCCGGTCGAACAGGGCGAGGTCGCCCATGCGGGGATCGACGGCGCAGTGGTCGGAGACATCGTAGCCGAAGTCCGCCAGCGGCGAGGCATAGAAGGGCGACAGCCAGAGGCCGTCCACGCCCAGGGCGGCGACATGGTCCAGACCGTCCAGCACGCCGGTCAGGTCGCCCCGGCCATCCCCGTTCCCGTCGCGGAAGGACAGCGGATAGATCTGGTACAGCGCGGCCCCGTCCAGCCAGTGCCGTCCGCCACCGCTGCTGCTGTCGTCGCTGCTGCTGCCGTTGCTGCCACCCGCCATGATCCGCCCCGTCCGCCGTACCTCTTCCGCAGGCGGGTTCTACGCCGGATGGCGGTCCCCCCCAAGGGTCGAAAGGCGGCGGTCGCCGTTCCGGGGCGTTGCGGGCTGGCGGGGCAGGAGCGGAGGCTACTTCCCGCCCGACGGGCGGACGGTCTTGATCGGGCCGCGGGGGTTGCCCGACATCTCGGCGATCTTGCGGTCCTGCGCCTCCAGGAAGGCGCGGATGGCGCGGTCGCCGTCCAGCGGATCGACCTCCGCCCGGGGGACCTTGCGGTTGGAACTGAGCGAGCCGTCCTCATAGACGACGTCGTAGAGCATGGTGCCGGTGTCCACCGGCGGTTTCTTGCGGGCCATTCTTCTCTCCGGATGCACATGCGGAAAAGGGCACCGGTCGCCCGGTGCCCTTCTCGTTCTGAAGTCGGTAGCCTGACCGGAGAGGTCAGGCGGTCTTCAGATTCTCCGCCGAGGTCTTGCCCCGCCGGGGATCGCGCTGCTCCTCATAGGAGACGCGCTGCCCTTCCGACAGGGTGGACAGACCGGCGCGCTCGACAGCGGAGATGTGGACGAACACGTCCGCACCGCCGTTCTCGGGCTGGATAAAGCCGTAACCCTTGGTGCTATTGAACCACTTCACGGTTCCGACAGGCATTGCGCACTCCTTTTTGATTGGGAGGGCGCCGCGCGACAGACGCGACGCATCAGACTGTATCCAGGAATCGCCGCAGTCTGGGCACCCGTGGGCGGAACAGGCCGGCAGTCCGTAGCAGAATGACCCCCGGCACATGGCCCTTCCGTCACCGCTTTGCAAGGCGTTTCCGCCATCGTCGGTGGCGCGAAGCCGGGGTAGGTCGTGGGAAAGGGTGGAAGTCCGCCATCCGTGGCCGCCCGTGGCGGTTCGACGCAACCGCCGCCGGGGTCGTCTGTTCTCTCCCCGGGCGACCGCCGGGCGGTCGTCGGCGCGACGACGGCAGCAGGGAAGACGGGCCATGGCGAATCTGACGGGACTTCTGGGGACGATGCTGGCGACGGGACTGGGCGGGCGCAGCGCCCGCGGACCGGTCTTCGCCCAGGGCACCACGCCCGCCGCGCCGGCGGCGCTGCATGGCGGCGGTGGGAACTTCCGGCAGGTGGCGGGCCTCGCCTCCCTCGGCTACCTCGCCTACAAGGCGTATCAGACCCACAAGGCGCAGGACCCCGCGGCGCAGCAGACGGCCGGGGTGCATCTCCAGGGCCGCAGCGCCCGCGGCGACGGCCCGTCGTTGGGCGACCGGCTGGGCGACCTGCTCTCGCGCGGCCCCGCCCCGGCCGGGCCGGACCCGCAGATCGCCGACGAGAAGGCGCTGCTGCTGATCCGCGCCATGGTCGCAGCGGCGAACGCGGACGGGGAGATCGATGCGGAGGAGCGCCGCCGCATCCTGGACAGTCTGGACCGGGCCGGCGCCGGAGCGGAAGAGCGCGCGCTCCTGGACCGGGAACTGGCCGACCCGCCCTCGCTGGAGGACGTGGTGGCCGGCGTGCGCGACCAGGAGACGGCGGAGCAGGTCTATGTCGCCTCCGAACTGGCCGTCGAACCCGACGGCCGGGCCGAGCGCAACTATCTGGCCTATCTGGCCGATCGGCTGCGCCTTCCGGAAAGCCGGGTGGAGGAGCTGAAGCGGATCGCCTGACCGGCATCCGGCCGGCGGACCGGGCGCGGGGCTTCACAACCGCGCCCGGCGGGACGTCCTTGGGCTGTACGCCCGCGCCGGACGCCTGCGCCGGGCGCCTGCAAGGAGCCGCCGATGCCCCGCATCACCCTGGACGACATCACCGAGAGCCTGTTCCTGCTGTTGAACGCAAAGGCGAACGACATCGCCAACGCCTATCTTCAGAAGGGCGGGTGGGAGGGCTGGCTCCAGGTCGAACTGGCGAACCTGCTGAACACCCAGTTCGGCAAGACGACGAACATCCAGCGTGAGAACACCGAGCCCTATACCGGCAACCAGAAGGCCGACCTGCTGGTGACCTGTCTGCCGGACGGGGACATGACCCCGCTGCCGCCCCCCTTCGCCATCGAACTGAAGGCGGAATCCATCTTCCAGATGGGCTACGGCAAGACCATCGGGAAGACGGCCAAGGACGATTACGACACCATCGTCGAATACGGGCTGACCAAGAAGTACCGTTTCGCCCAGTTCGCCGTCTACATGACGGAGGAGGGGCACAGGTCGCTCTACACCACGCTTCTGGAGAAGACGCAGAAGGACGGGGTGCCCTGGAAGGAGACGGAGATCATCACGCAGCACCAGGTCATACCGACCTTCGGCTTCGTCCTGCTGCCCTTCCCGTGAGCGCGGGGGCGGGCCCGCTCCGTCATCGGCGCGGGTTTACGGGCGGCCGGGCCGCGGGTAGATTTTCCGCCCCGCCTGTCGCGCCGTCCCGCTGCCGCCGGAGCCCGCCCTGTCCCTTCCCCCCGCCGAACGGCGCATCACCCTGCTGATGGGGTCGGTCCAGTTCGTCAGCGTGCTGTCCTTCATGATCGTGATGCCGCTGGGGCCGGACTTCACCCTGGCGCTCGGCATCCCGCCGTCGCATGTCGGCTGGGTGACGGCCAGCTACACCCTCTCGGCGGCGCTGTCGGGCATCGTCTCCGCCCTGTTCATCGACCGCTACGACCGCCGCCCGGCGTTGGGCATCGCCATGACGGGGCTGGTGCTGTGCAACGTGGCGGCGGGGCTTGCGGTGGATCTGGCCAGCCTGATGGTGGCGCGGGCCGCCGCCGGGATGTTCGGCGGTCCGGCGGGGGCGCTGGCCATCGCCGTGGTTGCCGACAACGTGCCGCCGGAGCGGCGCGGCCGGGCCATGGGCACGGTGATGGGGGGGCTGTCGGTCAGCTCCGTCGTCGGCCTGCCGCTGTCGCTGGAGCTGGCGCGGCTGGCCGGCTGGCGCAGCACCTTCTTCACCGTGGCGGCGCTGGGCCTCGTGATCGTCGCCGCGGCGCTGTTCCTGCTGCCGCCGCAGCGCCGCCATCTGGCCGAGGCGGAGGCCGGGGGCGCCGCACCCGCCGGGACAGGCGTCATGGCCGCCGCCGCGTCGGCGGTGATGCGGCTGCTGCGCATCGCCGCCCGGCCGAACGCGCTGCTGGCGCTGGCGCTGGCGGCGGTCGCCATCGTGCCCGGTTTCCTGGTGGTGACGAACCTCGCCGTCTATGTCCAGTTCAACCTGGGCTTCCCGCGCGAACAGCTCGGCCTGCTCTACATGATCGGCGGGGCGGTCAGCTTCTTCGGCATGCGCTGGACCGGGCAGGCGGTGGACCGCTTCGGCTCCACCGGGGTGACGACGGTGACGACGCTGGCGCTGGTGACGCTGATCTACCTGCTGTACCTGGACTGGTCCTGGCTGGCGCTGCCGGTGATGGCCCTGGTGCCGACCTGGATTCTGTTCAACACCGCCCGCATGGTGGCGCAGAACACCGCCATCTCCAAGGTGCCGGCGGCGGCAGAGCGGGCCGGCTTCATGGCGCTGGTGCAGTCCGTCACCCAGGTCTCGGCGGCGGCCGGGGCGGTGCTGGGCGCGGCGATCCTGGACACCGCGCCCGACGGCCGGCTGGAGCACATGCCGACCGTGGCCGGGCTCGCCATCGCCATCGGCATCGCGGGGCCGCCGCTGATGTGGGCGCTGGAGCGGCGGCTGCCGCGGTCCGCACCGGAAAGCCACCGGGTCAAGGCCGCGGCCCAGGTCTCGGCGCCCGAGCGCTGAGACCGGCCAACCGTTGCCGTCAGGTGACAATCCCTACCTCAAGCCGGGATTTTTCGAAAATGTCGTTGCCGCCCCTTGCGCTGCAACGCACAGTCCTGTCGTGAAGATGTCACGAAAGGGAGGTCCGGACGAACGGACCCCCGCAGGGGAAGTCCACCTGCGCCGATAATGAAAACGACAGGAGGCATGATGTTGACGCGGAAGTCCACGGTTGCCCGTCTCGGTCTGTTCCTGGGGGCCTGCGCCGCCCTGCTGCCGGAAACCGCCCGGGCGCAGACCTCCCCTGAACCGACGGAAGAGATCATCGTCACCGGCACGCGCCGGCTGGACCGCACGGTGTCGCAGTCGCCGGTGCCCATCGACGTGATCCCGACGGCCGATCTGCAACGCTCCGGCCTGGGCGAACTGAACAAGGTCCTGAACAGCCTCGTCCCCTCCTACAACTTCCCGCAGCCGACCGTCACCGACGGCACCGACCATATCCGGCCGGCCACGCTGCGCGGGCTGGGGCCGGACCACACGCTGGTCCTGGTGAACGGCAAGCGCCGGCACCAGACCTCGCTGCTGAACCTGAACGGCAGCGTCGGCCGCGGCTCCACCGGGGCGGACCTCAACACCATCCCGACCGCCGCGATCGAGCGGATCGAGATTCTGCGCGACGGTGCCGCCGCCCAGTACGGCTCGGATGCCATCGCCGGCGTCATCAACATCATCCTCAAGGACGGGGCGGAGGGTGGCCTGGTCACCGGCACCGTCGGCCAGCATTACGAGGGCGACGGCACCCTCTGGCACGCCCAGTCCAACATCGGCCTGCCGCTCGGCGCGGCCGGCGGCTTCGTCAACCTGACGGCGGAATACCGCGACCGCGGCCGCACCAACCGCCAGGGACCGGACACCCGGCAGCAGTACAACACCCTGCCCAACGGCCAGCCCGACCCGCGCGAGGCCACGATCGACCGCACCGACAATTTCCGCTACGGCGACAGCGCGGTCGAGGACATCAACCTGTTCTACAATCTGGGCCTGCCGCTGGCCGACGGCGTGGAGGCCTATTCCTTCGGCAACTACGGCCGGCGCGAAGGGGAGTCGGGGGCGTTCTGGCGCCGGCCGCGCGACGCCTCCAACGTCCGCGCGATCTATCCCGACGGTTTCCTGCCGCTGATCACCTCGCAGATCGACGACCTGTCGGTCGCGGGCGGCGTGCGCGGCGAGACCGGCCGCACCAACTGGGACATCAGCACGGTCTACGGGCGCAACTATTTCCCCTACCGGATCAAGAACACGGTCAACGCCA
Source organism: Rhodospirillum centenum SW (assembly GCF_000016185.1). Classification (NCBI taxonomy): domain Bacteria; kingdom Pseudomonadati; phylum Pseudomonadota; class Alphaproteobacteria; order Rhodospirillales; family Rhodospirillaceae; genus Rhodospirillum; species Rhodospirillum centenum. The sequence continues at coordinate 3,429,816 of NC_011420.2, forward strand.
CCTTCGGCACGGACAGCCCGACCGAGTTCTTCGCCGGCGATCTGCTGTACCAGCAGGTGGTGAGCAACGCCGACGCCTCGCGGGAGTTCGATGTCGGTCTGCCGGCGCCGGTCAGTGTCGCCGGCGGGCTGGAGTGGCGGCACGAGAACTTCCAGATCGGTCGGGGCGAGTTCGGGTCCTGGGCCGACGGCGGGGTGAAGGTGCTGGACAACGCCGCCGCCTCGCCGATCGGGTCGCAGCCCTCGCCGGGGGCCCAGGGCTTCCCCGGCTTCCGTCCGGCGGACGAGGTGGACGAGAGCCGCTCCTCGCAGAGCGCCTATATCGACCTGGAGACGAACCTGACGCCCGAGCTGCTGCTCAGCCTCGCCGGGCGGGTGGAGCACTACAGCGACTTCGGCTGGACGGAGTCGGGCAAGATCGCGGCGAAGTACGACATCACCGACGGCTTCGCCCTGCGCGGTGCGGTCAGCAACGGCTTCCGCGCCCCGTCCCTGCAGCAGAGCTTCTTCACCTCCACCTCGACGACCTATATCGGCGGCGTGCCCTACGAGATCCGCACCTTCCGCACCGACGATCCCGTCGCCAAGGCGCTGGGGGCGGAGGATCTGAAGGCCGAGAAGTCGGTCAACTACAGCCTGGGCTTCACCAGCCGGCCGTTCGAGGGCGCCACCCTGACCGTGGACGCCTACCGGATCGAGATCGACGACCGCATCGTGCTGTCGGAGAACCTGACCGGCACGGCCGTGCAGAACTTCCTGGCCGCCCGCGGCTTCCTCGGGGTCACCGGCGGGCGCTTCTTCACCAACGCCATCGACACCCGCACCCAGGGCATCGACGTGGTCGGCACCTACCGCCTGGACCTTGCGGAGGCCGGCCAGATCCTCTTCACGGCCGGGGCCAACATCAATGACACCAAGGTCACCGACGTGAAGCCGAACCCGGAGACGCTCCAGGCCGTGGGGCTGGACCTGGTCCGCTTCGCGCGGGTGGAGGAGGGGCGCTTCACCGAGGCGCAGCCGCAGGACAAGGTGAACCTCTCCGCCGTCTGGTCGTGGCAGGGGCTGGACGTCACGCTGAAGGGCACGCGCTACGGCGAATTCACGGCCCGTAACGCCAACCCGGCGCTGGACCAGACCTTCGGGGCGGAGTGGGTGGTCGATGCCGAGGCCGCCTACGAGGTGGTGGAGGGGCTGACGCTGGCCGTGGGGGCGAACAACCTGTTCGACCAGTATCCCGGCACGGTGATCCCCGGCGCCAACACCAGCGGCTTCGCGCAGTACAGCAACTTCTCGCCGTTCGGCTTCAACGGCGGCTTCTACTACGCCCGCGTCGCCTACTCCTGGTGATCCGGGCCGCGGCCGGGGGGGGCGGACAGCGCCCCCCCGTCCGTCGGTCCTCGCCCCGCCCGTCCTCGCCCCGTCTCCCCCGCCCTGTCGGGGCTCGTTCCGACCTGCCCGCTTCCGCTCCGGAGGTCACGGCATCGGGCACCGCCCGCGGGGTGACGCCCGATGCCGTGCGCGAACCCTGCTGTGCGCGAAGAAGGGCCCCCCGCAGCGACCGGGGACCGGCTTGACCGGGGACGGACGCGGGCATAGAGCAGGCAAGCCGCCGCGACACCCGGCAACCGCGATCCGGGGCCGGGGCCCGCCAGGGGCGGGTCACGGTAAAGAGGAGAGTAGCGTACCTCCGCGGCGGTCCCCCTCCCCGGCGGTCCGATCTTCCTCGCAGGGGGCCTGTCGTGCCGGCCTCATCCCGGCGCGTGCCGGGCCAGTGCGTGCCCGGAGCCAGCGCGCGCAAAGAAAGGCGACGCGGCTGGAGCCGACCCGGCCGGCCCCGACTGCCGGCGGCTCTTGCCCTGGGGAGTCTGTCATCGGGGGAAAGGGCGGCTGCCGCGGGGGTGCGTCACGTCCCCATGCGCCCGGCCCTTCCGGACCCGGCGCCGGACCCGTCTTCCGGACATGGCAGCCTGTCGAGGGTAAGGCGCACTCTCCGGCGGGATCAAGACCTCATCCACCTCTCCGCTCCAGGGGAAGGCGGCTCATCCCTGCACATGCAGGGGAAAGCCGGAGGCGGAGTACCGCGCGACCTGGGACTGGGGTTAATCCCTGCACATGCAGGGGAAAGTTGTTCCGGAGGTACGCTTCTGCCCGGTCATACGGTTCATCCCTGCACATGCAGGGGAAAGGCACTGGGCGAGTATGCCAGCCCGGCTGGAGGAGGGTTCATCCCTGCACATGCAGGGGAAAGCTCGCGGTCCAGCGTCTTGGCGATGCGGACCAGGGTTCATCCCTGCACATGCAGGGGAAAGGCGGGAGTGCAAGCCATGCCTTTCGCCGGACAGGGTTCATCCCTGCACATGCAGGGGAAAGCTGGTGGTGGTCAGCTTGGGCGGGTGCGCTCGGGGTTCATCCCTGCACATGCAGGGGAAAGGACGGGGAGGAGATGCGCGCCGATCTGGACGAGGGTTCATCCCTGCACATGCAGGGGAAAGATCAGACGGACAGGCTCCCAGAAGCCAACAGCGGGTTCATCCCTGCACATGCAGGGGAAAGATGCGCGGTCATAGCACCTCCATGTAGTGCTGGGGTTCATCCCTGCACATGCAGGGGAAAGTATTGGCACACCTCTGTCGTCGACAGCGCAGGGGGTTCATCCCTGCACATGCAGGGGAAAGCGCGCATCAATGGGATTGATGCTGTCGCATTTGGGTTCATCCCTGCACATGCAGGGGAAAGGGGTGGAGGGCTACCGCGTAATCGCCTCTCATGGGTTCATCCCTGCACATGCAGGGGAAAGGGCGCGTCCGGGCCGTCGCCCGTGGTACCGGGCGGTTCATCCCTGCACATGCAGGGGAAAGCGCGGACTATGCCATCATCGAACGGGGCGGGCGGGTTCATCCCTGCACATGCAGGGGAAAGCACAGAAGAGAGGCTGTCGTGACGATTGCTTTGGGTTCATCCCTGCACATGCAGGGGAAAGCGGTTCGGGCTGCACCCCATAACCGTCTGCCGGGGTTCATCCCTGCACATGCAGGGGAAAGTCCACCTGCTTATCCCCGGGGGCGAACGGAGAGGGTTCATCCCTGCACATGCAGGGGAAAGAGGGCGATGGCGAGAAGCACCATCGCAGGGTTGGGTTCATCCCTGCACATGCAGGGGAAAGGGTAGCCGCAGGCATCTGAAAAAACGATGATTTCCGGAAAAAGTCCAGGACTATTCTGTGGCTTTTCTGCGCAGGGCGTAATGGTCGTCGTAATCGACGATGGTTCGTTTCGGGGCGCCCAGGCTGCGCAGGTCCAGATCCATGGATTTTCTGGTGTCGCGGTGGATCATCAGGACCATGCCGCGCGGTTCCGCCTCCCACCAGCGGGTCAGGATGTCCCAGATCCGCTCGCGGGAGCCCTTGTCCAGGTCCATGCTGACATAGACGCCGGGATGCACGTTCAGCATGACGGACCGCAGGAATCCGTGGAACCTGTCGGCCGTGTCGGACAGGCAGATCACAATCATCAGGCCAGCACCTCCTTGATGTCATCGATGATGGTGTCGATGAAGCCCGTATCGCGCACATGGGCGGAGACGGCGCGGCGGCAGATCCGGTCCAGGCTGTCCGTCGCCCCCTGGTCGATCCGCTTCACACAGCGGAAGGCAAGGGGCACCGTGACCGACGTCCGGTACAGGTCGCAGATGTCCAGGGTCCAGCTCTTCGCGCTGTCCTCGTGCAGGAAGCCCAGGGGCGGCAGGGTGCCGGTGGCCTGGACGGCGATGGCGACACAGGCCTCCACCGCGGTCACCACATGGTTGATGGCCTGGTTGGGCAGGTCGTCGCCGTCGGGGTCGCTGCGATCGAACCGGCGGCCGCGCCAGACGATCCCCGCCTGGGCGGCGATCAGCTCATAGCTGTGCCTGATCCGCGCCGCCTCCATCCCCCGCAGGCTGTCCAGCGAGGTGGCGCGCGGCGTCTCCCCGAAGCGCTTCGCGTACATGCGCTTGGCCACCATGATCCGGGTGCTCTCCCCCGCCCACCAGGTGGCCTGCTGCCGGGCCAGCGTGCTGTCCCGGTCGAACAGCGGCGGGGCGGTGTACAGCCGCGTTCCGTCGGAACCGACGAAGGCGAGGCAGGTGCCATGCCCGGAGCAGTGGCGCACGGCGTCATGGGTGATGGAACTGCCGGGACCCAGCAGCACGGCGTTCAGCCGCTGGTACGGCAGTTCCAGCTCCTCCCCCCTGTCGTCGAAGGCGATGACCAGACTGCCGTTGTCGATGGACAGCCGGCAGCGCTCCACATAGATCAACCCGTTGCGGGACTTCTGGGGAATCCGGGCCGCATCCAGGCCCAGCCGGCCTTTGAGCATGTCGAGGGACCTCCTGTCCGTGGAAAAAGGGAGCATGGGCGGGCTGCGGACCCGCCCCGTGCGGCGGGGTCATCCCTGCGGGGGCAGGGGCGACGCCGTTTCACCGTCGGCGGCCCGGGCGGGCTCGGGTTCATCCCTGCGGGGGCAGGGGCGACCGTGCCGCCCCGCGGGCCGTGGAACGCGTTCAGAATGCGTTCGAACCGCTTCGCCGCTCCAAAAGGGTGCCGCCAGCCCGTCACCGGCTTCCACGGCGCGCTTTCCGCCGCCGCCTGAAGGTCACCACCCTCACCCTGCGTAGCCGCATCCGCCGGCCCTGCGCTAGACTGCGCTGGGCGCACGCGACACGGTGATACTCTCGCGGCCGTAGCACGCCGGGGCAACCCGGCGGAGCGCCATGTGGGGTTACCTGCGAGGCCCCACCGTGCGCCCACCTTATTTCCCGCCCTGTTCCTGCCGGTCGTAGAGCACCTGGGGTTAATCCCTGCGGGGGCAGGGGCAGGGGCAGGGGCGACGGGCGCAGGCCGTCGTCCACTTCGATGACCTCGGGTTCATCCCTGCGGGGGCAGGGGCGACCTGGAGCAGCTAAGTCCGACCGCTCGGCGCCGGGGTTCATCCCTGCGGGGGCAGGGGCGACGGGAAAGGGCATCCCCGACCGGACGGGCTAGAGGGTTCATCCCTGCGGGGGCAGGGGCGACCGGCCGATGCCGGGATCGACGAAGACCTGATGGGGTTCATCCCTGCGGGGGCAGGGGCGACCGCTGCGCGGGGGCGGCGGCCATTTCCTTGTCATTGCGGCCTCAGCCCCCAACCCCTACAATATCCTGGGGCACGAGGCCGCCCATCTGAACCTGCGGGAGGGACGGGTCGATGACGGACAATACGGACGGTTCTTCCGCCAGGACGCCGGCTGGATCGACGAACGGTATCGACTGGACGAGGGTCTCTATCCACCCCGCCGGCTCGGCGAGGAGCGCTACGCACACCTCGCCGGGGAATTCATCGGCGGATGGGCCCCCGTTGGAGATCGTGGGCACGCTGTCGGCCCGCAGGACCTATCCCCTGAGCGACTGACCCCCCACCGGGATCTCCTGGAGGATCTGGGCAGCGGCCGTACCGGCGCGCTGGCTGGCCGGCCGGCGATCCGCGACGCCTACATCCACGAAGTCACGCGGGGCGTGGGCCCAGACGATCCGCGCCTGCCTACCCCCGGCCAAGTGGCCCGGCTCGGCCTCGGCGTCGGGCGCGGCGTCGGCTCCGGCGATCGGCCCCAGGGTGCATCCCTGCGGGGGCAGGGGCGACATCCGGCATTTCCTCAATCAGGCCGGACACCAGGGTTCATCCCTGCGGGGGCAGGGGCGACACCCTGCTCTGGCCGCGCCCGGTGCCTGTACAGGGTTCATCCCTGCGGGGGCAGGGGCGACTCCTCGGGGTATCGGTCCGTCTCGTCGCAGGCGGGTTCATCCCTGCGGGGGCAGGGGCGACGCCACCCTGACCGGCGTCACCCCGCGCATCCTGGGTTCATCCCTGCGGGGGCAGGGGCGACAGTTCCTTGGCGATGGCCTTCATGGCGCCGGTGGGTTCATCCCTGCGGGGGCAGGGGCGACTCCATGGTGACGCCGTAGATCCAGCTCTTCGCGGGTTCATCCCTGCGGGGGCAGGGGCGACCTCGTGGAGCGGTCGGAGGTGCTGACTGTCGGGGGTTCATCCCTGCGGGGGCAGGGGCGACGCAGGACGTGTCCATGGCCGCAGCCCCGCCGTCGGTTCATCCCTGCGGGGGCAGGGGCGACAAGCTGGTGCCGGTGGGGCTTACGCCGGCCATGGGTTCATCCCTGCGGGGGCAGGGGCGACGGTCTCGGCAGCGCGCATACCGCAGGCTTCAGGGGTTCATCCCTGCGGGGGCAGGGGCGACTGGATCTTCGACCGCGGCATCACCCAGGAGCAGGGTTCATCCCTGCGGGGGCAGGGGCGACCTGCGCGTCTCGAACTGCTTGCGCCCGGCGAAGGGTTCATCCCTGCGGGGGCAGGGGCGACGCGAGCACGTCCTCATAGGTGACCTGTCGCAGGGGTTCATCCCTGCGGGGGCAGGGGCGACGAACCACTCCCGGACCTTCGCGGCGTCAGTCAGGGTTCATCCCTGCGGGGGCAGGGGCGACCCCGAGCCCGGCCGCGCCTCACGCCCCCACCAGGGTTCATCCCTGCGGGGGCAGGGGCGACTCAAACAAACCCACTGTCCCGCGGGACGACCAGGGTTCATCCCTGCGGGGGCAGGGGCGACATCACGGTCATCGACCAGGATGGCCGGACCCTGGGTTCATCCCTGCGGGGGCAGGGGCGACAGCCGGCGCGTTCGGCCGCGCGGGCGATGATCGGGTTCATCCCTGCGGGGGCAGGGGCGACTCGGCGTCGTCCGCCTCCAGCACCGCGACCTGGGGTTCATCCCTGCGGGGGCAGGGGCGACCGGATCTGTTGTGCGACAGCCTCAGCGCCTGCGGGTTCATCCCTGCGGGGGCAGGGGCGACCATCGGTCGCCCTCCATGGCGTCCAGGAACGAGGGTTCATCCCTGCGGGGGCAGGGGCGACGATCTGGCCCGGACCGAACACGACCTCCGGCGGGGTTCATCCCTGCGGGGGCAGGGGCGACCCTTAGCGGCGCACGGCATGAAAAACACCCGCCGGTTCATCCCTGCGGGGGCAGGGGCGACTGTGGCGGCAAGGGGTTGGTCCAGAACAAACTTTCAAAGGAAGTCTTGCCTGTTCTATCCCCTTGTCCCGGGTTCTGCAAGTCTGGCAAGTCATGAGCGCTGTCGGGAGGTCGGGGTCCCGGTCCGGGGAGCGGGGATGGAAGTCTTTGCCGGGGTCTGGTCCTGGTTGTTTCTTTCCCTGCCGAACCGCGACGGGCAATGCCCCCAGGCCATCACCCCCAGGCCATCACCCCCAGGCCATCAACCCCAGGCCATCACCCCCGGATCATCACCCGGGGGCCGCCGCCCGGCGGGGATCGGCCGGGCGGCGGAGGGTCGGTATTCACGATGTCCAGGACCCGGTGCCCGCGCGCGCCGTGCCCCGTCCCCCTGCCGTCGGGCAGCGCCCGGCGGACAGGCGGCGGGGATCAGCGGGCGGGGGCGATCTGCATCAGGCCGTTGCCATAGGCGCGACCGGCGCCCAGACCCTGGACCAGCGTGGCGCGGAAGGCCTGCGGGTCCGTCACGGTCAGCAGGCCTTCATAGGTGACGGCGCCGAAGCGGATGGAGCGGTCGCGTCCGCCCAGCTTCGCGCCGGCGCGCAGGCTGGCACGGTCATAGTCCAGCACATCCACGGCCCCCTCGACGGGGGCGAAACCGCCCCGCCGGCCCTGGCGGGCCAGCCAGTCCAGGGCCGCGTGCTCTGCCGTCTTCTCCAGATTCTCCGGCGTGCGCTGCTCCTCCGGCAGGTCGCGCCAGGCGGCGACGATCACATCCTGCCGCCGGCCGCGCCGCTCGCCCGGCCGGGGCTGCCAGCGGCTGGCGACGGCCCTCAGGTGGAAGCGCAGGGTCAGGCCCGGCGCCAGCGCCGGGTCGAACGGCCGGGTCGTGATGGTCCAGATGCCGCCCAGCCCGTCCTCCGGCGGCACCCGCGACCGGACGATGGCGGAGAAGGGCCGTGTTCCCTCCACATGGAACAGGAACAGCCCCTCCCGCCGCGCCGTCGGGCGGTCGGGGAACAGGGTCCAGAGCATGCGGTGCGCGAACTGCCCGTCCTGGCGCCGCATGTCGGGTCCCAGGATGGACTGCAGGGCCGCCGGGCTGCGCGGGGCCAGGACGACCCGGCTCTCCCAGACGGGTCCCGTCACCGCCGGCACCCCGTCCGGCCAGCGCCCGGATGCCGTCTCCGGTGCGTCCTCCAGGTCGATGTCCGTCATGCCGCCCCTCCTGTCGTCGCCGCGGGTCGGGGCAGGGTGGCCACCAGCTCCGTCCGCTCCTGGAAACGCTGATAGATGCGACCGCCCGGCAGCGGCAGGGGATCGGGCCGGTCCCGCCGCCGCAGGGCGCGCAGGGCGCCCGTCGCCGCGTCCGCCACGGGCGCACCGGGATAGTCCTCGTCGACAGCCAGGGTCTGTACGGCCTCTGCCGCCTCCACCGCCCTGCGCAGCAGGAACAGCGGCCGGTCCAGGCCGGGCTTCCGCTGCCACGGCCAGCCATAGTCCAGCAGGACGGACAGGGGGCCGGGGCCGGTCCGCACCTCCGGATCGGGGGGCAGGCCCAGGGTGCAGGCCTTGCGCCCGGCATAGAGCGGCCAGTGCGGCGTGCGCAGCGCCTGCGCCAGCCGGTCCAGCGGCACGCCGGCAGGGTTCAGGGTGGCCACCGCCACGGTCCACAGGCCCAGGGACCAGTATTCCCGCCGGGACAGGAGCGCCCCCTCCTGTTTCCCGCCCGCCAGCGCGGGGCGCAGCTCCTCGAACCGGGACCAGTGCTCCCGCCCCTCCGGCCGGTGGGCGCGGCTGATGGTGTGGTAGTCGGGCTGCGGGTCACGGGTCGGGCGGATGCCGGTGCGCACGGCGAACCGCAGCGCCTCCGACAGGCGGCCGAGATGCGCCCGCTCCAGCCCCAGCGCCGCCCCCAGCAGGCCGGTGAGCGCGGAGCGGGACGGGTCCAGCTCCGTCGCCTTCCAGGCGGTGGTGGCCGACGACTGCGATGCCGCCCCCCAGGCGCCGTAGGGCGCCGCCAGCGTGAAGCACAGATGCGCGACCGGCTCCGTCATGCGCCCCGCCCCTGCACGAACCGCCGGAAGTCCTCCACCGTCCAGACCTCCGGCGCCCGGGGAGCGTCGTTGCCGCGGGCGGGGGGATAGGCGTTCAGAACGCAGACCGCGTTGCCCAGGCCGTAGGCGGCGGTCAGGGCGCGGTGGAAATCCGTCAGGCGCCGGATGGACGCGCACATCAGGTCAGTGACATCCTCCGTCGCCTTCACCGGGTCCAGGAAGGCCAGCCCCAGATTCAGGGCCGGATCGCCGCCGCGGGTCGCCAGGACATAGCTGGCGGCCACGTCGCTGGCGTGGCTGTTGCACTTGCCGCGCGGCTGGGAGAACAGCAGGCCGGTCAGGAACGTGTCCACCGCCTGTACGGTCAGCCGCTCCGCCTCTTCCGCGCTGCGGCCCCGGGACAGGGTGGTGCGCAGGTGGCCCCGGTCCAGCACCGCATGCTGATAGTAGACGCCGCCGCCGAAGAAGGCATAGCCGGTGATGACAGCCCCCGTGCCGCCCAGCACCTTCAGCTCCTCCCCGGCGGAGAAATAGTCCCCCTCCAGGGCGAATCGGTGGGTGGTGAAGGCATGGCCGACGGCGCAGGCGGCCTCCACGTTGAAGTTGGCGTTCGCCGCCACCATGCGCCCGAACAGGGCGGTGTCCAGGTCGTGGTCGGCCTTGGTCAGCAGGCTTTCCTTGCACACCTGCCGGACCCAGCCCTCCAGCACGGCGGGGAAGCCGTCGCGGTCCGCGGCCCAGGCGGCGGTCAGGTGGGCGATGCCCTCCTCGATCCGCGCGAATTCCCGGGTGGAGATGACGAGGCCCTGTTCCGTGCCGACCTGTCCGGTCAGCCACTCCTGTTCCGCGGCGGCCCGGTCCAGCCCCCGCTTCTCCATCATATCGGTGACGGCCTTTTCCTTCTTCTTGTAGGCGTCCTCCTGCTTCTTCGGATCGGGGGCGGCGATGGCCTGGGCATCCTCCGCCTTGGGGGGCTTGCCGCCGCCGCCGGTGGCATGGTTGACCGCCAGCGCCGCCCAGACGGCGGAGGTGGTGTCGATCCCGGCCGCGGTCAGTTTCAGGAAGGTGTGGATACCCGCCTTGCGCGTGCGGGTGGCGCGCTGGGCCGTGGGGAAATGGGGGGCCAAGCGCAGGGCCCGCTTCTTCGCCTGGCTGGAGATGCGGCCCCGCGTCACCCCGCCCAACTGGCAGGTCTTGGGCCGCCCGTCCTCGTCCCGGTTGACATTGTGCGGCGGGAACGCGGTCAGCACATGGAACTGGATCATGTCCGCGACGGCCACGGGGGGCAGCAGGCTGTCAGGCATCGTTGGGCTCCATCAGGTCGGCGAAGGCGTCATGGTTGGTCTGGAAATAGGACAGCAGGATCTGGCGCCGGGCCGCATCCCGGGCGGCCGGCCGGTGCCAGGCCTCGACGACACGGGCGATGTCGGCGACGGGCGCCTTTTCCTTCTCCAGCAGGCGGATGGCGCCGCGCAGCAGGCGCAGGAACTCGTCCGGGTCGTCCGCCGTACAGATCAGGCGCAGCCGGTCGCCGCTGACCCGCGGCTTCCCCGTGTCCTGCCTGCGCACGGCGAAGGCGCGGCCCAGAGCGGCCCCGGTCCGCACCGCCATCGCGCCCGTATCCTCATCCACCGTGGCGAGCGCCATGGCGATGCGGGCCACCGTCTCGGCCTCGGGGTGACGATCCATCCGGGCGTCCGCCATCAGGGCGGCGGGCAGGGCATAACTGGCGGGCACCATGCAGGCCTCCGTCACGGTCTGCGCCCGGCGCAGGGCGGCGCGGTCGCCGCGGGCCAGCGGCTTCTGCAAGGCGGCGAACCAGCGTTCGACCGCGGTGCCCTTTCTCTTCTCGGGCGTTCTCTTCTCGGGCGTTCCGTCCGGCGGGGTGTCCGCCGGGTCCTTTCCGGTCTCACTCATGTGTCGGACCCCGTTCAGTCGTCGGATTCACGATTTTTGCAAGTTCTTTCAGCAGCCAGTTGCGCACTGCCGGGATGGGGTGGCGCTCACCGGACGTCACTTCTTTGTCCTTGAGCTCTTTCGGAATCGTCTTGTCCGTTATGCCGGTCCAGTCGATGGGGAAGGTTTCGTCGAACAGCGCCAGCGCCAGACGGCCGGTCCGCTTCAGCAGCTTGGTCCGCGACTCCGCCGCCCCGGCCTGCCGCGTCGCCCGGTCGGGGATGTCGCGAGCCAGGGCGGCCAGAGTGGCGGCGTGCTCCGTCGCCTGCCCGTCCACCGCAGCCAGCAGGGCATCGTACAGAGCGTTGTCGAGTTCCAAGGATTGGTTGTTGGCTTTTTTCTTTTTGTTGTCTTTGGAAAGATTTTTTACGGCTTTCTTCAAATTTTCAGCGATGCGAACCAAACGGTCAACGTCTTCAGAGACAATTTCCCCCAGCCATGATTGGCCTTCATCTGGCAGGTGCCAGACGGGCAGTTCGTACTGGCTGGTTCCTCCTATATTTGATGACCCGTAACAATACTGCGCAAAACAGCGTACCTTTATGGCTCCGTCTTCAATAATAGCTGTTGTGCGTCTTCCATGTTCAGATAATTCTTCGGATGCTGAAAAAACACTTCTGAACTGACGCAGTGATGGAGGTTGGTGTATGATTATTTTTGAATTTTTGTTCTTCGCGTTGCTGAATATCGCTGTTTCAATCCAGTCATTGAATCGCAGTGGCCCGTTGGCAGACAGGAACTGAGGTTCATCGGGTTTCTTGGGGTTCTCGAGCCTGACCGCTGCGTAAAACCACCAATCCGGCGTCTCATACTGAAGTCCGCGCGGCCATCTGCTGAAAGATTTGAACGCTGGCCCGTCCATGCCTGTAAGATCGCAACGATCGATTACTGGCGGCGCCAGTAGGTACCGGCGGGTCATGGGAATATGAGCGGGGTGCAAGGTAGCGCGGCTCATCGACCGCGTGGCGCGCGCGTTGTTGCTGTCCAGTGACATGTCGCGCAGACCAGAATCCAGCCAGGGAAAGGCCGTGGGATCATCCGGCCGGGCTGGCCAGACAGCATCGCCGCCGCCCTCCGTCCCCCGGGTCAGGACGTTCAGCCAGATCGTTTCCCATAGAGTGCGACCAACCAGTTGAAATAATATGCAGGTGCGGCCATGTGGCAGAGAATAGTAAGACCCCTTCTTGTCAATAAATAAGACTTGGTTAGCATATAATATTGGTAGGACAGCGCCTGCGCCTATTGTTCTTATGCTGCCGCGTCGTGTAAAAAAATCCTTGTTTCGTTTTTCCGCATTTTTGGTGGGGAGATCCGGCAGCAATGCGCCTATCCCAACTGGTCCTTCCTCCTCCTCCTCCTCTCCGTCCTCTTCCGCCTCGGGCGCGGGTTTGCGCGATCCGGCCGGTTTCTTCGCGTCCGCCTCCGCCAGACGCTCCGGGGCGGGGCGGACCTGCAACGCCGGATGGGTCGGGTGGTCCAGCCGGAACGTCTCCCGGTAGGGTGCCAGGGCCGCGGCCAGCGCCTCCGGCCCCGGCGGCTCGACCAGCATCCGGCGCCACGCCGTCGCATCCTCCGGCGCCAGGGCCGCCTGCAGGATGTCCCGCATCAGGAACTCGAATCCCCGGTCCGCCAGCGGGTGCCCCAGGCGCACCCCCAGGATCGGGTCGTCCCCGTGGCGGGAGGTCAGCTCCAGCGGCGTGGCGACGCCGGGGCCGGAGCGTCGGTCAACGGGAATTTGGCAGTCGAACCAGTACATATCGCCCCCGTTCGTCGTCTGTTCACACTAAAGGCGGATGCGGTGGTAAAAGGGTACGTACTATGGTGGTAGGATGCGGCGCCGAAATATGCGGCGCAATGCCCAGGTGTCGGTGATGGCGGATATGTTCTCCCGCTGGGGCAAGGCCCGCAGCGGTCTGCATCTCCTGGTGTTCCATCTTCTGGACGTTGCCGCTGTTCTGGATGCGGGGTTCGAGCGGCGGCCGGCGCTGCTCGCCCGCCTTGCGGACGGGCTGGGCCTGGACCGGGATGCCGCGCGGGCGATGCTGCTGACCGTCCTGGCGCTGCACGACATCGGCAAGGTGGCGACCGGGTTCCAGGCCTCGGACCGGGAGGCGGCCGGGGCGCTGGGCCTTGCCCTGGCCGGGCAGGAGCGGATGCGGGAGCATCACAGCGCGGTCGGTCAGGCGCTGCTGCTGCGGCTGCTGACCCGGCACCGCGCCGGATCGGGCCTGCCCGACGGGGGCGCGGCGGCGCTGCCGGTGATGGAGGCGCTGTTCGCCCTGTCCACCGGCCATCACGGGCGGCCCGTCCTGGGCCTGCCGAAGGTCAGTCTGCTGATGGAGACGGGGGCGCTGACCGATGACGACATGGACATCGCCGCGACCCTGGTCCGGGCGGTGGCGGGGCTGTTCGGCTGGCGGCAGGGGATTCCGGACCGGGAGGGGCTGACGCGCCTGTCGCCGCTGCTGAACGGGCTGTTCACGCTCTGCGACTGGCTTGGCTCCTCCGACCATTTCGCCTGCCGGAACCAGCCGCAGGAGCTGCGCGCCTATTACGAGGGCACGGCCCTGCCGACGGCGCGGCGGATGCTGGACACCATCAGGCCGACGCCCTTCGGACGGCTGACGCCGCGGCCGCCCGCCGGCTTCGCCGCGCTGTTCCCCCGGCTGGGCCGGGACGGGGCGCCGGCGGTGCCGACGCCGTTGCAGGCCCTGGCCGACCGGCTGTTCACGGCCGACGCCCTGCCCGACGGACCGCTGCTGACGATCATCGAGGACCTGCCCGGTGCGGGAAAGACGGAGGCCGGGGACCTGATCACGCACCGGCTGATCGCGCTTGACCGGGCAGACGGCGCCTATGTCGGCCTGCCCACCATGGCGACCGCGGACGCCGCCTTCGCCCGCAGGTTCGACCGCGACGGCGGCCTGGATTTCGGGGCCGCCCTGTTCACGGAGGTGCCGCAGGTGGTCCTGGCCCACAGCCGCCGCCACCGCACCCCGGGTTACGCCGTCACCCCGACCCGCGCGGGCCTGGAGGAGGGGGAGGGCTATGCCCTGGACTGGTTCAACCGCTCCTCCCGCCGGGCCCTGCTGACGGATCTGGGGGTGGGCACGGTGGACCAGGCGCTGGCCGGCGCCCTGCGCGCCCGCTACGCCACGGTGCGGCTGGCGGGGCTGTGGCGCAAGGTCCTGCTGGTGGACGAGGTCCACGCCTATGACAGCTACATGCAGACGCTGCTGCACGCGCTGCTGCGCTGGCAGGGCCGGATGGGCGATCCGGTGGTGCTGATGTCCGCCACCCTGCCCGCCCGCCTGCGCCAGGACCTGATCCGCGCCTATGCCGAAGGGGCGGGCTGGGCCGACGTGGCGGCCATGGCGGAGCGGACCCGGCCGGGCGCCTATCCCCTGCTGACCCTGGTCAGCGGACAGGGCATCGCCCAGCACCCGCTGGCTCCCGTGCCCGGCCCTGGCACCCGCCCCGTGCGGTTCGAGGCGGCGCACGACCTGGACACGGTGGAGGACCGCCTCCGCGGCTGGCTGGCGCAGGGCCGCTGCGTGCTCTGGTTCCGCAACACGGTGGGCGACGCGGTGGCGGCGTGGGAGCGGCTGTGCGACCTCGATCCCCTGCTCTACCACGCCCGCTTCCTGCCGGCGGACAGGTCGCGGATCGAGGCGGCGCTGCTGGATGCCGTCGGCAAGGACAGTTGTCCGGCGGCGCGGCGGGGCCGCCTGGTCATCGCCACCCAGGCGGCGGAGCAGAGCCTGGACCTGGATGCGGACGAGATGGTGATCGACCTCGCCCCGGCGGACGCGGTGGTGCAGCGGCTGGGGCGGCGGCGGCGCCATGCCCGGATGCCGGACGGCGCGCCCGCCCCCGACGGGGTCGAGCGACGGCCCGACGGCCCGGTCCTCCTGCTGACGCCGCGGCCCGACCGACCCGGCCCGGCCTGGTACCGCAGCCTGTTCGGCGGGGCGGCGCAGATCTATGCCGACGATGCGCGGCTGTGGCTGACCGCGCGCTGCCTTCTCGATCCGGGCGCGATTCCAGGCCGTCGCCCCGGCCTGCCGCCCGATGCCCTGATCCTGGCCGACGATCTGCGCCCGCTGATCGAGGCGGTCTATGCCGCGGAACCGGCCGGGGTCCCCGATGCCCTGGCGGCCCGGCACCTTGCGGCGGAAGGCGCCGATATCTCCAGGAAGCAGCGGGGCCGGGTGGCGCGCCTCTCCTTCCGCCAGGGGCTGTGCGAGGAATGGGCGCAGTCCGGCGAACAGGCGGAGCCGACGGAGGACGACCCGCGGACCCGCCTGATCGACAGCCACACCGTCCTGCTGGCGACCTACGGCGACGGGCCGCCGCGCTTCCTCGGGGCCGGGGACGACCGGGCGCTCAGCGTGGTGGAAGCCTCCGAATGCCGCTGCCCCCGGCGGCTGGAGCCGCTCAGAGGCCAGGAGGCCCTGGTGCAGCAGCTTCTGACGGGCGGACTGGACGATACCGACCGGCGCAAGGCCGGCCGCGCGCCCGTGATCTGGCTGCGACCGGCGGGCGACGGCCTCTGGCGCGGCCGCGCGCTGGACCTTTCCGATGCGGAGGAAACCGGGTCTCGGCCGGGGTCACCGGCAGCCGCGACGGAGGTCATCGTCGAATACTGCCGGACACGGGGCCTGCGGGTCCTGCCGCAACGGCAGGCGGAGCCGCCGGCGCGTAGCGGGAAGGAAGCAGGGAAAGTGTAGTGGGAAGGGCTAAGCCCTTGAAGAAGCTGGCGGACCCGGCGAGATTCGAACTCACGACCTCTGCCTTCGGAGGGCAGCGCTCTATCCAGCTGAGCTACGGGTCCATGCCACGGGGCGAGGCGGCCGGGGCGCCGGCCGTCGCTGTGGCGCGGACCATAGCGCATCGTTCCGGCCCATGCAAACACTCCGATGCACTTCTCCTTACATCGCTGCCCAACGCAGCTTCCAAGGCTCCGCGTGGAGCAGCCACATCGGCATTGCGGGCGCTGTTATCCTTTGGCACTCATGATGGCATTCCCCAGCTTAGCTACATCCTCCTTAATCGCAGATTCGCCATCGCTTAATCTAATGATCATATAGTATACTCTGGGTGGAGCTCTGTTTGTTTGGAATCTGAATTTTTCATATAAAATATCCGGCCTTTCAGCTATAAATGTTTGATCGTCCATGGCGTCTTTTCTATTAAAATTGGAAAGGCTCTGTCTGCAAAGAAAATACTTACTGTCATATTTTGCCAGAAATCCAAGCTTATTGTGGTCGTGATCTGGAAATGGTATGGAAAATTTAACATTTCCCGGCTTCATGATGATGACAAAATTTTCAGAATTCTCTTTTACACTGAAGCGATAATTACCAAAATCCATATTTTTTAAAGGGCTTATTGATGCATAGATTTCATCTTTATTTGTTACTCGAACTACATTGCCAATTATCATAAATTTTCTCCGTTTTCAATTAGCGATGGCGCGTGTTGTCTGGTTTGGCAATACTCAAATTGCCTGTTTTTTCAAAATTGATCGACTGAGCGCCTCCATTTTGAGTTTTGGATATATGTCTAAAAAATTCTACATTGATACTCTACCGACTTTCCTCTGGTCTGTCGACTCTCACTACGGAGTTCTGTTCCCTTTCCTCCCCGCACCGCCATCCTGCCCCGGCCGGGGCGGTGCGCAAGGAGTGCGGTAACCCTTATTGGGGAGGGAAGCCTGCCGGACGGATACTGGAGACGGGAGAAGCGTCGTGCCATCTAGGGTACTCGTTTCCGCGTCCCCGTGGAGACCGATGTGAGGTGTACTCCGTCGAGCCTGCTCGACTTTCTTTCCGCCGCCGGGCGCCGCCTGGAGGCGTCCCTCGATCCCGAGGAGACGATCCGGGCCGTGGCCGGGCTGGCCGTTCCCGACCTTGCCGACGGTGCCGTCCTGGACCTGCTGGAACCGGGCGGGGGCCGCCGCCGGGCTGCGGTGGCGCACCGCCGGGCCGACGCCCTGGCTGCGCTGGGGCCGGTGCCGGCGGCCGTCGCCGCGGACGATGCGCTGGCTGCCCTGGCGCCCCTGGCCGACGGGATGCGGCCGCCGCCCTGCCTTGCCGATACCGGGCCGGGGGTGGCCGGACCGGGGGTGGCCGAGGCGGTGCCGGGCACGGCCTCGGCCCTGGCCGTGCCGGTGGAGGCCCGTGGCGAGATATTCGGCGTGCTGACCCTGCTGCGCGACCGCCGGCGCGCCCGTTTCGGGACCGAGTCGCTGGCCCTGGCGGCGGAGCTGGGCCGCCGCGCCGGTGCGGCCCTCGCCCAGGCCCGCGACCACCGCAAGGCACAGGACAGCGAGGCCCGCGAGCGTACCCTGTCGCTGGAACTGTCGGCACTGATGGCGGCCGTCCCGGCCGCCGTCTGGATCGCCGGCGACCGCGGCGACCGGGTCTGGATGAACGGGACGGCCGCGCGGCTGCTGCACCTGTCCCAGGCTGCCCCCCAGGGCGACCCTCAGGGGGCTTCCCAGGGCGTCGTGGCCGATCCGGACGTGGTGCTCCGCCAGGTGCGCCGGCTGCGCCGGGGCGGCGAGGATCTCACGCCGGCGGACCTGCTCGCCCATCTGGTCAAGCCGGACTGCCCGGAGGGCGGGCAGCGCAACGTGGAGCTGGAGCTGCGTGCCCGCGGCGGCAGCGTGCGTCACCTGCTGGGCAACGTCGCTCCCCTGGCCGGTCCGGCGGGCGGCTCCCGCGGCAGCATCGCCGCCTTCGTCGATGTCACGGCCATGCGCCGGGCCGAGCGGACCCTCCGGGCCAACGAGCACCGCTTCCGCGAGATGGCCGACATGGTGCCGGCCGTGGTCTGGACGGCCGACCGCCATGGCCGGGTCACCTATGTGAATGCCCGCTGGAGCGACTGGACCGGCACCCCGGCCACGGCCGCCGCGGCCGGCCGCTGGGCCGACTGCGTCCATCCCGGGGACCGCGACCGCGTGCTGGACCGCTGGCGGGCCTCGGTCGCCGACGGCAGCCCGTTCGAGGTCGAGTACCGGCTGCGGACGGCCGACGGCGGCAGCCGCTGGCACCTCTGCCGGGCCCTGCCGCTGCGCGGCGCCCGCGGTGGCATCGCCGCCTGGTTCGGCACCAGCGTGGACATCGAGGACCGCCGCGTCGCCGAGGAGGAACTGCGCGAGGCGCGCCGGGTGGCCGAGCAGGCCGACCGCGCCAAGTCGCAGTTCCTGGCCGCCGCCAGTCACGACCTGCGCCAGCCCTTCCAGGCCATGCGGCTGCTGCTGCACCTGCTGACCGACCGGCTGGACCGGCCCGAGCAGCGCGAGCTGGCGCACAAGCTCTCGGTCGCGCTCGGCTCGGGCGAGGAGCTGCTGCGCGCGCTGCTGGACATCTCCATCCTGGACGCCGGCACCGTCTCGCCCGCCATCGCCCCGGTGGAGCTGACCCCGCTGCTGGTCCGGCTGGTGTCGGAGGCGAAGCCGCAGGCCACGGCCAAGGGGCTTCGGCTGCGGCTGCGCATCCGCTCGGCCGCTGCCCTCACGGATGCGGTGCTGCTGGAGCGGATGCTGCGCAACGTGCTGTCCAACGCAGTCAAGTACACCGCCGCGGGCGGCATCTTGGTCGCCTGCCGGCCACGCGGTGACCGCGTGCGGGTGGAGGTCTGGGACACCGGCCGCGGTATCCCAGAGGACCGGCTGGACACCGTGTTCGAGGAGTTCGTGCAGCTCGGCAACCCGGAGCGCGACCGCAGCAAGGGGCTGGGGCTGGGACTGTCGATCGTGCGCCGGGCGGCGCGCATGCTGGGCCATCCGATCCGGCTGATCTCCCGCCCCGGCCGGGGCACGGTCTTCATGATCGAGCTGCCGGCCGCACGCAGCGCCGTGCGCACCCTGCCGCCGACGCCGACGAAGGCGGCGGCGCTGGCCGGCACCGTGCTGGTGGTGGAGGACGACGCGCTGCAACGGCTGGCGATGCAGCAGCTTCTGGTGAGCTGGGGGCTGACCGTGCGGGTCGCCGGTGCCGTGGCGGCGGTGCCGAAGGCGGTCGCCGGGATCGTGCCCGACCTCATCATCACCGATCTGCGCCTGCCCGGCGAAGCCAACGGCTTCGACGCCATCGCGGCGGTGCGGGCCGCGGCCGGCCGCCCGGTTCCCGCCCTGGTGCTGACGGGGGAGACGGGGGCGGCGGAACTGCGGCAGGCGGCGGAGCGGGGCCACCGCCTGCTGCACAAGCCCTACAGCCCGCGCGAGCTGCGCCGGGTGCTGGAGGATCTGCTGCCACGCGCGTGAACAGGGCGCGTGAGGGGGCGGCGGGGCCGGCCCTACTCCGCCACCTTCAGCACGCCGCGGCGGATCTGGTCGCGCTCCATGCTCTCGAACAGGGCCTTGAAGTTGCCCTCGCCGAAGCCCTCGTCGCCCTTGCGCTGGATGATCTCGAAGAAGATCGGGCCGATCACCGTCTCCGTGAAGATCTGGAGCAGGTACTTGCCGTCCTTGCCGTCCAGCAGGATGCCGCGGCGGCGCAGCTCCTCCACCGGCTGGCCGTGGCCGGGCAGCCGCTCCTCCAGCATCTCGTAATAGGTCTCCGGCGGCGGCGTCATGAAGCGCACGCCCGCCTCCTTCAGCGCGTCCCAGGTCTTCAGGATGTCCTGGGTCAGCAGGGCGACGTGCTGGATGCCTTCGCCACGGTACTGCTCGATGAACTCCTGGATCTGGTCCACCCGGTCGGAGCCCGGCTCCGACTTCGACTCGTTGATCGGAATGCGGATGCGCCCGCACGGCGCCGTCAGCGCCCGGCTGGTCAGGCCCGTATACTCGCCGGTGATGTCGAAGTAGCGGATCTGGCGGAAGTTGAAGAGGCGGCCGTAGAAGTCCGCGAAATGGTCCATCCGGCCCTTGCGCACATTGTGCGTCAGGTGGTCGATCACCTGCAGCCCGGCGCCCGCGGGACGCTGGTCCACACCGGGCAGGGGCACGAAATCCATGTCATAGAGGGTGGGGGCGCCGGACGGGTGGCCGTCATAGCGGTCCACCAGATAGAGCAGGCTGCCGCCGATCCCCTCGATGGCCGGGAGGGTCAGCTCCATCGGCCCGGCCTCGGGCGCGACGGGGGTGGCCCCCATCTCCACCGCGCGGCGCAGGGCCGCCGCCGCGTCGCGCACGCGGAAGGCCATGGCGCAGGCGCCGGGGCCGTGGGCGCGGGCGAACTCCGCGGCGCGGCCGGTCTTCTCCCCGTTCAGGATGAAGGTGATGCCGCCCTGGCGGTACAGGCCGACATCCTTGGTCCGGTGCCGGGCGACCTGGGTGAAGCCCATGGCCACGAACAGCCGGTCCAGGGCGCCCGTGTCCTCGGCCGCGAACTCCACGAACTCGAACCCGTCGGTGCCCATGGGGTTCTCCCACAGGTCGCCGTCCGTCCTGTCAGCCTCGTCGCGTCGTGCGGTCGCCGTGGTCATCGTTTCCTCCGGTGGTCCTGCTCGGGGGTATCCCCCGGTTTCCCTCAGGGGATTCCCCTCGGGAGACCGTCCGCCGCTTCTCATGCCCGGTCGGCCTCGGTCCGCGAAGCGTCCGGGCGGTCAGCGTGACGGCAGGTCGCACCCCCGGGATCGCCGATCCGGAAGCCCGACCGTTTCACATGATACGGTCTTCCCGGGGGCATTTCCTTGCGAATCGCCCGCCCGCCGGGCACGATCGCGCAACAATCAGCCCCGACCCGGAGGGAGGCCGGCAGAACATGGGGAAATCCGCGCTCGATGCGGCAGATCTGCGCATCCTGGAGGCGTTGCAGCGCAACGGCCGCCTGTCCAACGTGGATCTGGCGGACCAGGTGGGGCTGTCGCCCAGCCCCTGCCTGCGCCGGGTCCGCGACCTGGAGGAGGCCGGCTACATCCAGGGCTACGCCGCGATCCTGGATCGCCGCCGGCTGGGGCTGGGCGTCGTCGCCTTCGTGGAGGTGAAGATCGACCAGAACGCCGAGGGCGACACCGTCTTCCGCCGCGCCGTGGAGCGCATCCCGGAGGTGGTGTCCTGCTTCGTCATGACCGGCACCATGGATTATCTGCTCCAGGTCGTGGTGCCGGACCTGGACGCCTATGCCGAGGTCAGCATGAAGCGGCTGTTGCAGATCCCCGGCGTGAAGGACGTGCGCTCCAGCTTCGTGCTGGACGTGGTCAAGCACTCCACGGCCCTGCCGCTGCCGCCGGTGTGAGGGCGCGGCCCCGTTCCCGCGCCCCGTTCCCCGCCGGCCGCGTTATCCTGGGGCCGCCCGGTCCGTTATCCTGACACCGGGTGTCCCCCGACCGCGGAGACTGCCCATGCCCGCCGATCCCGCGCCCGCCCCGCCGGGGCCAGCCGTCTCTGACCCGCCGGGTTCCGCCGGGCCGGTTCCCGACCGGCGCGACGGGGTGCTGCGGCTGCCGGACGGGCGGTTGCTGGGCTATGCCGAATACGGCGATCCGGCGGGGCCGCCGCTGCTCTACTTCCATGGCTATCCCAGCTCGCGGCTGGAGGCCGGCCTGATCCCGCTGCACCATGTCCGGCTGATCGCGCCGGACCGGCCGGGCTACGGCCTGTCCGCGCCGAAGCCGGGCCGGCGCCTGCTGGACTGGCCGGCCGACGTGGCGGCGCTGCTGGACCATCTCGGCCTCGCCCGCGCGGCGGTGCTGGGCATGTCCGGCGGCGGCCCCTATGCCGCGGTCTGCGCCCATGCCCTGCCCGACCGGGTGACGGCCACCGCCATCGTCTGCGGCATCGCCCCGCCGGACGGGGAGGGCGACGGAACGGGGGAAAGGCCGGAGGACGGAACGGGCGACGGGCCAGGGAAGGAGACGGACTGGGCCGGCGGCAGCCCGGCCGGCTTCCTGCTGCGGCTGGGCCGCCGGCCGGTGGCGCTGCGGCTGGCGGCGGCGGCAGTGCGGCAGGTCGTGCGCAGCACCGACCCGCTGGCCGTCGCCACGATGCTGCGCGCCCGCGCCGGGCTGCCGGCCAGCGACCGGGTGCTGCTGGGGCCGGGCGTGGGCGACCGGGTCGTCGCCGGCTGGCGGGAGGCGCTGCGCAGCGGCATCGCCGGCCCCCTGTCGGACGCCGCCATCTATGCGGCCCCGTGGGGCTTCGCGCTGGAGGACATCCGGGGCCGGGTCGCCGTCTGGCACGGGACGGCGGACACCACCGTGCCGCTGGCGGCGGGCCGCCGCTTCGCCGCCCGCATCCCCGGGGCGACGGCGCACTTCCTGGCGGGGGAGGGGCACTTCTCCCTGATCTTCAGGCACCACCCCGCCATCCTGACGGACCTGCTGGGGGCCGACCGGCCGGCCTGACCGGCAGGGGTGAACGGCAGGCCGGTCGGGCAGGTCCTGCCGCGGCGCAGCGTTCTCCGCGGCAGGACGTTGCCGGCGGCGGGCTGCCGTCGGCACGATCTTGCCCGTGCGGGGGCACCGCCGGGGCCGTTCGCAAGGAAATGGCCCCCTTTCCGCGATAAACTTGCCGAACTTGCATCGGAAAACCGACCCTGCGCGGTAAAGCGGGGCGGCAGATCGGTGCGGCAGATCGGTGCGGTGGACAGGGGAGGACGCCATGGGTAACGGCAGTGCGGCAGCAGGTAACACCGCAGGCGGCGGCGCAGGCGACGGCTTCAAGCAGCGCACGGCTGGCTCCGGCAAGACGGCGAAGGAACTGCGCGGCGACTATTCCGCCATCGCCGGGGACTTCACCGTCGATCAGGGCTGGGAGCGCTACACGGTGGAGGAGCACGCGCTCTGGCGGGCGCTCTACCGGCGGCAGTCGCGCCTGCTGCCCCGCTACGCCGCGCCGGAATTCATGGACTGCCTCGCCCGGCTGGAGGCCGAAGACGGCATCCCCGACTTCCGCCGCGCCTCCGACCGGCTTCAGGCGGCGACCGGCTGGCGCCTTGTCGCGGTGCCCGGCCTGATCCCGGAGGACGCCTTCTTCGACCATCTGGCCGCGCGACGTTTCCCTGTCAGCACCTGGCTGCGCCGGCCGGAGGAGATGGACTATCTGGAGGAGCCGGACGTCTTCCACGACTTCTTCGGCCATGTGCCGCTGCTGCTGCATCCGGTCTTCGCGGACTATCTCCAGGCCTATGGCGAAGGCGGGCAGCGGGCCCTGCGGCTGGGCCGCATCGAGCATCTGGCCCGGCTCTACTGGTACACGGTGGAGTTCGGGCTGATCGCCGGGGCGGACGGGCTGCGGGTCTATGGCGCCGGCATCCTCTCCTCCGCCGGGGAGACGCCCTTCGCGGTCGAGAGCCCCAGCCCCAACCGCATCGGCTTCGACCTGGAGCGGCTGATGCGGACCCGCTACCGCATCGACGACTACCAGCAGACCTATTTCGTGATCGACAGCTACCAGCAGCTCTTCGACGCCACCGCGGTGGATTTCGCGCCCGTCTACGACCGCATCGCGGACCGGCCCGACCTGCCCCCCGACGCCGTGCTGGCGGGCGACCGCGTGCTGACCCGCGGCACCCAGGAACGGGTGCGGGCCCCGGCGGCGGAATAACGCCCCCGCCTGCGGCCGGTCCGGCCCTGTCCTGCCCCGTCCGCACCTTCCCCTTCGGGGCGGACCCGTCGCCGCGCGCACGGCACGGTTCCGCTTACGGGCCTTTGCGCCCGGCCGGACCGCGGTCTATCAAGTGGGACAAATCCCACACCGTTCCACGCCCAGCCCGCGGGGGTCCAGGTCATGTGCGGCATTGCCGGCTTCCTTTCCAACCGCCACTGGACCGCCGATCCGGACCTGTCCTGGCTGGACCGCGCGGCGGACGCGCTGGCCGCCGCCACGCCCGACGATCCGGCGGGGATCGATGCGGCGCTGGACCTGCTGGCCGGGCGCTTCGACGCGCTGATGTCGTTCGGCACGCATCTGGCCGCCGCCACCCGTCCCGCGGTCCGCGCCCGGCTGGAGGCGGCGGCGGTGCGGGCACAGGCGCTGGAGGCGGCCCTGCGCGCCGGCCCCCGCGCCCGCGAGGAGGCGGTGGAGCGGGTGGCCGAGCGGTTGCGCGACTACGCCTGGCAGCTCGGCACCGAGGTGGTCGCCAACATCGACCGCACCCTCGCCCTGATGCCCGACGCCTCCGCCGCCAACCGGGCGCAGCATCTGGTCGCCTGGGGCATCGGGCAGACGCTGGAGAACCTGGACCGGCTGGAGGTGCGCGGCCGCGACAGCGCCGGCATCGCCGTGCTGCTGCGGCTGGCGCCGGCGGCCCCCTTGCGCGACCTGCGGTCCCTGCAGGCCGTGGCGCGCGAGGCGGGACGGGAGTTCGGCGACCAGGACGGCGGCATCGCCCTGCACGCCCTGGCCGATGGCGGCCTGACCGCGCGCTTCACCTACAAGGTGGCGCAGCTCATCGGCCGGCTGGGCGACAACGGCGCCAGCCTGCGCGCGCGGGTGCGCGGCGACGCCCTGCTCTGGCGCCTCGCCGCCCAGGCCGAGGGGCTGAGCGCCATCGCGCACACCCGCTGGGCCTCGCACGGGGCGATCAACCTGACCAACTGCCACCCGCTGAACGGCAGCCTCGCCGGGGAGGCTGCCACGGAGCTTTCCGCCGACGCCGACGCGGTGGCGGTGCTGAACGGCGACGTGGACAATTACCGCGCCCTGAAGGAGACGCTGGTGGAGGCCGCCGGCCACGCCATCGCCGCCCCGGTGACGACGGACGCCAAGGTGATCCCGGTGCTGTTCCGGCTGCACCAGGGCAACACCCCGGTGGAGGAGCGGGTGCTGGCGACGCTGCGCCGGCTGGAAGGCTCCATGGCCATCGTCGTGCAGCACCCCGACGACCCCGAGCGCCTGCATCTGGGCCAGAAGGGCAGCGGCCAGAGCCTGTTCGTGGCCGAGGGGCCGGACGGGCTGATCCTGGCATCGGAGAATTACGGGCTGGCGCCGCGCGCCCGCGCCTCGGTGGCGCTGGCGCAGGTGGAGCGCGGCGGCCTTGCCGTCGTGCTCTCGACCCGGCCGGGCGACCCGGCGCTCGCGGCCCGCGGCATCGACGACGGCGCGCCGGCCGCGCTGAAGGCCGAGCCGATCGAGATCTTCTCGCGCGACATCTTCCGCGGCGGCTTCGAGCACTTCTTCGAGAAGGAGGTGCACGAGGCTCCCGCCAGCGTGCGCAAGACGCTCGCCGGGCGCTACCGCCGCGGCGGCCGCGAAGCCGCCTTCGAGACGGGCGAGGGCAGCCCCTGGGCCGCGCTGCGCCGCCGCCTGTCCGATCCCGACCGGCCGGCGGTGCGGCGCATCTGGGTCACCGGCCAGGGCACCGCCGCCATCGCCGCCATGGGGGTGGCGCACCTGATCCGGCAGGCCCTGCCGGGCAGCGGCATCCAGGTGGAAAGTGCGAAGGCGTCGGAACTGTCCGCCGACCTGGAGGGGGCGGGGCTGGAGGACGCGCTGGTCGTCGCCATCAGCCAGAGCGGCACGACAACCGACACCAACCGCACCGTTGATCTGGCCCGCGCGGCCGGCGCCTGGATCCATGCCATCGTCAACCGGCGCAACAGCCCGCTGGTGCGCAAGTCCGACAGCCACCTGTTCACCAGCGACGGCCGCGACATCGAGATGGCGGTCGCCAGCACCAAGGCCTTCTACAGCCAGGTCGCGGCCGGCAAGCTGACGGCGCTCTGCCTCGCCGACGCATCGGGAACGCTGCCGCCGGGCCAGATCCATGACGAGCTGGTCTGCCTGGAGTCGCTGCCCGCCCGCATCCAGGAGGTGCTGGACGAGGAGGCGGAGATCGCCCGCTGTGCGGAGGCCTATGCGCCCTTCAACCGCTACTGGGCGGTGGTCGGCAACGGCCCGAACAAGATCGCGGCGGAGGAGATCCGGATCAAGCTGTCGGAACTCTGCTACAAGTCCATCCCGGTGGACTACACCGAGGACAAGAAGCATATCGACCTCTCGACCGAGCCGCTGACGCTGGTCATCGCCAACGACATGCCGGCGCAGCTCGCCCAGGACACGGCGAAGGAGGTCGCCATCTTCAAGGCGCACAGCGGCAAGCCGATCGTCTTCTGCGCCAAGGGCGAAACCTGCTTCGACGCCTATGCCGAGGCGGTGGTGCGGCTGCCCTCCGCCGGGGCCGGGCTGGACTTCGTGCTGGCCACCGTGGCGGGGCATCTCTGGGGCTTCCACGCGGCCCGCGCCATCGACGCCCGCGCCCATGTCTTCCGCGAACTGGCCTCGGTGGTGAACGAGCGCGCGGCCCGGGACGATGCGCGGCTGGACGACGTGGCCGACCGGCTGGAGGCGGAGCTGGAGCGCATCGCCGCCGGCGAGATGGATGCCGCCCTGCCGCCGCGGCTGGCCGCCGGGCTGGCGCTGCTGGCGCCGAAGCTGCGCGGTTTCCACCAGCTTCCCCGTTGCGGCGCCGCGGAGCGCGAGGCCCTGGCCGGGCGGGCGGAGGCGCTGCTGCGCGCCGCCTTCGAGGAAACCAGCCGCCCGATCGACACGATCCGCCATCAGGCGAAGACGGTGACGGTGGGCATCAGCCGGCCGGGCAAGGAGATCGGGCCGGTGCTGCTGGCGGCGCTGGCCGCGCTCGAGGTCGCGCCGACGGCGCTGGCCGAGCACGACCGCCGCATGCTGGCGGCGCTGTCGCCGCTGGTGACGGCGGTGCCGGGCGGCATCCTCTACCGCCAGACGGGGGAGGGACCGGACGGGGCGCCGCTGTTGCAGGCCGCGCGCAAGTGCGGTCGCTCGGCCGTGCCGTCGGGCTACGACCGGCCGCGGCCGGCGGCGGGCAGCAAGCGCCGCGCCCTGCGCCTGGGCCGCGCCATCCTGTCGGGCGGGCCGCACGGGCGGGAGAGCCTGCTGCTGGTGCCGGTGTTCGACGAGGCCGACTGGGAGGTCACGGGGCTGGTGCTGCTGCATGCCGAACTGGCGCCGCAGGCGTCCCTGCAGCAGAAGACGGCGCTGCTGAAGGACCTCAAGCTCTACGAGGACCTGCTGGACGCCTTCAGCGAGACCAGCCACGCCACCGGCCGCACCGACTTCCCCGCCTTCGTCGCCGCGGCCAGCCCGCGCGACCTGCTGTTCCGCCCCGCTGCCGACCTGCTCCGCCAGCCCTGACGGGGTAGGCCGGCCGGGCGGGTCCGGCCTGCCGGGGATCGTTCCGCCCCGCGAAAGGTGAGGGACGTTAACGAATGGGCAATCTCCATCCGGGCACTCTGGCTTTGCCATGCCGGAGATTGCCATGCGACTGCCCATCCTGGTCACTCTGTTGCTCGTTGCCGCCGCCGCCACCGCCGCGCCTGTCCGGGGTGACGAAAGGCCGCTGCCGACCGCCAGGGTCAGCGTGCAGGAGGGCGGGCAGGCCACGGTGGTCCGCATCGACGGCATCATCACCCCGGAACTGGGGGACCGTTTCGCAGCCGTAATGGATGCGCTGCCCCCCGGCCGGCCGCTGCTGCTGGAACTGAACAGCCCCGGCGGCTACACCAGCGCCGGCTATGCCATGATCGACCGCCTGCTGGCCGAACGCGACCGGGGCCGGCGCATCGCCACCCGCGTCAAGGGCGGGGAGAACTGCGAGAGCATGTGCGTCGGGCTGTTCCTGGCCGGACGGCCCCGTTATGCCAGCGCCGACGCCGTCTTCATGGTCCACGCCCCCCGCGGGCTTTATTCCGGAACCGTAACGGTCAAGTCCACGGGCCGGATGATCGAGCGGCTGGTGGGCCTCGGCGCCTCCGCCGCCTGGATCGAGCGGGTGAAGGAACAGGGCGGCTTCAGCGGCAGCGTGGACCACCGCGAGACGGCGGCACAGCTCGTCGCCAACGGCTCCAACATCGTCACCGACCTGACCCCCTGAGGGGAAGGCCCCCGCGGTCCGCTCCCGTCAGAGGGGCGTCTGTGACGGGTGGCGGCGGTCCTCCGACGGGGCGGTCGCCAGCGGCACGGTGAAGCTGACGGTCGTGCCGCGCCCCACCTCGCTCTCCACCCGCAGGTCGCCGCCGTGGCGCAGCACCAGTTCGCGCACCAGCGTCATGCCCAGCCCCGTGCCCTGTTCCCCGCGGGTGCCGGGGCGAGAGCCCTGGCCGCCGCTGCCGGCCCGCAGCAGTTCCGCCACCTGCGCCCGCTCCATGCCGATACCGTGGTCGGTGACCGCGACCTCCACCCGGTCGCCCTCGGCGCGCGAGGTGACATGGACGACCCCGGCGGGGTGGCTGAACTTCACCGCGTTGACCAGCAGGTTGCGCAGCACCGCCAGCAGCATGGTGCGGTCGGCCAGGACCCAGCGGTCGCCCACCGCGTCCAGCAGGGCCACCTGCTTCGCCGCGGCCATGGAGGCGACGTCGCCCATCGCGTCCGTGACCACGGCGCGCAGATCGAACACGGCCGGGGCGAAGGGCTTGCCCGACATCTGCACGCGCGACCACTGCAACAGGTTCTCCAGCATGTCGAACGCCTTGCGCGCCGAGTCGTGGGTGCAGCGGGCGAAGTCGGCCACGGCGTCGGGGGACATCCGACCGGCATGGTCGGCCAGTTCCTGGGTCATGCCCAGCAGCGCGTTGAAGGGGCCGCGCAGGTCGTGGGAGATCAGGCTGAAGAAGCGGGTCTTCTCCCGGTTCAGGAAATCCAGCTCGTCATGCGCGGCGCGCAGTTCCTCCAGCGTCTTCTCCGCCTCGGCGCGGGCCGCGCGCTCGGCCGCGGCGGCCTGTTCGCGCTCGCGCAGGATGCGCTCCATCAGCCGGTAGGCCAGCAGCAGCGACCCCAGCAGCAGGGCCAGCACCGTGCCCAGCGACAGCACCGTCTCGGTCAGCACGGCCATCCGGAAGCCGCCCACCGGCAGTATCAGCACCAGCCGCCAGGGGGCGGCGTCCAGGACCTGTACGGCCACCAGACTGTCGCCGCTGCGGCTCAGCCCCGGGCCGTCAGGCAGCGCCTCCGCGCCGGGCAGCCGCTCGCCGGGGGCCGGTGCCGTCCGGCCCGGGGCAGCGTTGGCGGCCAGCACGGTCCCGTCGCGGTCCAGCAGCGCCAGCACGGTGCCCGGCGCCGGGGCGGCTCCCGGATCGGGCAGCGGCACCTCCTGCGCATAGATGCCCAGGAACAGCCCGTCCTGGTCCACCGGCGCCACGGCGGCGGCCAGCCGCCCCCCGGCCGTGTCGCTCAGCACCGTCCAGAACGGCCGGCGCAGCGGGTTCACCTCGGGGGCCGCGCGGCGGAACGGCTCCTGCGCCGCGAAGCCGTCCAGCAGGGCGGTCGCCCCTTCCGTATCCCCGGGATCGACATGCACCAGCCCGGCGGCGGAGGCGTAGTAGATCCGCAGCGTGTCCGGGTGGGAGGTACGGATGGCGTCGGCCAGCGGCGCCAGAGTCAGCGCCATCGCCGCCTCCCGGTGCCAGGCGACGGGATCGGGCCGGTACAGTCCGGTGCGGCGGCGGGCGGCCACCGTGGGCAGCGCCAGCAGGGTGCCGATGGTGCGGGGCGACGGGTCCAGCGAGAACAGGCGGTCTGCTGCCTCGTCGGGGTTGCTTTCCAGGAAGCGGGCAAGCGGGGAACCGGGAGCCGCCACCACGGGCGGCGGGTTCTGCGCCAGGAACAGCGCGGCGCGGCGGCTCAGCGTTTCCATCTGGCGCAGCCGCTCCGAGAGGATTCCGTCCAGCGCGACGGCCCGGATCTCCAGGGCCTGCACCAGACGGGCCCGGCGGTCCGCCAGCGTCTGCATGGCGTGGCCGTACAGCAGCGCCGTGCCCAGCAGGGCACAGGCGAGCATGCTCAGGGCCAGAATCCGGTCGGGACCGATTCTGCTGCCCCAGGGCGCCCCCAGCCGCATGATCTTACCGTAAGCCACCCCCACAGGATCGTTAGCGCTAGCACGACCGGTCGGGCATGGCAACGCCGTGCCCCGCCGCGGTCCGGTTCAACGCCTGTACGCCGGCCGGCGCCCCTGTCTCAGCGTCTGTGCGCCAGCCGGCGCACTGTCTTACCGTCTGTGCGCCAGCCGGCGCACGGCCCGGTCCCCCAGGGACTGCAGGAGCTGCACCAGCAGGACCAGCACCACGACGGTGGCCACCATCACCTCCGTGTTGAAGCGCTGGTAGCCGTAGCGGATGGCAAGGTCGCCCAGCCCGCCGCCGCCGACCACCCCGGCCATGGCGGAGAAGCCGACCAGCATCACCAGGGTCAGCGTCACCCCCGCCAGCAGCGCCGGCAGCGCCTCCGGCAGCAGGACCATGAAGATCAGGTGGCGCAGGGTGCCGCCCATGGCGACCACTGCCTCGATCCGGCCGCGGTCCACCTCGCGCAGGGCGGCCTCCACGACGCGGGCGAAGAAGGGGATGGAGCCCAGGGTCAGCGGCACCACCGCGGCCGAACTGCCCAGCGAGGTGCCGACGATGGCGCGGGTCAGCGGGATCACCGCGATCAGCAGCACGATGAAGGGCAGCGACCGGCCGATATTGACCAGGGTGGACAGCGGCCGGTGCAGCCAGGGCAGCGGGCACGGCCCCGCCGGCTCGATCAGGTAGAGCGCGACCCCGGCCGGCAGGCCGACGGCCAGCGTCACCAGCCCCGACAGCCCGACCATGTAGAGGGTCTCCAGCGTGGCGCCGGCCACCAGGTCCAGAAGTTCGCTCCAGCTTTCCGGGTTCATCGCGGCACCGCCCGTACCTTGTGGGCCGAAAGAAGCGACAGGGCCGCCGGCAGGTCGGGCGGCCCGCCGGCGCGCGACAGCGCCAGCAGCAGGCGGCCGACGCGGCAGCCGCCGATGCGCTCGATGCCGCCGCCCAGCAGGGTGACGTCCAGCCCCAGCTCGCGCGCCAGCGCCCCCAGCACGGGGCCGGTCGCCAGCGTGTCGGCCAGGGTCAGCTCGACCAGCCGGGCGTGCGGCGGCAGCTCCCCGGCGGGGACCGGCTCCTGCGCCGGCGGCAGCAGCCACTGCCCCAGGCGGGAGGCGGGGTCGGCCAGCAGGGCGGGCAGCGGCCCGCTCTCGCGCAGGCGGCCCGCCTCCAGCAGCGCGGCCCCGTCGCAGACCGCCTTCACCACCGCCAGCTCGTGGGTGATCAGCACCACCGTCACCCCCAGCCGGCGGTTGACGCTGTGCAGCAGCTCCAGGATCTGGCCCGTCGTCTCGGTGTCCAGGGCGCTGGTCGGCTCGTCGCAGAGCAGCATGTCGGGGTCCGCGGCCAGGGCGCGGGCGATGCCGACGCGCTGCTTCTGGCCGCCGGAAAGCTGCGACGGCCAGGCGTCGGCGCGGTCGGCCAGCCCGACCAGATCCAGCAGCTCCGCCACCCGCCGACGCCGCTCCGGTGCCGGCACGCCGGCAATCTCCAGCGGGGCCGACACGTTGGCGGCGGCGGTGCGTGCGTGCAGCAGGTGGAAGTGCTGGAACACCATGCCGATGCGCCGCCGCTGCCGGCGCAGCGCCGCCGGGTCCAGCGCCGCCAGATCGACGTCGCCCAGCAGGATGCGGCCCGCGGTCGGGCGCTCCAGCAGGTTCAGGCAGCGGATCAGGGTGGTCTTGCCGGCGCCGCTGTGGCCCAGGATGCCGAAGATGCTGCCGGACGGGATGTCCAGGCTGACATCGTCCAGGGCGACGACGGTGCGGTCGCCCTGGCGGTATTCCTTGCGCAGCCCCTCGATCCGGATGGGCGCGTGCTGGCTCATGAATGGACCGGGATCACGGACCCGGCATAGCGTTCGCGGATGAAGGCGGCCACCTCCGGCCCCTCCAGCAGGCGGGACAGGCGCTGGATGCGCGGGTCCTCGGCCTTTTCCGGCACAGTGACCAGCAGGTTGGCGTAGGGGTTGCCTTCCGCCGGTTCCAGCGCCAGCGCGTCCTTCGCCGGCACCAGCCCGGCCTGGAGCGCGTAGTTGCCGTTGATGACCGCCAGGGTCACGTCGTCCAGCGTGCGCGGAAGCTGCGCCGGCTCGATCTCCAGCAGCTTCAGCCGGCGCGGGTTGTCCACGATGTCGCGCGGCGTGGCGAGCTGGCGGCGCGCCGGGTCCAGGTCGGGGCGCAGCCGGATCAGGCCGGCGGCCTGCAGCAGCACCAGACCCCGGCTCAGGTTGGTGACGTTGCTGGAGAGCGAGACGGCGGCGCCTTCCGGCACCGCGTCCAGACCTGTCACCCGGCGGGAATAGATGCCCAGCGGTTCGATATGGACCGTGGCGGTGACGGCGAACTTCGTCTTCAGGATCGCCTCCTCCGTCTCCAGGAAGGGGCGGTGCTGGTAGAAGTTGGCGTCGGCGTCACCGGCCAGGGTCAGTTCGTTCACCCGCAGTTCGCCGGTGATCTCGATGATCTTCAGCCTGAGATCCGGCGCCAGCCTGCGCTGCACGAAGGTCAGGATTTCGGCATGCGGCACGGCGGAGGCGAGCACGCGCAAGGGCGCGTCGCCGGCACGGGCCGGCAGTACCGGCAACAGGGTGAGGGCGGCGGCGGACAGCAGCAGGTGCCGCCGGGTGGGACGATGGACCATGGCTCTGCGGAACCTCGGGCGGATGGGAACGGAACATCGGGGAACGCATCGGCCGACCATCCAACCACTGCCGGCGGACAAAATCCAGATCAATCGCGTTCTTATCAAAGAACAACACAAAAAGAATGTGCTATTATCTCCCGGCCGTCCCCCTGCCACCTCAGCCCCGGTGGCGCAGGGCTTCCACCAGCACGGCGAAGGCCGGGGTCGGCTGCCGCCGCGACGGGTAGTAGAGATGGTAGCCGGGAAACGGCGGGCACCAGTCCTCCAGCAGCACGACCAGCCGCCCCGCGGCGAGATCCGCCGCCACCATGTCCTCCGGCAGGTAGCCGAGCCCGAACCCGGCGAGCGCCGCCTGCCGGATCATCTCCAGGCTGTTGAAGACCAGCGGCCCCTCCACCCGCACCCGCAGCTCCCGCCCGTCGCGGGCGAATTCCCAGGCATAGAGCCCGCCCGAACTGGGCAGGCGGAAGTTGATGCACTCATGCCCGGTCAGTTCGTGCGGGGTCCGCGGCGGCGGCCGGCGGGCGGCACAGGCGGGGGCCGCCACCACGACCATGCGCAGATCGGGGCCGATCCGCACGGCCACCATGTCCTTGGCCACCTGCTCGCCCAGCCGGACGCCGGCGTCGAACCGCTCCGCCACGATGTCGGTCAGGCGGTTGTCGATGTCCACCTCCACCCGGATGTCCGGGTAGCGGGGCAGCAGCCGGGTCAGGGCCGGCCAGAGCAGGGAGGTCGCGGCATGCTCTCCCGCGGTCAGGCGGACGGTGCCGGCCGGCGTCTCGCGCAGGGCGCTCAGCGCGGCCAGTTCCGCCTCGATCTCCGCCAGCCGGGGACCGGCGCTGCGGAACAGCCGCTCCCCGGCTTCCGTCGGGGCGACGGAGCGGGTGGTGCGGGTCAGCAGCCGCAGCCCCAGCCGCTCCTCCAGGCCGCGGATGGTGTGGCTCAGGGCGGAGGGGGAGACGCCCAGCCGCGCCGCGGCCCGGGTGAAGCTGCGCTCCTCCGTCACCGCGATGAAGGCCAGCAGGTCGTTGACGGTGCCGCGCTGCATTGATGAATCCTGTTCACAGGTTCATGCGGATTTTACCAGCTTCTCCCATGGACGGGGGACTCCGATCATGCGGCCGCTCCGGAGCGCACCGCTTCCGGGACGCAGCACCGCGGAGGCATGGCATGGAAAAGCGCATTCTGGGACGCAGCGGGCTTGAGGTCTCGGCCCTCGGCCTCGGCTGCATGGGGTTCGATTTCGCCTACGGTCCCGCCACCGACCGGCAGCAGGCGGTGGCCGTGATCCGCGCCGCGGTGGAGCGCGGCGTCACCCTGTTCGACACGGCCGAGATCTACGGCCCCTTCAGCAACGAGGAACTGGTGGGGGAGGCGCTGGCGCCGGTCCGCGACCGCGTCGTCATCGCCACCAAGTTCGGCTTCGACATCGACCCCGCGACCGGGAAGCAGCGGGGCGTGGACAGCCGGCCCGCCCACATCCGCGAGGTCGCGGAGGCGTCGCTCAAGCGCCTGGGGACGGAGGTGATCGACCTGTTCTACCAGCACCGCGTCGATCCCGCCGTGCCGATCGAGGACGTGGCCGGCACGGTCGGCGACCTGATTCGCGAGGGCAAGGTCCGGCATTTCGGCCTGTCCGAGGCGGCGGCCGGGACGATCCGCCGGGCCCATGCGGTGCAGCCGGTCACCGCGCTTCAGAGCGAGTATTCCCTCTGGACCCGCGATCCGGAGCGGGAGGTCCTGCCGGTGCTGGAGGAACTGGGCATCGGCTTCGTGCCCTACAGCCCGCTGGGCCGGGGCTTCCTGACCGGCGCCATCGACCAGTCCACGGACTTCGCGGCCGACGATTTCCGCGCCCGCTCGCCCCGCTTCGCGGCGGAGAACCGCGCGGCGAACCTGACCCTGGTGGAGCGGGTGAAGGCGCTGGCGGCGGCCAAGGGGGCGACGCCGGCCCAGGTGGCGCTGGCCTGGCTGCTGGCCCGGAAGCCCTGGATCGTGCCGATCCCCGGCACCACCAGGCTGCACCGGCTGGAGGAGAATCTCGGCGCCGTGGACCTTGTCCTGACGGCGGAGGACCTGCGCGGGATCGACGCGGTACTGGCCGGCATCG
This sequence comes from Rhodospirillum centenum SW, assembly GCF_000016185.1. NCBI lineage: Bacteria > Pseudomonadati > Pseudomonadota > Alphaproteobacteria > Rhodospirillales > Rhodospirillaceae > Rhodospirillum > Rhodospirillum centenum. The sequence continues at coordinate 3,464,396 of NC_011420.2, forward strand.
CCGTGCAGGGGGACCGCTATCCGCCGCAGGCCCAGGCCCTGGTCAATCGCTGACCGATCCCCATCTCCTGCCCATCCCCCTCTGCCCTTCGACGGACTTTCCATGAAGACAATCGGTTACGCGGCCCAGGCCGCCGGCAGCCCGCTCGCCCTCTTCAGCTTCGAGCGTCGCGCCCTGCGGCCCGGGGACGTGGCCATCGAGATCCTCTACTGCGGCGTCTGCCATTCCGACCTGCATCAGGTCCGCAACGACTGGGGCTGGGCCCGCTTTCCCCTGGTGCCGGGGCACGAGATCGTCGGCCGCGTGGTCGCGGTCGGGGCCGACGTCGTCGGCTTCCAGCCGGGCGACCCGGTGGCCGTCGGCTGCATGGTGGACAGTTGCCAGGAGTGCGACCAGTGCCATGCCGGCGAGGAGCAGTTCTGCCGCAACGGCATGACCCAGACCTATGCCGACCGCGACCGGATCACGGGAGAGCTGACCCAGGGCGGCTATTCCCGGCACATCGTCGTGCGCCAGGAATTCGTGCTGGCCGTGCCGGAGGGGCTGGACCTCTCCCGCGCGGCGCCGCTGCTCTGCGCCGGCATCACCACCTACTCGCCGCTGCGCCAGTGGGGCGTGGGGCCGGGCAGCCGGGTCGGCGTGATCGGGCTGGGCGGGCTCGGCCACATGGCGGTCAAGCTGGCCGCGGCCCTGGGGGCGCACGTCACCGTCATCAGCCGCACCCGGGCGAAGGAACAGGACGCGCTGGCCCTGGGGGCGGACGCCCTGCTGGCCTCCGGCGACACGGCGGCGATGAAGGCGGCGGCGTCCGCCTTCGACCTGATCATCGACACGGTGCCGGTGCGCCACGACGTGACGCCCTACATGCCGCTGCTGGACGTGGACGGCACGCTGGTCATCGTCGGGCAGGTCGGACCGCTGGAACCGCCGGCGACGGTGCCCTTCATCATGGGCCGGCGCCGGCTGGCCGGCTCGCTGATCGGCGGCATCGCCGAGACGCAGGAGCTGCTGGATTTCTGCGGCCGCAAGAACATCCTGCCCGACTGCGAGATGATCCGCATGGATGAGATCGACACCGCCTTCGAGCGGATGGAGCGGGCGGACGTGCGCTACCGCTTCGTGATCGACATGGCCTCGCTGCCGGTCCCGGCGGACGCGGGTTTCTGATCCGGGGCGGCCTGCCTCCGGGCGGACAGGGAAACGGCGGCCGGAGCGATCCCGGCCGCCGTTCTCATGTCAGGGGTGTGCGCTCCGGCCTACTCGTCCAGGGCGGCGATGGCGGCCCCGGCGTCGGACGGGGTGCCCAGGCCCGGCAGGTGCAGGTCGCCCGCGCCCACCGTCACCAGCCGCGCCGCGGCTTCCGGTGCTCCGACATACTCGCCGTAGGCGGCGACCTCGTCCTCGCCCGGCACGCGGTCCAGCCAGCCGTTGCCGTAGATGACGACCGGGACGGCGATGCTGCCCGGCCGCGTCTGCTCCACCATGGCGGCGGCGTTCAGCAGCGAGCGCCAGACCGGGTAGCGCGGCGGCGAGGAGGGATGCTCCGTCGAGTTCAGGCGGCCGCCGTCGGCCGACAGCTCCCAGCCCTGGGCGCACAGATCCTCCACCGCCAGCAGGGCCACGACCAGCCCGCGCGGCCGCTCCCCGGTGCACAGCGCGACCAGGCCGGAGCCCTTCGCCACCTGCGGGGTGCGCACGCTGTCGTCCAGCCGGGTGGCGAGATGGGCCAGCGTCTCTTCGACCGTGCGGGTCAGGGCTTCGGCGCCCTGCGGCTGGCTCAGCCGCGGCCAGGCGGCGAAGATCAGCGTCGCCACGTCGCTGGGGGAGAAGGTCGGCTCCGTCACGGGCTCCAGCGCCGCGACCGGGGCGCGTGCCGGCGCGGCGACGGGCACCACGACCGGCGGCAGGGGCAGGGGCGGGGGAGGAGGAGGCGGCGGGGCCGTGACCTGTTCCGCCAGGGCGGCGACCGTGTCCTCCTGCGAGTCCAGCCGCTCGACCAGCCCCTGGAGCCGCGTCGCCTGCGCATCCAGCCGGCTGCCCAGCGACTCCAGCCGGCGCTCCAGCGCGGCGGCGTCGATCGCCGGGGCCTGGGTCATCACGGCAGGGCCGGCAGCACCGACGGCAGGGGCCACGGCACCGTTGCGCAGATCGCGGATGTCGAGCTGCATGTCGCGCACGGCGCCGACGACGCGCAGGATCGACTGGTGGAGCTGGTCAACCGCGCGGTCGAACTGATCCAGGGAGACGAGCCCGCCGCCCGTGCCGGCGCTCGGCAGCAGCGGCACCACGTCCTCCTCCTCCTCGCCCCCTGCAGCGGCGCGTCGGGCAGCGGCGGCAACCCAGCCCTCCAGCCCGTGGACCCGCTGCAACAGGTCGTTGACGGCGCGGACCAGCCGTTCCGGCTCCTCCGGGGGGCGGGAGGCCTGCTGGCTGACCACGCCGGCCAGATGCGCCACGCGCTCGCGCAGTTCCTGGATGCTCTGTCCCAGGGCCGGCAGCCGCATCTGCTCGGGAAGCTGGACGATGGCGTTGTGCATGGCCATCAGATCGGTCCGGAAGTCGCGCAGGCGCGTGCCGACATGCAGGGCCAGATCGCGGACGATGGCCTCGGCATAGTCGAAGGGATCGACCGTCTCATGGATCTCCCCGTCCATCGGCCGGCCGGCGTCCGTGGCGGCCACGGCCGTTCCCGCAGCCGCGTCGGAGACCGCCGGGGCATCCCCGGAGACCGCGTCCGGAGCGGGCGCCGCTGCGGCCTGTGCCGGGGCGATCCCGTCCCCCCCGCCCGGCGCCTGGGGCTGGCCGGCGGGGCGGATCTCCTTGGTGTCCGTGGACTGGATCGTCATCGGGATGTCTCGCTGGCGGAGAGGTGGTCCGTAAGGGTGTCGAGCAGGCGGGCGCGGCGTGCATCGGCCGCGGTGCGGGCCAGACGGGGGAGCAGGGCCGGTTCGTGGGCGGGCCGGGGATGCGGCAGCGCCGGCACGACCTCCTCCTCCGCCGCGGCGGCGGCCGCGAGCGGGGGGACCGGCAGCACCGCCGGCGGTTCCGGCACCGGGGGCAGGGCAGCGTCCGGGCCGGATGCCGCCGGGGTCTTTTCCGGGGGCGGGGCGCCGGCTTCCGTCTTCCCGGACGGGTCCGACGGCAGGTCCGTGCCGGTGTCAGCGCCGTCCGCTCCGTCTGTTCCGGGCAGTCCGGCCGTTCCGGTCTCCGGAATGTCCGCCTCGGAGCCGGCCCGGCGGGGCTCTCCGTCGGCACCGTCGGCACCGTCGGCATCCGCCGTGGGGTCCGAGTCGGTCCCTGCGGCGGCGTCGCCCTCCGCTTCCGCGGGGCGGTCAGGCCCCGGTTCGGGCGTTGCGATGCCGGCCAGTTCGTTCAGCGTGCGGCGCAGGCTGGCGGCCTTCACACCTTTTCCGCCGGCTGCCCGGTTGATGCAGTTCTGCACCAGCTCGGGACCCACGCTGATCTGAAGGAAGGCGAACTGATCCTTCGTCAGCCCGGCCAGCCGGTAGTCCAGATCCTCGACCGACTCGGCGCCAGCGGCGAACTTGCGCAGCGTCTCGATGGCGCCGGTCACGACCGCCGCATCCCGCACGGCGCGGGAGGAGAAGACGGGGCCGCGGCGCCGCACGCCCGGTTCGGCGGGCGGGCGCGGCGGCGGCGGTTCCGCCGCCGGGGCGGGCTCCACCACCGGCGCCGCGCGGGGCGGTGCCTCCGACGGGTTACTGCGCAGCCAGCTCAACACGCGGCCGAACATCTGCGTCCTCCGCCCGCTGCCATATCCGCAGCCATGCTGTGGGCGCGCAGAAGGGGCCGCCGGAGCGTCCGTTCCTGCGCCGCTATACTGTTGTCGCGCCCTGTCCACTGTGCCATGACGCTATCGTTATCATGTGGAACCGAACTATTCAATTTGGCTACCCAGCCAGGAAAGGGCGTCCCCTTGCGGAAGGAAGCGTTTTGTCACCGGCGATGCGCCCACGCAACTGCCGCGAAGACGCTTGAAATCCGGTGCGGGCTGGTCGAAAAGCTTCTGTCAACGGGGTGTTAATGGATCGGTCGGATGGTTTCGGGTCTTCCGGCCCGCCTGACCGGGGCCGGTCCGACGCTCCCAGGGGGTGTCCGAGTGACCAGGGTGCTCAAGTGATCCGGCAATCCAGAACGGGCGGAAACCCGCATGTCCGCTGTACAGGAGCGGGGCCGGACCTGCGGAGGATTTCTCCTTGACGCACGGAGCCGACGCATCGCCCGGACCGACTGCCCCCGGGGCCCTTCCGATGATCCAGCCCCACGGCTGGCTTCTTGTCCTTGACCGCGACACCGGGCGCATTGTCCAGGTCAGCGCCAACATCGCCGAGCTGACCGGCCGGGCTGCGGCGGATTGCCTGGGGCTGACGGTGGCGGACCTGCTGGGGCCGCCGGTGGCCGACCCGCTGGCCCGCGCCATGCTCGGTGCCGGCGACTCGGTGGGGCCCTTCGACTGCCGCCTTCCTTGCGGCGACAGGCCGCGGGAACTGTGGGGGCTGGGGCACCGTCAGCCGACCGGCCTGCTGCTGGAACTGGTTCCGAACGAAGACCCGGCGAATACCGGTCCCCTCCTGGCCGGCCTCTGCGGTGCCGTCCGTACCTACCGCTCCAGCCCTGGCATCGACGCCCTGCTGCGTGCCGCGGTCGCGGATCTGCGCCGCACCATCGGTTACGAGCGGGTGCTGGCGATCCGTTTCGACCGCCAGGGCAACGCGCTGATGGTCGTGGAGGATTCCGCCGTTTCCGCCGGCAGCATGCTGGGCGAACGGGTGGCCGCGGCGCTCATCCCGGCGGAGAGCCGGGCGCACTGGGAAACCACCCGCCTCTGTGCCGTTCCCGACGTGACGGAGGCGACGGTGCCGCTGGTGCCGGCACTGAACCCGTTGACCGGGGAGGCGCCGGACATGGCGCGGCTGACCCTGCGCCCCGGGTCGCCGGGCCTGTGTGCCTATGTGCAGGAGCGCGGCATCCGGGCCGTGCTGCTGGTGTCGCTGATGTCGGGCGGGCGGCTCTGGGGACTGCTGGCCGGCTTCGATCCGCAGCCCCGCCGGCTGTCCCCGTCGGTCTGCGCCCTGGCCGAAGCGCTGGGCGAGATCGCCGCGGCCCAGATCAGCGTGATGGAGGAGCGCGTCTCCGCCGGGGCGCGGCTGGCGGCCAGCCGGTCGATCGAACGGCTGGCGGCGGCCTTGCGCGCGAATCACGATCTGGCCGCTGCCGTGGAGGAGCGCCGCGACGACCTGCATGTCCTGTTCGCACCGGACGCCTGGGTCGCCTACATCGACGGCGAGATGCGCAGCGAGGGGACCCCGCCTTCTCCCGGCTGGCTGATGGAGATGCTGGAGCGCACCGACGTGGAGCGGCGCGACGGCGTCGTCGCCGCCTGCGGACCGGAGGCGCCCGGGGACTACCGCGCGGTCCTGCGGATCGAGGCAGCCCCCGATGCCTGGCTGCTGATCCTGCGCCGCTCGCCCGAGCCGTGGACCGCGGGCGATCTGGATTCAGCCCAGGAACTGCACCGCCTGATGGTGGAGCGCCACGCCGAACTGTACCGCGTGCGGACGGAGATGCGGCTGCACCGGCTGGCCTTCTACGACCCGGTGACGGAACTGCCCAACCGCAGTTTCCTGTTGCAGGACCTGCAACGCGCCCTGGCCGTGGGCGAGGATCCGGCCCTGCTGATCATCAGCCTGGACCGCTACAAGACCCTGGCCGGCAGCCTGGGCTTCACCGCCGCCGACCGGCTGGTCGCCGCTGTCGCGCGCCGGCTGGAGGGCTGCCTGGGGCCGGGCGACAAGCTGGCGCGGGTGGACGGCGGCGAGTTCGCCGTGCTGGTTCCCGCCACCCGCGGAGCGGAAGGGACGGGTCTCATCAGCCATGCCGTCCGCGAGGCGCTGCGCAACCCGGTGGAGGTCGAGGGGCGGGAGGTGTTCGTCACCGCCAGCCTGGGCGTCGTCTCCTCCGCGCAGGCGCACGGCCTGCCCATGGAGGTGCTGCGCAACGCCGAGATCGCGGCGCTGGAGGCGGAAAGCTCCGGCGGCGGCACCCGCTCCTTCGAGGCGGCCATGCGTGCCCGCCTGACGGAACGCTACGACCTGTACGACCGGCTGCGCCGCGCCGTCTATTTCAGCGGCGGCATCCGCACCGCCTATCAGCCCATCGTCGATCTGGCGGACGGCCGCCTGCTGGGGTTCGAGGTGCTGGCCCGCTGGCAGGACCCCGACCGCGGCGAAATCTCCCCCAGCGAGTTCATCCCGATCGCGGAGGAGACGGGCCTGATCGTCCCGCTGGGCAACCAGATCCTGATGCAGGGCTGCCGGCAGGTCGGGCGCTGGAACAAGCTGCGGCCGGACGCTCCGCTCTATGTCTCGGTCAATCTCTCCCCCTATCAGATGGACCCTGGCCGGATCGATCTGGCCCGCTGGGTCCGCGGCGTGCTGGAGCTGACCGGCGCCGACCCCTCCTGGGTCAAGCTGGAGATCACCGAGAGCGGCCTGATCGCCAATGCCAGCAATGCCGTGGAGGTGCTGCACCGGCTGCGGGACCTGGGCGTCGGGCTCGCCATCGACGATTTCGGCACCGGCTATTCATCGCTCTCCTACCTGCAACGCCTGCCGGTGGAATCGATCAAGATCGACCGCAGCTTCATCGCCGGCATGGGCGAGTCCGTGCAGGGCACGGAGCTGGTGCGCACCATCGTCCAGCTTGCCCGCATCCTGGGCTTCAGCGTCGTGGCGGAGGGGATCGAGACTCCCGACCAGCTCGAACAGGTGCGAGCCCTGGGCTGCGGCCGCGGCCAGGGCTTCCATTTCGCCAGGCCGCTGACGCCCGGGGAGGCCGAGGTGCTGGTGCAGGGGGCCGCTCCCTGGATCGGCCCCCTGGACACGGCGTCCGTCGCCGCTGCCTGTGCGGAGACCTCCGGTCTGGCCGGCGGCCGTCTGGCCCGGGCCTGACCGGCGGGACGGTGGCGTCCGTGATCCTTCGGGGACGTCCGCGCGCGCCGGCCCTGCCCTGCGCCCGGCGCGATTGTTTCGGAGGCTTTTGCTTGCTATATCCTGCCCCGATCGCACAGGGACCCGCGAGGCAGCCGCCCCGCGGGTCGTTGTTGCTTGTGGAACACCCCTTTCCAGCGCATCCCCGCCGCGGGGGCGCGCGAAGCTCGGACCGCGAACCATGACCCGACGCCGGCGCATTTACGAGGGCAAGGCCAAGATTCTCTTCGAGGGCCCGGAACCCGGCACCCTGGTTCAGTACTTCAAGGACGACGCCACCGCCTTCAACGCGCAGAAGAAGGGCGTCATCACCGGCAAGGGCGTGCTGAACAACCGCATTTCCGAGTACCTGATGATGAAGCTGGGGGAGATCGGCATCCCCACCCACTTCGTCCGCCGCCTGAACATGCGCGAGCAGCTCATCCGCGAAGTCGAGATCATTCCCATCGAGGTGGTGGTCCGCAACGTTGCCGCCGGCTCGCTGACCAAGCGCTTCGGCATTCCCGAGGGCACGCAGCTCCCCCGCTCCATCGTCGAGTACTACTTCAAGAACGACGAGCTGGGCGATCCCATGGTCTCGGAGGAGCACATCACCGCCTTCGGCTGGGCGGCCCCGCAGGACCTGGACGACATGCTGGCGCTGGCGCTGCGCGTCAACGACTACCTCTCGGGTCTGTTCCTCGGCATCGGCCTGCGGCTGGTGGACTTCAAGGTGGAGTTCGGCCGGCTCTGGGAGAACGAGGAGATGCGGATCATCCTGGCCGACGAGATCAGCCCGGACAACTGCCGCCTCTGGGACGTCAAGACCAACGAGAAGCTGGACAAGGACCGCTTCCGCCAGGATCTCGGCAATGTCGCCGAGGCCTACCAGGAGGTGGCGAAGCGCCTGGGCATCATGCCCGAGGCCGGACCCGGCGACATGAAGGCGCCCAAGCTGGTGCAGTGACGCGCCGGCCAGCAGCAACCCCCGCCGGCGGCCCCCCGGGCCGCCCGGCCGGTCTTCCCTCCCGCGATCCCGGATGAACACCCCATGAAGGCCAAGGTCATCGTCACCCTGAAGAACGGCGTGCTGGACCCCCAGGGCAAGGCCATCGGCCACGCCCTGCATTCCCTCGGCTTCGAGGGCGTGGGCGAGGTGCGGCAGGGCAAGCTGATCGAGCTGGACCTGGCCGAGACCGACCGGGAGAAGGCCCGGGCCGCGGTCGAGGAGATGTGCCGCAAGCTGCTGGCCAACACGGTGATCGAGAACTACGCGATCGAGCTGGTCGGCTGACGGCGGCCCGTGCCGCCGCCCAGAGCAGGGAACCCCGATCCGTGGATACCCGAACCGGCGACACCCGAACCGGCGATGCCGAGGCGCTGGCCGCGCGCGTGACCGAACTGGAAATCCGGCTGACCCACCAGGAACGCACCCTGGAGGAACTGTCGGACGTGGTGGCCGCCCAGGCCCGCACGATCGACACCCTGACGCGGCGCCTGCGCCTCGTGACCGAGCGCCTGCGCGACGCCGAATCCTGGCGCCCCAGCCCCCAGGACGAAAAGCCGCCCCCGCACTACTGAGGGGGCGCGTCCCTTCTTACCGGCATGGCGAGGAAAAGGCCGGCGGGATCGCTCCCGCCGGCCTTCGCATGTCCGCTTCCGCAGGAACGGTTGCGCCCTTACTCCGCCGCCACCTTCGGGGCGGCGAGGCTGCGCAGCACGTACTGCAGGATGCCGCCGTGCTTGTAGTAGTCCACCTCGTCCAGCGTATCGATCCGGCAGAGCAGGTCCACCGTCTGCTTGCTGCCGTCGGCGCGGGTGATGGTCAGGGCCAGGGTCATGCGCGGCTTCAGGCCGGCCTCCACGCCCGCGATGTCGAAGGTCTCGCTGCCGTCCAGCTTCAGGGTCTGGCGGTTGACGCCGGCCGGGAACTGCAGCGGCAGCACGCCCATGCCGACCAGGTTGGAGCGGTGGATGCGCTCGAAGCTCTCCGCCACCACGGCGCGGACGCCCAGCAGGCGCGTGCCCTTGGCCGCCCAGTCGCGCGACGAGCCGGTGCCGTACTCCTGCCCGGCGAACACCACCAGCGGGGTGCCCTCGGCCTGGTACTTCATGGCGGCGTCGTAGATCGGCATGACCTCGCCCGTCGGCACGAAGCGGGTGACGCCGCCCTCCACGCCCGGCACCATCTCGTTCCTGATGCGGATGTTGGCGAAGGTGCCCCGCATCATGACCTCGTGGTTGCCGCGGCGGGCGCCGTAGCTGTTGAAGTCCACGACGCCGACGCCGTGCCCGGTCAGGTACTCGCCGGCGGGGCTCGCCTTCTTGATGCTGCCGGCCGGGGAAATGTGGTCGGTGGTGATGCTGTCGCCCAGGATGGCCAGCGCGCGGGCGCCCGTCACGTCCGACACGTCGCCCGGCACCGGGGCGATGCCGTCGAACAGCGGCGGCCGCTTCACATAGGTGGACGCGCCCTCCCAGCGGTAGGTCTCGCCCTCCGCCGTCCGGATCGCCTGCCACTGCTCCGGGCCGGCGAAGACGTTGGAATAGCGGCTGCGGTACATCTCCGGCGTCAGATACTGCGCGATGGTGGCCTCGACCTCATGGTTGCTCGGCCAGATGTCGCGCAGATAGACGGGCTGGCCGTCCTTGCCGGTGCCCAGCGGCTCGCGGGTCAGGTCCAGGTTCATGCTGCCGGCCAGGGCATAGGCCACGACCAGCGGCGGGCTGGCGAGGTAGTTGGCGCGGACCTGGGCGTTGACGCGGCCCTCGAAGTTGCGGTTGCCCGACAGCACCGAGGCGACGGTCAGCTTGCCGTCGTCCACCGCCTTGCTGATCGGGTCCGGCAGCGGGCCGGAATTGCCGATGCAGGTGGTGCAGCCGTAGCCGACCAGATTGAAGCCCAGCCTGTCCAGCCAGCCCTGCAGGCCCGACGCCTCCAGATATTCGGTGACGACCTGGCTGCCCGGTGCCAGCGAGGTCTTCACCCACGGCTTGCGGGTGAGGCCCTTCTCCACCGCCTTCTTCGCCAGCAGCCCGGCGGCCACCAGGACGGAGGGGTTGGAGGTGTTGGTGCAGCTCGTGATGGCGGCGATCACCACATGGCCGTGGTCGATCGCGTAATCCGTGCCCGGAACCGGGGTGGGCTGGCTGGCCGGCCGGCCGGCCACGTCCTTCTCCAGGAAAGCCTTGAAGTCGGCGCAGGCGTCGGAGAGCTGCACCCGGTCCTGCGGCCGCTTCGGCCCGGCCAGCGAGCTTTCCACGGTCGAGAGGTCCAGCTCCAGCGTATCGGTGAAGACCGGCTCCGCCGCGTCGGGGGTCCACCACATGCCCTGGGCCCTGGCATAGGCCTCCACCAGCTCCACCCGGTTCGGGTCGCGGCCGGTGAAGCTCAGGTAGCGGATCGTCTCGGCGTCGATCGGGAAGATGCCGCAGGTGGCGCCGTACTCCGGCGCCATGTTGGCGATGGTGGCGCGGTCGGCCAGCGTCAGGTGCTCGATGCCGGGGCCGTAGAACTCCACGAACTTGCCGACGACGCCCTTCCTGCGCAGCATCTGCGTCACGGTCAGCACGAGATCGGTGGCGGTCGCCCCCTCCTTCAGCTTCCCGGTCAGGCGGAAGCCGACGACCTCCGGGATCAGCATGGAGATGGGCTGGCCCAGCATGGCCGCCTCGGCCTCGATGCCGCCCACGCCCCAGCCCAGCACGGCCAGCCCGTTCACCATGGTGGTGTGGCTGTCGGTGCCGACCAGCGTGTCGGGATAGGCGACCTCGGTCCCGGTCTGGTCGGTGTCGGTCCAGACGGTCTGGGCCAGGTACTCCAGGTTCACCTGATGGCAGATGCCGGTGCCCGGCGGCACCACGCGGAAGTTGGCGAAGGCCTTCTGGCCCCAGCGCAGGAAGGCGTAGCGTTCGCCGTTGCGCTGGAACTCAAGGTCCACGTTCTCCTGGAACGCGGTCGGGCTGCCGAAGGAATCCACCATCACGGAATGGTCGATGACCAGATCGCAGGGCGTCAGCGGATTGATCTTCTGCGGGTCGCCGCCCAGCGCCTGCATCGCCTCGCGCATCGCGGCCAGATCGCAGACGGCCGGCACGCCGGTGAAGTCCTGCATCAGCACGCGCGCGGGGCGGTAGGCGATCTCCCGGTCGCTGCGCCGGTCCTTCAGCCACTGCGCCACGGCCTTGACGTCGTCCACGCTCACCGTGCGGCCGTCCTCGAAGCGCAGCAGGTTCTCCAGCAGCACCTTCATGGAGAAGGGCAGGCGGGACAGGTCGCCCAGGCCCGCCTTCTCGGCGGCCTTCAGGCTGAAATAGTCGTAGGTCCTGCCCCCGACGTCGAGTGTGCGGCGGGTCTTCAGGCTGTCTTGGCCGGTGATCGTGGACACGGGGGACTCCTCCATCGGGTCGTCTGGTGTGCCACCTGGAACGGCGCTGGCGGCTTCCGGCTCCAGCGTCCGGAACGCGCACCCCCCAGGGATTCTCGCGGGCGTGATGTAGCGCGTTTTCCAGGTCGGATCAAATGCGCCGGGGATAGCTTGACAGGCACATCCGGACCTCTCTGCGGCATGAACCGGCGGTGTTCCCGGGTGTCACGGCGGGCGACGGGACTTCCCTGCAGGATTGCCGATCCCCTAGGGGCTGCCCGTCCTGCGTGTCTTGCGGGGCTCCGGACAGGGCGTCAGGGCATCGCGGCCGCTGCCGTCGGGCGCATCCTCCAGACCCCGCCCGGCAGCTTGTCCGGGCGGCAGATATGGCGTTTTCTTTCGTGTCGGGACGGGTTCCGGCGCGGCCGATTGCGCGGATCTGCGGTCGTTCCGGAATCTTGTTCTTCTGGCCCGGTTGCGGTTGACACCGGCCAAAATTTAACAGAAAGGTCACCGGCCGAGCGGGTTGCGCGTCTTGCATGCCTCTTGTGTGAAAAGCTACGGCGCGCGCGGGCGGAGGATTCCGAAGAGATGTTGTCCTATGCGGTCCGGCGTCTGCTGGAAGCGATCCCCACATTGCTGGTCATCGTCGCGCTGGCCTTCTTCCTGATGCACGCGGCGCCGGGCGGCCCGTTCGACGGCGAGCGCGTGCTGCCGCCGGAGATCGAGGCCAACCTGAAGGCGGCCTACAATCTGGACAAGCCGATCTGGCAGCAGTTCCTGATCTATCTGGGCAACGCGCTGCAGGGCGATTTCGGGCCCAGCTTCACCTATAAGGACTTCACGGTCAGCGAGCTGATCGGGACCGGCTTCCCTGTCTCGCTGCGGCTGGGCCTGTCGGCCATCTTCCTGGCCGTCGCCATCGGCTGCACCCTGGGCGTGCTGGCCGCCATGCGGCAGAACTCCCGCACCGACTATGCGGTGATGGGCGTCGCCATGGCCGGCATCACCATCCCGAACTTCGTCATGGCGCCCTTGCTGACGCTGGTCTTCGGCATCTATCTGGGCTGGCTGCCGGTGGCCGGCTGGGGCGACGGGTCGATCCAGAACATGGTGCTGCCGGTGATCGCGCTGGCGCTGCCGCAGATCGCCATCATCAGCCGCCTGACCCGCGGCGGCATGATCGAGGTGCTGCGCTCCAACTTCGTGCGCACGGCGCACGCCAAGGGGCTGCCGGAGCGCCTCATCATCTGGCGCCACACGCTGCGGGCGGCGCTGCTGCCCGTGGTCTCCTATCTCGGTCCGGCCATCGCCGGGCTGGTGACCGGCTCGGTCGTGATCGAGCAGATCTTCCAGCTTCCCGGCATCGGCCGCTACTTCGTGCAGGGCGCCATCAACCGCGACTACACGCTGGTGATGGGCACGGTGATCACCTACGGCTCGCTGATCGTGCTGATGAACCTGATCGTGGATCTGGTCTACGGCCTGCTGGACCCCCGGGTCCGCTATGACTGACGCGGGCGACCGGCCGCCGCCGGCGGCCGCCCCGGCGACGATCCCAGCCTTGATCCCGTCATGCCCGGCCCGGGCGGTGGCGGCAGAGTGACGGTAAGGGCGGAGTGACGGAAGCGATGGCACAGTTCAGCATCCGGGGCGGGGGCTCCGACCTGATGGAGAAGGCGACGGCGGAGGTCCAGGGCCGGTCGCTCTGGGACGATGCGCGCCGGCGCCTGTTCGCCAACAAGATGGCGGTCGCCAGCATGGTGGTGCTGGCGCTGATCGCGCTGATGGCGATCTTCGCCGACGTGTTGAGCCCGCACGAGTACGACGCCGTCTACTGGGAGGCGATCGGCATTCCCCCGACCTTCGAGAACAGCCACTGGTTCGGCACCGACGCCAACGGCCGCGACCTGTTCATCCGCACCCTCTACGGCGCGCGCGTCTCGCTCATGGTCGGCATCGTCACCACCCTGGTGGCGCTGATCATCGGCGTCAGCTACGGCGCCATCGCCGGCTATGTCGGCGGCCGGGTGGACAACATCATGATGCGCATCGTGGACGTGCTCTACTCGATGCCGCTGATGTTCTTCGTCATCATCCTGGTGGTGGTGTTCGGCCGCAACATCCTGCTGGTCTTCGCCGCCATCGGCTGCGTCGAGTGGCTGACCATGGCGCGCATCGTGCGCGGCCAGACCCTGTCGGTGAAGCGCAAGGAGTACATCGAGGCGGCCCGCGCCGCCGGCGTCTCCAACGCCTCCATCATCCGGCGCCACATCATCCCCAACGTGATCGGCCCGGTCATCGTGTTCATGACCCTGCTGGTGCCGGTCGTGATCCTGGTCGAAAGCTTCCTCAGCTTCCTGGGCCTGGGCGTGCAGGAGCCGATGACGAGCTGGGGCGTGCTGATCTCCGAAGGGGCGGCGCAGATGGAGAACGCCCCCTGGATGCTGGTCTTCCCGGCGGTGTTCCTGGCTGTGACCCTCTTCTGCTTCAACTTCATCGGCGACGGGCTGCGCGACGCCCTCGACCCGAAAGACCGCTGACCGGGGATCGCCAGCCATGACAGCCGTGCTCGAAGTCCGCGATCTCCAGGTCCGCTTCGCCACCCCCGACGGCGAGGTGAGCGCCGTCAATTCCGTCTCCTTCGACGTCAACGAGTCCGAGTGCGTCGGCATCGTCGGCGAATCCGGCTCGGGCAAGAGCCAGCTCTTCATGGCGGTGATGGGGCTGCTGGCCCGGAACGGCCGGGCCCTGGGCTCCGCCCGCTACCGCGGGACAGAGCTGGTCGGCATGCCGGTGGCGCAGCTCAACCGCATCCGTGGCGACAAGATCGCCATGATCTTCCAGGACAGCATGACCTCGCTGACGCCGCACATGCGGGTCGGCCGCCAGATGACCGAGGTGCTGATCCAGCACAAGGGCATGACCGAGGGTCAGGCCCGCGGCAAGGCGCTGGAGATGCTGGAGCTGGTCCGCATCCCCGAGGCGGCGCGGCGGCTGAACCAGTACCCGCACGAACTGTCGGGCGGCATGCGCCAGCGCGTGATGATCGCCATGGCGCTGCTCTGCGAGCCGGAGCTGCTGATCGCGGACGAGCCGACGACGGCGCTGGACGTGACGGTGCAGGCCCAGATCCTGGAGCTGATGGCTGATCTCAAGCGCGTCACCAAGGCGGCCATCGTGCTGATCACGCACGATCTCGGCACCGTCGCCGGCCTGTGCGACCGGGTCCAGGTGATGTATGGCGGCCGCTTCATGGAGACGGGCGACGTCCGCCAGATCTTCTACAATCCGCAGCACCCCTACACGCAGGGCCTGCTCTCCTCCATGCCGCGGCTGACCGAGGACCGGCGGGAGAAGCTCTATGCCATTCCCGGCCAGCCGCCGAACCTCCAGCGCCTGCCGGCCGGCTGCCCGTTCCAGGAGCGCTGCACCTTCGTCCATGAGCGCTGCGCTGCCGAACTGCCGCTCCTGCGCACCGCCGGCCCGGGCGGCCAGATGAAGGCCTGCCACCTGGACAGCCTGCAACACCCGGTTGACGACCCCGCCGCCGCGGCGATCCCGGCGGAGGCGCTGCCGCCGGTGAACGCCAGAGGCTGATCCCGATGGACTTCGCGCCCAGGGTGCCTTGGCCACCGGATTTTCCGGACGTCTTCGTGCATACGACCGTCAAGCTCCGGGACGGGCACCCCGATTATGCCGCCGCGAAGTCGGGCCGTGCGGATGCCGCCTTGCGGCTGGCCGCGGACATCATGGACGGGGCCGTGATCCGGGAACTGGGGGCGTTCTGTTCGGAAGACGCGCGCCTTCTGCCCGTATCGGCGAAGGAATCGACGGGCTTCAACGGCATCCCGGATGCCATGGCGGCGATCCTGTCGCGGACGCTCGGCATTCCGGCGGACCGGGATCAGGTGGTGCAGACCAACGTGGTTTCCCACACCCGTGCCGACGGCTGGCATCGCCTGAGCTCCCCGGCGACCTTCGACGGTGCGGTGCAGCCCGATTGTGCCTATATTCTCGTCGACGACCATGTCGGCCTGGGCGGGACGCTGGCGAATCTCCGTGGGTATGTCGAGACGCGGGGCGGCCGTGTGGTCGCGGCCACGACGCTGACCAAGAGCCGCGACAGTGACAGGCTGGCCCTGCGGCGGGAAACCCACGACGCGTTGCACGCACGATTTGGAGGCGACCTTGACGACTTCTGGCGCGAGATCTTCGGCCACGGACTCGACTGCCTCACCGAACCGGAAGCGGGCTATCTCCTCCGGAGCGACGGCCTTGACCGAATCCGAGATCGTCTGGCTCCGGGCGAGGAAGCGGGAAGTGCATGACGTCGCCGCGGCGTTCCCTCTGAGCCACGGTCGCATCGCGGATGTGGCTGTGTCCGGCCGGACAGGCTCCGGGTCCGGAGCCGACGAATAGTCCCTGTCAATCTCTTCTGCATCTGGAACAGTGGTGCCCGCCCCCATGACCGATCTCCTCACCGTCCAGGACCTGAAGGTCCATTTCCCCATCCGCACCGGCGGTCTGGTGATCGGCAGGTACACGCCGCTGAAGGCCGTGGACGGGGTCAGCTTCAGCCTGAAGGCGGGCGAGACGCTGGGCATCGTGGGCGAGTCCGGCTGCGGCAAGTCCACGCTGGGCCGCGGCATCCTCAAGCTGATCCCGCCCACGGCGGGCCGCGTCGTCTGGCTGGGCACCGACCTGGCCGGGCTTGAGGGGGAGGCGCTGCGCGCCAAGCGGGCAGAGATGCAGATCGTCTTCCAGGACCCGCTGGCCAGCCTGAACCCGCGCATGACCATCGGCGACATCATCGCCGAGCCGCTGACCGTGTTCCAGCCCCGCCTCTCCGCCGCCGAGCGGAAGGATCTGGTCAAGGACATGATGGCGAAGGTCGGCCTGCTGCCGCAGATGATCAACCGCTACCCGCACGAATTCTCGGGCGGGCAGTGCCAGCGCATCGGCATCGCCCGCGCCATGATCCTGCGCCCGAAGATGGTGGTCTGCGACGAGCCTGTGTCGGCGCTGGACGTCTCGATCCAGGCGCAGATCATCAACCTGCTGATGGATTTGCAGGAGGAGATGGGGCTGTCGCTGCTGTTCATCAGCCACGACCTCTCCATCGTCCGCCATGTCAGCCACCGGGTGATGGTGCTCTATCTCGGCAAGGTGATGGAGATCGCGGACCGCGACGCCATCTATGCCGAGCCGCTGCACCCCTACACCCAGGCGCTGATCTCCGCCGTGCCGATCCCGGACCCGGACCTGGAGAAGTCCAAGCAGCGCATCGTCCTGGGCGGCGACCTGCCCAGCCCGATGAACCCGCCGTCCGGCTGCGTCTTCCGCACCCGCTGCCCGCGGGCGACGGAAATCTGCGCGCAGGAGGTGCCGGTGCTGGAGCCGAAGCGGCCGGGCCATCAGGCCGCCTGCCACCACTGGGGCCCGCCGGAGCAGGCCCTCCTCTAGAGCCTCCGGAACGGCTTCCGCACCGCGTCCATCCACAAGCGTGGTGGGGGCCGGGGACAAGGCGGGGACGTTGACAGGGCCTTAAGACTTGGGGCGCAGGGTCGGAGCCGTCTTCGACGGAGGTCCGAGCCTTGTTCTTCCAGCTTCCCGGCGCCACCCGGGTCGAGGTGGCATCCCTGTTCGCCGTCATCGCCGCACCGGCCCTGGCCGGCTTCGGCGTCGCCGCCACGCTGCTGCTGCTGTCGCCGGAGGTGATGGCGGACAAGCCCTGGCCGGTCTTCGCGCTCAACATCGTCAAGCTCTGCTATCTTGGCACGGCGGCGGCCCAGCTCGGCCGCTGGATCGCCGAACACACCGACGGCGGCCCGGGGAACCCGGGCTGGTGGCGCGGCGATCATGACGACCTGCCGGGGACGCCGGCCCGCGCCGATGCGACCGCCGCCTGGGCGCCGTTCCCCAATGCGCTGGACGCCAGCCTGCTGGCCGTGGCCCTGACGACCCTGGCGCACCGGCTGGGGTAGGCTCTGGCGCAGACGCATCCGGGGAGCGGCCGCGGCCGGGCTTGACGCTCCGGTCCCGGTTCCTACCTAAGAGGCGGTCCGGGCCCCTCTGGCAGTCGAGGCGTCGGCTGTGATGTCGGACTATTTCCTTCATCGCCGACGCACGGCATGTCCGCAAGAGGCATCCCTTGGAAGCTCTGCTCCTGCTGCTGTCCACCCCGATCCTGGGAAAGGCGGCCTGGCTCTGGTTCCTGTTCATCGGCATCGTCGCGGCACTCCTGGTCTTCGACCTGGGCGTGCTGAACCGCAAGGACCATGAGATCGGCGTGAAGGAAAGCCTCTGGCTTTCCGCCTTCTATATCCTGATCGCCGTCGCCTTCGGCGGCTGGCTCTGGTGGTACATGGGCCCGACGCCGGGCATGCAGTACTTCACCGGCTTCGCGCTGGAGAAGGCGCTGGCGCTGGACAACGTCTTCGTCATCTCCCTGATCTTCAGCTACTTCGCCATCCCGCGCCTGTACCAGCACCGGGTGCTGTTCTGGGGCATCCTGGGCGTGATCCTGCTGCGCGGCCTGATGATCGGGCTGGGGGCGGCGCTGGTCACCCGGTTCGACTGGGTGCTCTACATCTTCGGCGCCTTCCTCCTGGCGACCGGCGTGAAGATGCTGCTGATGAGCGGGGAGGAGGAGACCGACCTCTCGAAGAACCGGCTGCTCATGGCCCTGAAGCGTCGGGTGCCGGTGACCGACCGTCTGCACGGCAATTCCTTCTTCGTGCGGGAACCCGATCCGGTCAGCGGCCGGCTGAAGCGGGTGGCCACGCCGCTGTTCCTGGCCCTGCTGATGGTGGAGATCGCCGATCTGGTCTTCGCGGTGGACAGCGTGCCGGCCATCTTCGCCATCACGACCGACCCGTTCATCGTCTACACCAGCAACATCTTCGCCATCCTGGGGCTGCGCGCGCTCTATTTCGCGCTGGCGGCGATGGTCCACCGCTTCAGATATCTGAAGTACGCGCTCTCGCTGGTGCTGGTCTTCATCGGCGCCAAGATCTTCTGGAACCAGATCTACGGCAAGGTGGACCCGGCCATCTCGCTGTCCGTCACCTTCGCCCTGCTGGCCTCGGGCGTGCTCTACTCCCTGTGGAAGACCGGCCGCGGTCCCACCGACACGGAACACCTGCCGGTGCAGGACGCCCGGGCCGAGGGGACGCCGGACCGGCTGGCGCAGCCCCGGCCGGAGCAGGCCCGCGGCGGGGCGGCCGAGTAAGCCGCACCGGGGTTGCCGACCCTGTCCCGCCTACCGGGACAGGGCTTCGGCCAGGAAGGGCAGGCTGCGGTCCATCCGGTAGTCGATGCCGGAGTGATCGTCGCCGAATTCCTCGTAACGGTGGGCGATGCCCATGCCGTCCAGGAGCCGGTGCATGCGGCGGGCACCGTAGACCAGGTTGTACTGGTCGCGGTCGCCGCAGTCGATGTACAGCCCTTTCAGCGAGCGCAGCGCGTCGGCGTGCGCCTCCGCGATCACCACCGGGTCCCAGGCCAGCCAGTTGACCCAGCGGTCGGCGATCAGCTCGCAGGTGTCCAGCGTCACCGGCAGCCGCACGCCGAAGGGCTGCGACGGGTCGGGGTCGTAGCTGGCCGCCATGGCCAGGATCATCAGGGCATGGGTGTCCTTGCCGTCCACCTTGTCCGCCGTCTCCAGCGCCTGCATGAAGCGCTCGACGGAGCCGCCATGCTTCGCCAGCGCCCGCAGGGTGGCCGGCATGTCCGGCAGGTAGCAGAGGTCGAAGGCCATGTCGCCGGAATGGCAGGCGGCGGCCGACCACACGTCGGGCCGCTTCATGGCGTGGATCATGGCGCCGTAGCCGCCGGAACTCTTGCCGAAGATGCCGCGCCGGCCCGGCCCGCCGCAGCCCACCGCCGCCTCCACCGCCGGCAGCATCTCCGCGCACAGGAAGTCCATCCAGCGGCCCATGGCGGCGGAGTTGACGTACTGGTTGCCGCCCAGCCGGGTGAAGCAGTCGGGAAAGGCGACGACGACCGGCGGCAGGGTTCCCGCGGCGATCAGCCGGTCCAGCCGCTCCGGCACGTTCTCCCCGAAATTCTTCCAGTTGGTGTGCGACAGGCCCGAGCCCGTGTAGCCCACCACGTCCACCAGCAGCGGCAGGCCCCGCCCGTCATGCCCGTGCGGGACGTAGACGTCCACGGCGCGGGCGGGCAGGTCGCCCAGCAGGTTGCCTTTCAGCACCTCGCTGACGACGGTCAGGCGCTGGACGGTGCCGCGGGGCGTGTCGGGCGAACGGTGCATGGTCGGTATCCGGTTCCGGAGGGAGGGAAGGGAGGAAAGGGAAAAGAACGGCAGGAGGGAAGGCGTCGCGTCCGTGACGCGCCGCGGTCAGAGGCCGTGAACCGGGTCCGGCGGATTGCCGCCGGGCGGGAAGTCGCGCTGACCCAGCCGGGCGCGGTGTTCGTTCAGGGACCAGACTACGCTGGGGAAGGCGAGCTGGCTCCAGGGGATGTCGTCCCAGGCGAACAGGCCGACCTCCACGCTCTCCGGGCCGGGCTCGATCGCGGGCGAGAGCAGGCGGGCGCGGAAGATGAGCTGGACCTGGCTGATGCGGGGGATGTCGTAGACCGCCAGCAGGCAGTCGATCTCGATGCGGGCGCGGGCTTCCTCCCACGCCTCGCGGGCGGCGCCGGCCGCCGAGGCCTCGCCCAGCTCCATGTAGCCGGCGGGCAGGGTCCAGAAGCCGCGGCGCGGCTCGATCGCGCGGCGGCACAGCAGGATGCGTCCGTCCTCCCAGGTGGTGACGGAGCCGACGACGATCTTCGGGTTCTCGTAGGCGATGTAACCGCAGTCGGGGCAGACCAGCCGCTCGCGGTCCTCGCCTTCGGGGATGGTGCGGACGCTGGGTCCGCCTTGTTTCTGGCCGGGCGTCATGGCCCCCAGTGTGGAACGGGCGCGCCGGCCGGGCAAGGCCGGTGCGCGCCGTTCGCGGCGGGAAGTCCGCCCGTCAGTTCTTCACGTCCTTGGCCGTGTCCTCGACCGCGCGGCCGCCGGCCTGCAGGTCCTCGCCGGCCCCCTCGACGGTGTTGCAGGCGGACACGCCGCAGGCGGCAAGGAGAAGCGCCGCGGCCCAGAACTTCCTCCAGGAAAAATGCGTTGCCCAAGCGAGATGCGTCGCCATGTCTGTTCCTTTCGTTCGTGCCGGAGAGGCTCGTCCGGGTCCGTCGCGGCATCGGCCGCGGGACGGTCAAAGGAACGGCGGCTTGTCAACGAGGTTCCGGTGACCTTCCTGGGGTAAGACCCTCGGAAGGGGACGCCTCCGGAAGCGGACCCGGCCCATGGCGCCGGATGGCCGGAGCGCGTAACCGCAGCTCCGATGGCCGACGCCGGCCATCGGGCAATGTCAGTGCAGGCGGAGGATCAGGCCCGGATGTCCAGGAAGGCGCCGCGGCTGCGGCCCTGGTCCAGCGCCTGCTGGCGCTCATCCTCGCTGGGCGTGCCGGCGAAGGCCTGGACCTGACGCTCCTGCTGGTCGTCCTGCGCCTGCTGGGCGGTGGCCGCCGGATCGACCGGCTGCACCGGGGTGCGGACGAACTGCTCCGCCGGGCGGACGCCGTTCGCCTGGAAAGCCGACCCGTAGCCGGCCGAGTTGAAGATCGAACCCACGGCCATGATACACCTCACTCAGTTATCCCGAGTCTTACTCCAATAGATGGGCACGGTAAAGTCGCCCTTCACCCTGTATCCGGAAGTGTTCCGGCATGGCTGGCCTGCACGGCCCTGCGCGGATCCCGGCACCATGGCCGGAGCCCGACCCCGGCTCCGGCTGTTTACCGCCCGGACCCGCCCCGATCCTTCGGGGCCGACTGACAGGAGAGCCGTCATGGACGCCGCCCGGGAGCAGGAACACGAGGAGCGTATCCGCCGCAAGGCGCACGAGATCTGGGAACGCGAGGGCCGGCCGGAGGGCCGCGCCGCGGAACACTGGGACAAGGCCGCCGAGCTGGTGGCGCAGGAGGAGGGCACGACGGCCACGCTCCGGCGCAACCCCTCGCACGGGCCGGACGACGTGGCCCGGCGCGACCAGCCGGTGGAGCCGCTCCTGGCCGTGGAGACTCTGGGCGATCTGCCCAACCTCGCCGACCAGGGAGAGGAGCGCCAGTTCCCCGCCCCCGATCGCCGTACCGCCCGGGAAGAAGGCTGACCGCCGACCCGTCCCCGCCTGTCCGCCCCGCAGCGGCCCGGACACGCAACCGGACGGAACCCGGACAAGGGGTATGGCCCCCACGCCCGCAGTGGCGCTATTGTCGCGCACCAAGCGGTCCGGTTCATGCCGGCTGCCGGCAATAAAGCGTCTGGAGGGACGGGCAATTGACTAAGGTTGGTTCGGAGGGCGCGGAGGACGGGGTGGCCGTGCCGCACTGGTCGTCGCGTTTCGCCTTCATCATGGCGGCGGTGGGCTCCGCCGTCGGGCTGGGGAACATCTGGAAGTTCCCCTACATGACGGGCACGGGCGGGGGGGCCGCCTTCGTCCTTTTCTATCTGGGCTGCGTGCTCATGGTCGGGGTCCCCGTGCTGGTGGCGGAGCTGATGCTCGGCCGCCGGGCCCAGCGGGGGCCGATCGGGGCCCTGGTCGCGCTGGGGCGCCGCTACGGCGGCACCCCCGCCTGGGGGCTGGTGGCCGGTATGGGGGTGGTGGCGGCGTTCCTCATCCTCAGCTTCTACAGCGTCATCGCCGGCTGGGCGCTGGCCTACATCCCCAAGCTCGCGGTCGGCGCCTTCGCCGGGGCCACGGCCCAGGCCACCGGCGCCGTCTTCGACGGGCTCCTGGCCGACCCGGTGGCGATGGCGGGATGGCATACCCTGTTCATGGCCCTGACCGTGGTGATCGTGGCGCAGGGCGTGACCGGAGGCATCGAGCGGGCGGTCACGCTGCTGACTCCCGCGCTGTTCGTGATGCTGGTGATCCTGGCCATCTATGCCTCGGTGACCGGCGACTTCGCGCGCGGCATGGCGTTCCTGTTCACGCCCGACTTCTCCAAGCTGACGACGGAGGTGGCGATCAGCGCCGCGGGACAGGCCTTCTTCTCCCTCTCCATCGGGTTGGGCACCATGCTCGCCTACGGTGCCTATGTGGGGGACAATGTCTCGCTGCCGAAGATGACGCTGACCATCGCCGGCGCCGATACCGCCTGCGCGCTGGTGGCGGGCGTGGCGATCTTCCCCATCGTCTTCGCCAGCGGGCTGGACCCGGCGGGCGGTCCGGGGCTGGTGTTCGTGACCCTGCCCGTGGCCTTCGGTGCCATGCCCTTCGGCTCGCTGTTCGGGGCGGTCTTCTTCGTGCTGCTGGCGGTGGCGGCGCTGACCTCCTCCGTCTCCCTGCTGGAGCCGATCGTCGCCTCTCTTCAGGAGCGGGTGCGGCTGCCCCGCATCGTGCTGGCGCTGGGTGTCGCCTGCCTCTCCTGGGTCCTGGGCTTCCTCACCATCTTCTCCTTCAACCGCTGGAGCGACATCCACCCGCTGGGCGGCGGGCGCACCTTCTTCGACCTGATCGACTACGCCACCACCAACATCATGTTGCCGCTGGGCGGCGTGCTGCTGGCCGTGTTCGCCGGCTGGGTGCTGACACGGGAGGCGCGGGTGGAGGAATTCGGCATGGGCGAGGGCGTGGTCTACCGCGTCTGGCTGTTCCTGGTCCGGTTCCTGGCGCCTGCGGCCATCGTCATAGTGGCCCTCGACGCCCTGTTCTGACGGCGGCTACAAGGGGGGAGGTGATTCCCCCCTTGCGCCGGAGGTGCCGATGCTGACCCTGCTGCTCAACGTGCTCTGGCTGGTGCTGTTCGGCTTCGCCGCCGCGATCGGCTGGTTCACGGCGGCGCTGGTGATGCTGATCACCATCGTCGGCATTCCCTGGGCGCGCTCGGCCCTGACCATCGGCGTCTTCATGCTGTGGCCGTTCGGGCGCACGGCGGTGGACCGCCGCCTGCTGACGGGGGAGGAGGACATCGGCACCGGCGCGCTGGGCACGCTGGGCAACGTCCTCTGGTTCCTCTTCGCCGGCTGGTGGCTGGCGCTGGGGCATCTGCTGATCGGTCTGGCCTTCTGCCTGACCATCATCGGCATCCCGTTCGGCTTCCAGCACTTCAAGTTCGCCGGCCTGTCGCTGGCCCCGATCGGCAAGGAGATCGTGGACGCCCCGGTGGTGGACGCGATCCGCGCCCGCTACCGCTGACGCCGGCGGGGCTCCTCCCATCAGCCGGGCAGCGGCTCCAGCAGGTCGGGGGCGCGGCCGGTCTCCACCGCCTCGCTCCAGGCATCGGCCAGCCGCTGCGTCTCCGCCACCGCGGCCCGCCAGACGCGCAGCCGCTCCGGCGTCGGCAGGCGCCGGAAGTCGGTGCGGTCCGGCACCTTGCCGCCGGGCAGGGCGGCCAGGAACGCCGGGCTCGGGCAGACCAGCAGCGTGCGGGACAGGTTGCGCGGGTCCGGCCGGCGCCAGCGCAGGGCCTTGTCGAACCAGCCGGGCACGATCCGGTCGGAGAAGTGCGGGTACAGCACCAGCCCGGGTGCCTGATAGGGAATGTCCAGGTGGTAGTCCATGATGCCGCCGTCCAGGTACAGGCCCGGGCGCGCGCCGTGCAGCTCCGGCACCGGCTCGAAGACGAAGGGCACGGCGCCCGAGGCCAGCAGCGCCGGCACCAGATTCTGCGGCGTCAGCGGCACCGGCTGGGTCGGGAAACCCCGGTGGCAGTCGAAGGGCGGCCGGCTGCGGGCGTCGTAGATCAGGGTGCGCTCGAAGAACAGCGGCAGGCTGCGCCGGCTGATCCCGTTGGCGAGCGCCGCCGCGGCCAGTCCTGCGCCCATGCCGAGCGGATGCGGCCGGCCGATCGGCCCCTTGCCGCGCACCGCCAGGATGGCCAGCCGCATGGCGGGATGGGACAGGATCTCCTCCGCCCCCGTCTCCCCCAGGATCACCTCCAGGATGCCGCGGCAGTCCGCCGTCAGCCGGGCCGGGGTGACCGGCGGCTCCACCGTGTAGTCCAGATAGTACTCCTCGAAGCGGCGGCAGGCCTCCACCGGGTCGCGGCGGGCCACGCAGGCGAAGCGCCAGCCGCCGATCGAACTGGCGACCATGGCCAGCGGCCGGGTGCGCTGCCGGAACCAGCGGCCGAAGATGGCGCGGTCCAGCCGGGTCAGCGACAGCCACTTCGGTCCGCCCGAGGCACCGGCCACCACGTCGAACAGGTCCTCGTGCAGGCCCTCCTCCCGGATGCGCCGGATAGCCTCGGGTCCTGCGAGAAGGCGGAGCGGACGGTCCATGCGCCGGCGGTCCCATGCTGCGCTGCGGAAGGGCGCAGGGTAGGGCAGCCGCCGCGGCCCCCGCAACCCCGGCACAGGGGGGGCCGGCCGGCAGGCCCGACAGGCGGCCGGGAGGGGATCGGCGGGGGGAAGGTTGGTGCGGACGGCGGGACTCGAACCCGCACTCCCTTACGGGAACCAGATTTTCGTACCACTTCGGCTTTCGCCGCCGCGGGGGCCGTTCCTGCCGGGCCGGTCCCGCGTTCGTGGTCTGGACTATCCCTTCACCCTAGCCGCTTGCCGGCCTTAGGTGCCGCCCGTCTAGTCTCTACACCTTCCCGCCGCCGGGGTTGCCCCGGGGGCGGCGGGCTTGACTCGGGATCGGCATGGGTCCTGGGACCCGAAGCTTTCCCCGACTTTGGGCGGTTCTACTCCCCCGGTTTCCCGGGGGGCACTCCAAATCAAAGTCTGCTGCGTCTACCGGTTTCGCCACGTCCGCACCGAGGCGGGGGACCATGCCACAACCCGAACCGGATTTCGAGGGGCAGCGCCCGGCCCGGCCCGCCGGCGGGACCGGATGCCGCGGACCCCGCCTCCTTGATCCGCGGGGCCGGCGGGGCCATCTCGGCAGACCATGACCGAATCCCAATGGATGAGCCTCGTCTACGCATTGGCCCTGCTGGTCCTGCTGGTGCCGGCCTTCCTCCGGCTGCGCATGCCGGGGCAGGTGCTGCTGCGCAACATCGCCCTCTGGCTGGCGGCCTTCGCGGCGCTCGGTCTGATCTACAGCCTGTTCGGGCCGTTCTGACGGGAGACCGTGCCGCGCTGCGGAAGCCGCACATCCGCCGGTCGATGCCGCGCGGCGCTGGTTGAAACGGTCCGGGGGCTGTGCTTCCCTCGCGGCCGCGAACGGCACATCGCCAACCAGAATTCAACCAATCTCAAACACGGGGAACGCAGTCATGGCCTTCAAGACGCTCGACGACCTGTCCGTTGCCGGCAAGACCGTGCTGGTGCGCGGCGACCTCAATGTCCCGGTGCAGGACGGTCGGGTCAGCGACACCACCCGGCTCGACCGGCTGGCGCCGACCCTGAAGGAACTGGCGGGCAAGGGCGCCAAGGTCGTCGTGCTGTCGCATTTCGGCCGGCCCAAGGGCGGGCCGGACGCCAAGAATTCGCTGCGTCAGGTCGTGCCGGCGCTGGAGGCGGCGCTGGGCCTTCCCGTCGCCTTCGCCGAGGACTGCGTCGGCGAGTCGGCCCGGGCCGCGATCGCCGCGATCGAGCCGGGCCAGGTGGTCCTGCTGGAGAACACCCGCTTCCATGCCGGGGAGGAGAAGAACGATCCCGAGCTGGCGCGGCAGATGGCCGCACTGGGCGACATCTACGTCAACGACGCCTTCTCCGCCGCCCACCGCGCCCATGCCTCCACCGAGGGCATCGCGCACCTGCTGCCCAGCGCCGCCGGCCGGCTGATGCAGGCGGAGCTGGAGGCGCTGGGCAAGGCGCTGGCCCGGCCGGAGCGGCCGGTCATGGCCGTGGTCGGCGGCGCCAAGATCTCCACCAAGCTGGACCTGCTGCTGAACATGGTCACCAAGGTGGACATGCTGGTGCTCGGCGGTGGCATGGCCAACACCTTCCTGTTCGCCCAGGGCCGCCCGGTCGGGAAGTCGCTGGCCGAGAAGGACATGGCCGATCAGGCCCGCGCCATCATGGAGAAGGCCGCGGCCTCCGGCTGCGAGATCCTGCTGCCCCAGGACGGCGCCATGGCGAAGGAGTTCAAGGCCGGCGCGCCGCACCGCGTCGTCCCGGTGGAGCAGATCGCCGACGACGAGATGATGCTGGACGTCGGTCCGGCCACGGTGGAGTTCGTCGGGCTGAAGCTCCAGGGCGCGAAGACGGTGGTCTGGAACGGCCCGATGGGCGCCTTCGAGATCCGGCCCTTCGACAGCGGCACCAACGCGGTGGCCGGGCTGGTCGCCGCCCTGACCGGCGATGGCCGCGTCCTGTCGGTCGCCGGTGGCGGCGACACGGTGGCGGCGCTGGAACAGGCCGGCGTGGCCGGCCGCTTCTCCTACGTCTCCACCGCCGGCGGGGCGTTCCTGGAGTGGCTGGAAGGCAAGGAACTGCCGGGCGTGAAGGCGCTGGGCGCCTGATCCGGCCTCCGCGGCGGATGGATTTCCGAGGGGCCGGGCGGCGACGCCCGGCCCTTCCCCTGTCCGGTGTGCGGCGGGGATCGTTCCCCGCAGTCGGGTGTTGACCGGGGACCGTCCGCCACCGCCCGGTCGCCCATGCTCCCTGCCGAGATCGCTCCCGCCGACCTTGTCCACACGGCGCACCTGCCGCTGGCCGATGTCGCCCTGCGTCTGGGGACGGCCGCGCTGCTGGGGCTGATGCTGGGGCTGAACCGGGAACTGCGGGGCAAGGCGGCGGGGCTGCGCACCCATACGCTGCTGTCCGTCTCCGCGGCGGTGGCGACCCTGGTCGCGCTGGAACTCTACTACGACCTCGGGAGCGACGGGCAGGGCAACCCGCCGGACCCGATCCGCGCCATCCAGGGCGTGGCCCAGGCCATCGGGCTGATCTGTGCCGGCATCATCATCCAGGGCCGCGGCACCCGCGTGCGCAACCTGACGACGGCTGCGACGCTGTGGATGGCGGCGTCGCTCGGGCTCGCCTGCGGCGCCGGTCTCTACGGCATCGCCCTGCTGTCCGGCGGGATCGCGCTGGCCCTGCTGCTGACGCTCAGCGTTGTGGAGCGGCGCTTCTTCGGCGACAAGGAGGAGGAGGACGCGACGGACTGACGGCGGGGGGCTCCCGGGGCATCAGCCGTAGCGGTGCAGGCCCGCGCCGTGCGCCTTCAGCCAGGCGCGGGGGCCGTCCACCTCCGCCGTCAGGCTGGCGCACAGCGCCCAGAAACGCGCGGAGTGGTTCATCTCCCGCAGGTGCGCCACCTCGTGCGCGACGACATAGTCGAACACCGGCTCCGGCGCCAGGATCAGCCGCCAGGAGAAGGACAGCCGCCCCCCGGCCGAACAGCTTCCCCAGCGCGAGCGGGTGTCGCGCACGCTGACGGCGGTGACCGTGGCGCCCAGCCCCGCGGCCTTGGCCCGGGCGCGCTCGGCCAGCCGCCGCCGCGCCTCCGCCTTCAGCCACTCGCGCACGCGCC
Source organism: Rhodospirillum centenum SW (assembly GCF_000016185.1). Lineage (NCBI taxonomy): Bacteria > Pseudomonadati > Pseudomonadota > Alphaproteobacteria > Rhodospirillales > Rhodospirillaceae > Rhodospirillum > Rhodospirillum centenum. Next base: position 3,492,188 of record NC_011420.2, read on the forward strand.
GGGACAGGAACTCCGCCCCGCCGCCCACGCGCAGCTCCGGCCCCTCCGGTCCCGCCAGCGGCCGCGGGGCGCCGCGGTGGCCGGGATCATGGCGGATGCGGTGCGGCACGCCCAGGATCGGCACCAGGGCGCCGTCGGCGAAGGGAAGCCGGGGCGGGATCGCGGCCAGCCGGCCGCGCACCCAGTCCAGGTGCCGGCCGACGAAGCGGGCGATCTCGGCATCGCCGACCCCGGCCGGCGCCACCACCTGGACCAGCTCCCGCGCCGCGTCCACCCGCAGGCTCAGGCGCCGGGCGCGGGGGGACAGGCGCAGTTCCAGGGGGGCCGGCACGCCGTCCACGGCCAGCGCGCGCACCTGGGGGCGCGGCGGCGTCCGGGCGGGGGATTTCGCCGCGGGCGTCCGCCGCGGCGGCGCCTTGGCGCGGGGTTTCAGCAGGCGTCCGAACATGCGTCCTCGGGCTGGCGCTTGCGGGCGGGCGGCAACGGGGGACAGGCCAGGGAAGGGCACTCTATCCCGGCGCCGCGCGGCGGGGAACCGGCCGGTCCGGGCGGCCCGGTCCACGCGGATACGCAAGCCGGCCCGCGCGCACACGCAAAGGCCCCCGGCGCATCTAGGGCGCCCGGGGGCCGGTTTGCGGACTGTATTCCGCGCCCGGACAGACGTCCGGGACCATATCCTGCTTGCTATCGGCTGGCCCGCTCACGGGGTCAGCCACACCTTATCTGGAAGAACCATGCCTTTATGCACCCTCCTCTCTTGTATTCTGAGCAGGAGTACTGGCGCTTCAAGCGCCCCGGTGACTGTCGGGGGGAGTAATGTCTTCCACGACACCCTCCTTCTGTTTTCCATGGACTTATGCTGCCCCCGTCGCTCACGGCCGTCAAGGGCTATTCTGTCAGCGGTCGTGGATGGATTACCCACTCCGGTATGCTTGCCGCGACGCCCCGTCCGCCGGCCCCTCCGGCCATCCCGCCCGCCGCGGCAGGGCCGGCGCGCCCGGCCGCAGGGCAGGCATCGCAATTTCCGGGTCGCGCCACCCCGGCCCTGTCCCTAGTGTCGCAGGGCCCGGACCGACCCGAGAGGCCCGCCGATGCACGCCCCCAGCGCCCAGGCTCCCGCTGCCCAGACGATGCGCGCGTCCGACTGGGGGCTGCTGTGCTTCCAGTCCGTCCTGTGGGGCGGCTCCTTCCTCTGGATGGGGCTGGCGATCCGGGAACTGCCGCCCTTCACCATCGTCGCCTGTCGCGTCTCCCTGGCCGCCGCCGCGCTCTACCTCGCCGCCCGCGCCATGGGACAGGCCATGCCGCGCGACAGGCAGAGCTGGCGCGACTTCTTCGTCATGGCCGCCGTCAACAATCTGGTGCCGTTCAGCCTGATCGCCTGGAGCCAGTCGCAGATCACGGTCGGCCTCGCCTCCATCCTGAACGCCACGACCCCGCTGTTCACCGTGGTGCTCATGTGGCTGCTGGCCGGGAACGAGCGGCCGGGACCGCTGAAGATGGCGGGGCTGGCGGCGGGCTTCGTCGGGGGCGCCGTGCTGCTGGGGCCGAAGGCGCTGACCGGGGCCGACATGGCGCTGCTGGGCTGTGCCGCCGTGCTGACGGCCAGCTTCTGCTACGGTCTGGCCGGGGTCTGGAGCCGCCGCTTCGCCGGGCAGCCGCCGATCGTCTCCTCCACCGGGGTGCTGGCCGCGGCGGCGGTGCTGACCGTGCCCCTGTCGCTGGCGGTGGACCGGCCGTGGACGCTCGACCCCTCCTGGGTGACGGTCGGGGCCGTGGCCATGCTCGGCCTGTTCAGCACGGGGCTGGCCTATCTGATCTACTACCGCATCCTGCGCACGGCGGGTCCCGGCAACGCCTCGCTGGTCACCTTCCTGGTGCCGGTCAGCGCCATCCTGATGGGGGCGGCGGTGATGGGGGAGAGGCTGGGGCCGAACGCCTTCGCCGGAATGGGGCTGATCTTTCTGGGGCTGGCCGCCATCGACGGCCGCCCGGTGGCCTGGGTCTCCGCCCGGCTGACCGGCCGGCGCGGCCGTCCCGTCACGGGGGCCTGAGTCAGACCGCCCCCAGGGCGGCGACCAGCGCCTCCAGCCGGGCCGGGTCCAGCCGGCCGTCCGTGCGCACGCCGGAGCAGAGGTCGATGCCGAAGGGCCGCACAGCCCGGACCGCGTCGGCCACGTTGGCGGCCTTCAGCCCGCCGGCCAGGAACACCGGCACCGGGCTCCCGGCCACGATGCGGGCGCTCACGGCCCAGTCGTGGACGCGGCCGGTGCCGCCCAGCTCCTTCACCGCCAGCGACGGCCGCCCGCTGTCCAGCAGCAGGGCATCGACCTGCGGGGCCACCCGCCGGGCCTCCTCCAGCGCCGCCTCGTCCTCCACATGCAGGACCTGCACGATGCGGACGGCGGGACAGTGCCGGCGCAGGGCGGCATAGGTCTCCGGCGCCACCGCATCCACGAGCTGCACCGTGTTGGTGCCGCAGCGCCGGACATGCTCGACCACGCCGTCGGGATCGGTGCGGCAGGTCAGCAGGAAGGTGGCGACGGGCGGGGGCACCGTGGCCGCGATCTCCGCGATCGCCTCGTCGGGGATCGGGCCGGGGCCGGACGGCATGGCGGCCACCAGCCCCAGCGCGTCGGCGCCGGCGGCGACGGCGATCCGCGCCTCCTCGACCGAGGCGATGCAGCAGACCTTCAGGCGGGTTCGGCGGGCCATGGTTTCAGCCTCATCTCTTCGGGCAGCACAAGCTGGAATTCCTCGACCAGGATACGGCGGTACTCTTCCCCGTCCGTGACGGCGCGCACGCTTGTCACCCCGTCGCGGGTGATCTTCAGTTCGCCGTCGTGCAGCGAGCGGCGGCAGCCCGGCGTGGCGCGCGCCACCACCCGGCTTTGCATGAACCGCGAGTCCGGGTGGCTGGACATGTAGTGGTTGGCGATGGCGATGTCGGCGTCCAGGGCCGGCTCGTCCGGGTCGAAGCGGTAGAGCGGCGCCCACACCCCGCCCAGCCGGACCTGGAGTTCCAGGTCGCGCGCCGTCACCGGCAGCAGCCGCCAGCTCTCCCCGTGCCGCACCGTCTCCACACCGGGCTCCAGGGGCAGGGGGCTGATCAGCCCGTGGCGGCCGAAGCCGGCGTCGGCCAGCCAGGGGCGACCCCCGGCCTCGACCAGCAGCAGCATGTGGGTGCGCCCGCCCGGCACGCCGGTCTTCCAGGACACCCGCGCCATCACCGGCCGGCAGGGCAGGCCCAGCGCCGTCAGCACGGCGCGCAGCAGGCCGTTCTGTTCGAAGCAGTAGCCGCCGCGCCGGCCCGCCACCAGCTTGGCGGCGATGCCGGCGGGGTCGATCCGCACCGGCCGCGGCGGGTCGGCCGCCACGTCCAGCGCCTCGAACGGGATGGCGCCGACCTGGGCGACGTGCAGGGCGTCCAGCGTGTCGGCGTCGGCCCGCAGCGGACCGGCAACGCCGATCCTCTCCAGATAGGCGTCCAGATCGACGCTTGGCATCTCTGTCATCGCAGTTCCCCGCGGCGGGGCCGCGTCATTCTCCGAAGACGCGGCGCGGGCCGCGTCACTCTCCGAAGACGCGGCGGAAGATCGTGTCCACATGCTTGGTGTGGTAGGCGAGATCGAACAGGTGGTCGATCCGCTCGGCCGTCAGGTGGCGCATCACCTCGGCATCGGCCTTCAGCAGGGAGCGGAAGTCCTTGCCCTCCAGCCAGACCGGCATGGCGTTGCGCTGCACGGCGCGGTAGGCGTCCTCGCGGCTCATGCCCGCCTGGGTCAGCGCCAGCAGCACGCGCTGGGAATTGTGCAGCCCGCCCAGCTTGTCCAGGTTGGCCTTCAGGTTCTCCGGATAGACCACCAGCCTGTCCACCACGCCGGTCAGGCGGACCAGGGCGAAGTCCAGGGTCACGGTGGCGTCCGGGCCGATCATCCGCTCCACGCTGGAATGGCTGATGTCGCGCTCGTGCCAGAGGGTGACGTTCTCCAGCGCCGGGGTGACGTAGGCGCGGACCATGCGCGACAGGCCGGTCAGGTTCTCCGTCAGCACCGGGTTGCGCTTGTGCGGCATGGCGCTGCTGCCCTTCTGGCCGGGGCTGAAATACTCCTCGGCCTCGCGCACCTCGCTGCGCTGGAGATGGCGGATCTCCGTCGCCAGATTCTCCACCGACGCGGCGATGACGCCCAGCGTGGCGAAGAACATGGCGTGGCGGTCGCGCGGGATCACCTGGGTGGAATGCGGCTCCACCGTCAGGCCCAGCTTCGCCGCGACATGCTCCTCCACCCGCGGGTCGATGTTGGCGAAGGTGCCGACCGCGCCGGAGATGGCGCAGGTGGCGATCTCCGCCCGGGCCGCCTCCAGCCGGGCGCGGTTGCGCGCGAAGGCGGCGTAGTGGCCGGCCAGCTTGACGCCGAAGGTGGTCGGCTCGGCATGGATGCCGTGGCTGCGGCCGATGGTGGGGGTGTGGCGGTGCTCGAAGGCGCGCCGGCGCAGGGCGGCCAGCAGCGCGTCCAGATCGTCCAGCAGCAGGTCGGCGGCCTGCTTGAGCTGCACCGCGAGGCAGGTGTCCAGCACGTCGGAGCTGGTCATGCCCTGGTGGACGAAGCGCGCCTCCGGCCCGACATGCTCGGCCAGATTGGTCAGGAAGGCGATGACGTCGTGCTTGGTCTCGCGCTCGATCTCGTCGATCCGGGCGATCTCCCACTTGCCGCGCTGCCAGACGGCCTCGGCCGCGTCCTTCGGCACCACGCCCAGCGCCGCCATGGCGTCCATGGCATGGGCCTCGATCTCGAACCAGATGCGGAAGCGGTTCTCCGGCTCCCAGATGCGGGTCATCTCGGGGCGGGAATAGCGCGGGATCATGGGCGGACTCTTCGCTCGGGTCGGCACGGAACGGCGCGACCATAGGGGCAAGCCGGCGCTTTGGGAAGCGCACCCGACGCAAGGGCGCCCCGCCCGCGGGGGTGGTTCTCCGGGTTGCCCGTGCCGGTGCCGTGCGGCCTCTCTGCCGGCCTAGGCGAGCCAGAGGCCGGTGTCTGCGGCGGTGGCGATGCGGTTTTCGCCGATGCCCCAGACGAGCCAGTGGCGCAGGGGATCGATGCCGGCGTCGGCGACATCGGGGTTGCGCTGAAGATAGGCCGACAGGTCGAACCAGGCGGAGGGATCGCGGTCCTCGCGCCAGCCGGAGTTGAGATAGTGCTCGTAGCCCGAGCGGACCTGCCCGGCCTCCACCGCCGCGCGCACGTCGGCCCAGCGGGCCAGGTACGCCTCTTCGTCGAACAGCGGGGTCGGGTCGCGCCCCTCGGCCTGACCGAACGCCAGATAGTGCTCCAGGCCGCTCATGACCTGCCCGGCATTGACCGCGGCCCGCACGTCCGCCCACCGGGCGAGGTAGAAGGCCTCGTCGAACGCCCCGCCACCGTCCGGCTGCACCGCCTCGAAGCGCACCGGCAGGGTGACATAGACCACCTGGTCGTCGAACCGGATCAGTTCGACCCCGCTGGCCACGTCCGTGCCCGTCGCCGCCCCGCTCAGCCGCACGCCCCAGGGGCCCGTCGCCTCCAGCGTCACCGCCGAGCGCGCCGCCTCGATGCGGATGACATCGACCCCCGAGCCGCCGTCGATCGTGTCGTCCCCCGTCCCGCCGGAGAGACGGTCATCGCCGGCGCCGCCCTCCAGCAGGTTCGCCGCGGCGTTGCCGATCAGCGTGTCGTTGCCCGCGCCGCCGCGGGCATTCTCGATCACGGCGCCGTAGGCGATGGCGAGGTTGTCGCGTCCGTCATAGGTCGGGGTGGTCAGATAGTCGGCATCCGCCGGCAGGTCCATGCGCTTCTGCGCCTCCGTCGCCCGGATGGCGATGGAGCTGAAATGGCCGTCGCGCAGGTCGATGACGCAGTCCAGCGTCTGGGCGGAGGCGTCGACCGTGTCCGTCCCGCCGCCGTCCCAGATCGTCTCGAAGAATCGCTCGTTCGGTTGCCAGGAATAGACCGTGTCGCCCGCGCGCGTGGCGGTGTTGACGCCATAGAGATACTGGACCGCCAGGATGTCGTAGAGCATCAGCGTGCGCGGCGAGACCAGCGCCGAACCCCACCTGTCCGGGTATTCCACCCAGATTTCCGAATTGTCCGGATAGGTGTAGGACATCACCGTGTAACGCACGCTGTCCTCTGCCACGGAGACGGAGGGCACGCCCTCGAACGGGTGCTTCAGGCCCAGCGCATGGCCCAGCTCGTGGATCACCGTGTTGAAGGCGTCCGTGCCCGGTGTGGGCGCGGCGTTCGCCGCGGAGGCCGCCAGCCAGGAATCGCCCGCGATCCCGCTGGGTGTCGCCGCGGTGATGATGTCGTCCGAGGTGCGGACGGCGAAGGAAGGGTAGTAGGCGTAGCCGGCCAGCGAGCCGTCCATCGCATGGCTGCCGAAGCGCAGCAGGGCGGCCTCCTCGTCCGTCACCTCGGTGAAGCGGATCAGGGAGACCTCTTCATACTGCGCCAGCGCCAGCCGGGTCGCCGCCCGCTGTGCTTCCGTCAGGGTCACGAAGGTCGCGGCCGTCGGCCTGTCGGGGTCCTGGAGCGTGTCGTAGTCCGCCGGCACCGCGGTCAGGAAGGCGTAGGGCACGGTGACGGCGGTGCCCAGCGCCACCGTCGGGGTGAGCGGCTGACCGACGGCGTTCAGCAGGTTCCAACGCGCCGTCGGCGAATCGTCGATCGCTGCCACCAGCGCGTCGATGCCGATCTGTCCCGTGGCGGGGATGGTGGCAAGCCCCCCCTTCGTCTGACGCTCGGCCCCGGCCACGCAGCCCGGGCAGCCGCAGGCCAGCCCCTCATACGCGGTCGTCCTGGTCAGCGCCTGCATCAGCAGGGTGCCGGCTTCCCAGACCGGCGGATCGGCCGGGTCCTGCGGCCGGGAGGAAGGGGCACTGCCGTCAAACGTGCTGCCGTCAAACGCGCTGCCAGTCTCGAAGGCCATGATCCGGTCCGGGACGGAAAGGGGATGCCGAGTATCCCTGTGCGGGAGAGGGACCTCAATCCGTTTGATCCGGTGTGTCCGTGCGGCGATTGCGACTGCGCCCTACATCAGCCCGATGCTCTTGAAGCTGACATGCCGGCCCTTGCCGATGATGACATGGTCGTGGACCACCACGCCCAGCGCCGTGGCGGCCTGGATGATCTGCTTCGTCATCTCGATGTCGGCGCGGCTGGGCGTGGGATCGCCGGACGGATGGTTGTGGACGAGGATCAGGGCGGTTGCGTTCAGTTCCAGCGCCCGCTTCACCACCTCCCGCGGATAGACGGGGGTATGGTCCACGGTGCCGCGCTGCTGCACCTCGTCCGCGATCAGGGTGTTCTTGCGGTCCAGGAACAGGATGCGGAACTGCTCCACCGGCTCGTTCGCCATCGCCCCGGCGCAGTAGTCCAGCAGCTTCTGCCAGGAGGACAGGACAGGCTTGCCCAGCACCTCCTGCCGCGCCATGCGCAGGCCGATGGCGCCGGCCACCTTCAGCGCGGCCACGGCGCCCTCCGTCATCTCCCGCTGGCGGCGCAGGGCGTCGGCCGGGGCGCTGACGACGCCCCAGAGCGAGCCGTGCGCCTTCAGCAGCGCCTTCGCCAGTGGCTTCACGTCGCGCCGCGGGATCTGGAACAGCAGCAGCTCCAGCAGCTCGTAGTCCTGCAGCGCCTCAGCCCCCTGCTCCAGGAAGCGGGCGCGCAGGCGTTCGCGGTGGCCGTGGTAGTGCGGCGCGTCTTCACCGGCCGCGCCTGAGCCTGCCTCCGAGGCGTCCGTGCCGGCCCCGCCGCCTGCGGGTCCGTCGGAGCCGTCGGTTGCCGGCAGGGGCGGGTCCTGCTCCTCCACGCGCGACGGGCGCCTGCGACTGCCTCCCATGCGGGGAATACTCCGGATCGGCTGCACCTGCCGGGAAGTCTAGCAGCAGGGCCGCGCCCCTTCCAGCCGCGGCGGCCGCGGCTGCTGCCAGCATCCCCTTGCGGCCGGCGGCGGTTTCCGGAATTCCGTCGCAGCCTGCGAGCGGCGGCGGCGGCCGTCCCGGAACTCCGCGGCATCCGGCAGGGCACGGCGCTTGCAGGAAACGGCGGATGGCCCGGTCCCCCCGCAGGGGACCCGCATTCCAGGACCTTCGATGACCGACTGTCGTGAGCGTCTCTTCCTGTCCCACCTGTCCGCCCTGTCGCCCGCCCGGCTGGACAGTCTGGCGCGCGAGCGCGGCCCGGCCGTGGTGCAGGAGGCCCTGGCCCGGTTCGAGGTGCTGGTCGTGGAGGAGGGGCGCGGGCTGGTGCGGGCGCTGGAGGCCGGCGGCGGGCCGGAGGCGCGCCGCCGCGCCTTCCTGCTGGAAGGCGCGGCGCTGGAGATCGGCGGGCAGCGGCTGGCCCGCTGCTGCCGCCTGCTGATCGAGCAGCCGGTGGCCGGGGATGCCGCCGCCCTGGTCACGGAGATGCTGACGGAGACGCTGGCCGCCACCGCGCAGGTGCGGTGGCGCTACGCGGTGGCTGCGCTGCCGGATGCCGTGGCGGCGCCGGTCGAGCCGGTGTCGTAGGGCGGCCTGTGCAGCCCGGCGGGGGAGAGGGTGAAGATCTCCACCCCGTCGGCCGTCACGGCGACGGAATGCTCGAACTGGGCCGACAGGCTCTTGTCCCGCGTCACGGCGGTCCAGCCGTCGGACAGCACCTTCACGTCGAAGCGGCCGGCGTTGATCATCGGCTCGATGGTGAAGAACATGCCTTCCTGCAACACGGTCCCCTCGCCGGGCTGGCCGAAGTGCAGGATGCTGGGCGCGTCGTGGAAGACCCGGCCCAGCCCGTGGCCGCAGAAGTCGCGCACGATGGAGAAGCGCTGCGCCTCCGCGAAGCTCTGAATGGCGTGGCCGATGTCGCCCAGCGTGGCGCCGGGGCGCACCACGGCGATGCCGCGCATCATCGCCTCATAGGTCACGTCCACCAGCCGCCGCGCCTTCACGCTGGCGTTGCCGGCGATGTACATGCGGCTGGTATCGCCGTACCAGCCGTCCAGGATGACGGTGATGTCGATGTTCAGGATGTCGCCGTCCTGCAACCGCTTCGGCCCCGGGATGCCGTGGCAGACGACATGGTTGATGGAGATGCAGGTGGCCTTGGGATAGCCCTTGTAGCCCAGCGGCGCGGGCACGGCGCCATGGTCGCGGATGAACTGCTCGCAGAGCCGGTCCAGCTCCTCCGTCGCGGCGCCGGGCACCACATGGGGCGTGATGAAGTCCAGCGTCGCCGCGGCCAGCCGCCCGGCCCGGCGCATGCCCTCGAAATCCTCGGGCGGGTGCAGGGGGATCTGGCGGTCGTCGGTCTGCGGCTCGGCCTCTGCGGCTCTGGTCATCGTCTCGGGTCCAACTGCGAAGGCAAGAAAGGCGGCGGCACGGGCGGTCCTGTGCGGGCCGCCCGCCGCGCGTGGAAATGGGAGAGTACCCTACACGGCCGTTCCCCCGCCGCAACGGCTAATCGCGGGGGCTAATCGCCGGGTCTAACCGCCGGCCAGCCGTTCCCGGCCGTGCGGCGTCCCGAAGTCGATCTCGGGACCGATGGGCACCACCTGCGACGGGTTGATCGTCCGCTGACTGACATAGTAGTGCCGCTTGATGTGGTCCAGGTTCACGGTCCCGGCCACGTCGCGGGTCTGGTACAGGTCGCGGACATAGCCCCAGAGCGCCGGATAGTCCCGGATCTGACGGCGGTTGCACTTGAAATGTGAATAATAGACAGTGTCGAACCGCACCAGCGTCGTGAACAGCCGCCAGTCCGCCTCCGTCGGCCGGTCGCCCAGCAGATAGCGGCGGGTCTCCAGGCGCTGCTCCAGCCAGTCCAGCGTCCCGAACAGGGCCTCCGCCGCCTCCTCGTAGGCGTCCTGGGCGGTGGCGAAGCCGGCCTTGTAGACCCCGTTGTTCACGGTGTCGTAGATGCGGGCGTTCAGCGCGTCGATCTCCGCCGCCAGCGCCGGCGGGTAGAGGTCCGGCACCGTGCGGGTGGCGACCGCGTCGAACTCCCGGTTCAGCATGCGGATGATCTCGCCGGACTCGTTGTTCACGATGGTCCGGCGCTGCTTGTCCCACAGCACGGGCACCGTCACCCGGCCGGACAGGCCGGGCCGGGCGGCCAGATAGACCTCGTACAGGTAGCGCGCACCCGTGAGCGGATCGCGCGCGTCGCTGCCGGGCGGGCCGAAGGCCCAGCCATGCTCCAGCATCAGGGGATCGACCACGCTGACGGTGATCGCCTCCTCAAGCCCCTTCAGGGCGCGGTAGACCAGGGTGCGGTGCGCCCAGGGACAGGCCAGGGAGACGAACAGGTGGTAGCGCCCGGCCTCGGCCGGGAAGCCCGAACTGCCGTCGGCCGTCACCCGGTCGCGGAACTGGCTTTCCGAGCGGACGAAGCGGCCCCCGGTCTTCGCCGTGTCGTACCATTCGTCATGCCAGATGCCGTCCACCAGCAGTCCCATGGTGCTCTCCCGTTCGGTTGCGCGCCGTCCTCTTGTCGAGGCTCCTTTCCAGATGGGCGGTGCGGCGCCCGGTGGCAGCCGCCGGCCTGCGGGACGCAGCGTCCCGCCGTCGGCAACGATCGCCCGCCCGTCAGGCCGACAGGCGCAGCGTCCGGTCGATCCCGATGCCGTCCGGCGTGAGGGCGCAGCCCAGCACCAGCGCCTCCACCCCGTGGTCGAGCGCGACGCGCAGGCCGGCGGCATAGGCCGGGTCGATGTCGGCGGCGATGCGGAACGTGTCGCAGTCGGCCCGCTGCACCAGATAGACCATCACCGCCCGGTGCCCGGCGGCCACCATCGCCGCCAGCTCCTCCAGGTGCTTGGCGCCGCGGCTGGTGACGCAGTCTGGGAACTCCGCCAGCCGGCCCTGGCGGCGCAGATGGACGTTCTTGACCTCGACATAGGCGCTACCGCGCACCGGGTCCTCCAGCAGGAGGTCGATGCGGCTGTTGCGGCCGTACTTCACCTCCCGGCGCAGCGTGGCATAGCCGGCCAGCGCCGGGATCTCGCCGGCCGCGACGGCCTCGGCGACGATGCGGTTGGGGTGGGCGGTGTTGCAGCCCACCAGGGTGCCGTCCGCCTCCACCAGTTCCAGCGTGTAGGGCAGCTTGCGCGCCGGGTTCGGGCTGCGCGACAGCCAGACCGGGCTGCCGGGCGCGTCGATCCCCAGCATGGTCCCGGAATTCGCCACATGCGCCGTCGCCGCCGTGCCGTCGGGCAGCAGCACGTCGGCCAGGAAGCGCTTGTAGCGCCGCACCAGGGTGGCGGGGATCAGCGGGGTCGGGAAGCGCATGGCGGGCCGGGCTGTGGTCGGAGCATGTCCGGGGCGGGCAGACAGCAATGTCCGCAAACCGGCCGGCGGTCTATATCCTTGTGGTCCCGCCCTCCCCGTAACCGCGCCGCGCAGGCCGCCCCCCGGAACCGCACCATGACGACCGAGAGCCAAGCCCCCGCCGCCGCCGATCCGGCGTCCTCCCCCACGGCCGCCCTTCTCATCATCGGCAACGAGATCCTGTCCGGCCGCACGCAGGACGCGAACCTCGCCCACATCGCCCGGACGCTGGGCGGGCTGGGCATCCCGCTGCGCGAGGTGCGGGTCGTGCCGGACCTGGAGGCGGAGATCGTGACGGCGGTGAACGTCCTGCGCACCCGCTACACCTACCTCTTCACCACGGGCGGCATCGGGCCGACGCACGACGACATCACGGCGGCGAGCATCGCCAGGGCCTTCGGCGTGCCCGTGGTCCGGCATCCGGAGGCGCAGGCCCGGCTGGAGCGGCACTATGCGGGTACGGGCATGCTGAGCGAGGCCCGGCTGCGCATGGCGGACACGCCCGCGGGCGCCAGCCTGATCGACAACCCGGTCAGCGCCGCGCCGGGCTTCCAGATCGGCAACGTCTTCGTCATGGCCGGGGTGCCGGTCATCATGCAGGCCATGCTGGCCGGGCTGGTGCCGCGGCTGGTGGGCGGCCCGCCGGTACTGTCGAAGGCCGTCGTCTGCGGCGTGCCCGAAGGCACGCTGGCCGATGCGCTGCGCGCCATCCAGGCCGACCATCCCGATGTGGATATCGGCAGCTATCCCGCCTTCCGGCAGGGCCGCGTCAGCACCAGCCTGGTCCTGCGCGGCACCGATCCGGCCCGGCTGGAGGCGGCGACGGCCCGCGTGGCGGCGATGGTGCGGGCGCTCGGCGACGAGCCCTCGGTGCAGGACGGGACCGGCTGATGGGAGCGGCAGGCGGGGGCGCTACCTGAGTGTAACGGTGCAGCTTTCGCGTCCGGGGGTGCAGTCCTTGCTCGCCAGTTCTTGCTCTGTGTTTATGCGTTAACATGCTGCGCAGAGTTGATGCCTGCCCGGCGTCAAATAGACCGGGGCAGTTGTTGACATCTCCAGTGGGATTTAAATAAATACAAAGAGACCGTCCTTCGACCGGGCGGCAACCATTTCCTGGGCTCTCCGCCGTGCCGTCCAGCCTCATCGAACCGATTCTCCTGATCTCGCTGCTGCTGTTCATCGGCGCGGCCTGCTGGCGTTACGGCGTCGGGTTGCTGTTCGAGATGCGCGGCCTGCAACGCTCCCGCGAGCTGGAGCGGCTGGTGGCGGAGACGAAGGGGATCGTGCGCCAGGCCGCGGAACTGGATCTCGCCTACCGGGAGCAGCGCCAGAAGGCCGATGCCATGCGGCGGGAGACCGGCATCATCAAGCGTCAGGTCGCCGATCTGGCCCGTAACCGCTTCACCATCGTGCAGCCGCTGGGCCGGCCCGCGCCGGAGCGGCGCTGCTTCGTCTTCGAACTGCTGCGGACCGACGCGCCGGGCGCCCGGCAGCCTCCGGGGCAACGCCCGCTGGCCGATCCGCGGTTCTGGCTGCACCGCAGCTATGCCGAAGTGTGGTCGGAGGATGCCCGCACGGCGGCCCGCCTCGTCGAACTGACCTTCGATGCCCGGTCCGGCTTCCGCCGGTCCTCGCTGCTGGAGGAGCGCGCCTTTGGACGCTGACATCGGACTCGGCCTGTTCGCCCTGCTGCTGGTCTGCGGGGCCACCTATTTCGGCATCCGCGCCTTCGTCGCCCTGGCCGAGGGGCGCGCGCGGCTGCGCCGGCTCGATCTCGACCTCGTGGATGCCCGCGCCGAACGGGCGGACCGCGAGGCGATCCGCCAGCGCAACGAGACCCTGCTGCGCACCACCGGAGAGCAGGTGGCCCAACTCACCGTCCAGCTCGAAACCGCCCGCGCCGAGCTGGAGGAGGCGAGGGCGCACAAGCCTGTCCGCGTCCATCTGCTGTCGCGCAAGGTGGAACCGTCCTGGCCCCTCTACATGGCCCAGGTGGATGCCGCGGCCGGCTTCGAGCCGGAACCGGGCAGCCGCGCGGACAGCCGGATCTATGCCGGCCCCGCCCCGGACGAGGCCGCCTTCCGCGAGGAACTGGCCACCCGTTTTCCCGCCGCCGGCGGCTTCACGGTCGGCAGCGTCAGCCTGTTCATGCCCTCGGAAACCGCCCTGGCCGCCCGCCGCGCCGTTGCCTGACGGCGGCGGCCCTGCTGCCTTGGAAAGAGGGGGCCGTCCTCCGGTGCGGATCAGGGACCCGGATCCCGTAACGCCCCCAGCAGGTCGTCGGGAAGCTCCTCCGCTGCCTTCAGCAGGTGGGGCCAGTCGTCGGGCGGGGTACCGCGCCCGAGCATGGCTCTGAACACCGCGTAGGGGTCGGTCCGGCTGCCGCGGGCGCGCAGGGTGTTCTCGTCGTTCACCCAGGCGAACACGATGATCCGGGCCCGGCTGTCGTAGCGGAAGAAGAGCCGGAACCGCTGGCCGAATTTTGCGCGCGACCAGTGCCGGTACGCCTCTCCCATCGTATTGCCGATGCGGTAGTCCGGTTTTCCGGGATCGGCCGGAATGATCTCCAGGACCAGCCTGGCCACGGCAGCCAGCACCCGGACATTGGCGTTCGCCCGGTAACCGTCCGGGTCCGAAGCCCGCGCCCGCGCACAGGCCTCGCTCAGGGAGCGGATCTGGCCGATCATCATGCCGTGGAAGAGCAGCGTCCAGCCGCCCGCGGTCAGAGGCACACGTCCCCCTCGATGGGGGCGTCGAGATCGACCTCGATGCCGTCCAGCGCCTGCCGCAGCGCATCGGTCAGATCGTCGGGCAGCCGCTCAACCCGGCCTGCGGCGATGTCCGCGGCCATCATGGCAAGGAAGGCGCCGATGGCGGGGTCGGTATGCTCCTCCTCCACCGCCTCCAGAACGATCCGGCGCTCTTCCGTCCGGACGCGGATGCGTCCACCGTCGGGAACGCCGAGCAACTGCCGGATGGCCAGCGGAAGCGTCGTCTGCCCTTTGCTGGTCACCGTGCAGATCTTCTCGATCCGTGCCGCAGGCGCCATGACATCCTCCCTGTCCGAGGGGAGAAAGGGTAATGGGAATTCATTACCTGTCAAGGCGCCTGTTGCGGGGCACGGTCCGCGGGGCGGCCACCCCGGGGATGGCCGCCCTCCGGTGTCAGTAGCCGCGGTCGCGGTCCACCACATGCTCCAGCGGCAGGCCGGCGCGGTGGCGGCGGATGCCCTCCACCACCTGCGCCACGGCCGTGCGCGGCTGGGTGATGGCGGCGATGTGCGGGGTGACCACCACCTTCGGGTGGCTCCAGAACGGATGCGTGTGCGGCAGCGGCTCCTCCCGGAAGACATCCAGGGTGGCCCCGGCAAGCTGGCCGGAATCCAGCGCCGCCAGCAGGTCCTGTTCGACCAGATGGCGGCCGCGGGCGGCGTTGATGACGACGGCCCCGCGCGGCAGGGCGGCGAACAGCCGGCGGTCCAGGATGCCGTCCGTCTCCGGCGTCAGCGGCAGCAGGCAGACCAGGATCTCCGTGCGGGCCAGGAACGCGGCCAGCCCCTCCGGCCCGTGGAAGCTCTGCACGCCGGGCAGGGACTTCGGGGTACGGCTCCAGCCGGCGACGTCGAAGCGCAGCGCGGCCAGGGTCCGCGCGGCGTCGGCGCCCAGGGCACCCATGCCCAGGATGCCCACCTTGCGCTCGCGCGCCAGCTTCTGGTGCAGCACGGGGCGCCACACCGCCTCGCGCTGCTGGCGCGCGAACAGGGGACCGCGGCGGTGCCAGGCCAGCACCTGCTGGCAGACATAGTCGGTCATGCCCTCGGTCAGGCCGGGCTCCACCATCCGGACCAGCGGCACGCGCGGCAGGTCGGGATCGGCCAGCAGCGCATCGACGCCGGCACCGACGGAGAACACCACCTTCAGGTTCGGCAGGGTGGCCAGAAGGCCGGGCGGCGGCGCCCAGACCAGGGCGTACTCGACGGCGTCGGGATCGGGCAGTTCCGGCCAGACCCGCAGCGGCACCTCGGTGAGCCGGGTGCGCAGTTCCGCCGTCCAGGCGGCGGGGTCCTCATGCGTGGAAACGAACAGAAGCGTCATGGCAGCAAGCCGTTAGCGGAGGAACACGTCACCGCTTATCCCACACGGGGGCGGAACGGGAAACCCCTGCCGGCCGGGGTCGGTCGGGGGCCTATCCGGGCGGATACGGCGCTGCTTTCCTGGTTGCGGTCTGAACCGGAACCGGATCGCTGCCGCCAAAGAAGAACCCCGCCGGGCAGGCCGGCGGGGTTCAAGGCTGCCTGATCGGAGCGGCCGATCAGAACCGCATCAGAACTGGAACTGTACCCGGGCGGCCAGGATGTCGGCCTCGACGTCCTTGCCGGTCGGCTTGTCGCTCTCCGCCATGATGTAGTTCAGCATGAAGCGGATGGCGGCGTTCGGATACCAGTTCAGGCCGAAGGTCCAGAGCGTCTCCTTGCCCGGCCGGTCGAAGGAGGAGCCGCTGCTGCCCGCACCGGCCGAGGCGTCCACGAGGTCGGCCTGGCTGTAGCGGACGGCCACTTCCCAGGCGCCGATGCCGCCGGTCGGGGTGAACGGCCACGCCGGCTTCACGCCGGCGAACTCGCCGACGGTGTAGTTGCGGCGCTCGCCGGTCAGCACATAGCCGGCCGACACGTAGAAGGCGTCGAACTCGGGGTCGTTGAACGGGTTGACCGCGTTGGTCCCCGGAACGCGCTCCTTGGTGTTGGCGCCGAACACGGTGTACTCGCCCGCCGCCCAGAGGTTGCGGTAGTTGCCGCCGACATCGACGCCGTAGCCATAGGCCGAGTCGATGTTGGTGATGTTGACCGAACGGGTCAGGCGCTGGGTGCTGGAGCCGATGCGCGCACCCGGCCGGTCGTCGAAGCGGATCGCGGTGCCACCGGCGCTGGTGGTGCCGGCTTCGGGCTGGACCTGATAGACGCCCGAAGCGCCGATGCCCATGCCGCCCATGTTGGTGTCGATGACGCGATAGGCGGCACGGCCCAGGATGTTCACCTGGTCGTCGCCGGTGCCGGTGCCGATGCGGTTGCCGGTCACGTAGGCGGCGACGATGTGGCGGTCGCTGCGGTTGGTCACGCCGATGGCGGTGCGGCCGTCGGACGCACCGATGTTCACGATGTAGTTGGCGGCCGGCGCCCGCTCCATGAACGGGATGTCGTTGGAGGAGGTGCTGTCATCCAGGGTGAACTTCGGCTGCATCACGCCGATGTCGAAGGTCCAGCCCTTGATGCCCCGGTAGGACACGTTGGCGGCCTGCAACTCGATGCCGTTGCCGCGGTTCGGGGCGGCGTTGAAGGTCAGCTCGACGGCCCAGTCATTGTACACGGTGCCGTTGATGCCGAAGAAGGCGCGGCGGATGTTGAAGCCGTCGGTCAGGTCGGGGATACCCTGGTCCTCCTCGGGGAACCAGGCGCCGTAATCGGCATGGACGCGCATGCGGATCGCCATGTCGAACGCCTTGTCGGCGGTGCGGAACCGCGGACGGCCGCCTTCCACCGAAACGGTCGGAGCGTCGGACACCTTCTTGCCGACGGCGGAGATGTCCTTCTGCAGCGACTCCTTCAGCGACGTCATCTGGCTCTGAAGCGCCTGGATCTGACGGTTCAGCGCTTCGATCTGGGCCTGCTGCGAGGCGGTCTGGCCCGCCGGGGTCTGGGCGAGGGCGGTGCCCGACGCCAGCGTCGCCACACCGAGGACGGTGCCGGCGAGCAAGGTGGTCTTGAACGTCATTGTTGTGCTCCGTTCGGGATTCAGACGCCGTGGTGCCCGCAACACCCACGGATTCCCGAACGCGATCCGGGCCCCCGATCGGAAATGGTGTTCCAGGCCGCCGAAGCCCTACCAAAGCTGTATGACACCTCTAATGAACTGAGATTTCAGTTTTGTTTCAACCTGACGGCGCGGCGCCACTGTGCCTGTCGCGCCACACATCCTTTTGCGCGGGGGACGGGTTACCCCGTCCGGCTGAGAATGTGACCAGGCATCCACGGGGGCGGAGAATCCGTCCGCACAAAAAGGTTGAGAACGCGATTCAGTCGAGCAATGTTGGCGAGCGCAGGGCCGGCGCGGGGAAACGGCGCAGGAAAACGGTGCGGGGACCATGGGTGGGGCGACGGGCGACGGGGGAGACGCCGACAGCGATACCGTGACCATGGCCGGCAGGGATGCGACGTCCCCCGGTGTGGCGGGGCCGCGTGCGTTTTTCCCGGCTCTTCCGGGCGGACCGGAAAAGGCGCTGCCGGGCGGGGGGGCGCAACTGCCGCTGCTCGTTCCCGTCATCCTGCTGCTTCTGGTCGCCGTCGCCGCGGTCGCCGGCATCCTGATCCTGGGTGCGCGCGAACAGGACCGCGCCATGGCGGTGCAGTCCCACCGCATGGTGGAGGTGGCCCTGGCCCAGGCCGAGCGTGCCCTGGGCAACAATGTCCGCGACTACGCCCTGTGGGACGATGCGGTGACCAATCTGCTGGTCGCCCCCGATCCCGGCTGGGCCCGGCGCAATCTCGGGGCCAGCCTGGACGCCTCCTTCGGCATCGCCGCCACGGCGGTGGTGGATGATGCCGGCCGGATCGCCCTGCTGCTGGAGCAGGGAACCCTTGTCGCCGACCTCACCGGCACCCCGGCCGACCCGGCCATCATTGCCCTGGCGGCCCGAGCCCGGTCGGTGCCGGCACGGACGGACGATCCGGCCACCGGCATCGTCCTCCACCACGGGCGGCCCGCCCTGGCCGCGGCGGCTGACATCCGCTGGGAACGCTGGGAGGACCGTCCCGCCCCGGGCGCCGTGCTGGTGATGATCCAGCCGCTGGAGGGTACGATGCTGGAGCGGCTGGCCGCCCCGCTGATGCTGGGACCGCTGAGGTTCGAACCGGCGGGAACGGCGACCGACGCTGCGATCCCTGTCGGGCTGGCGCTGGCCACCGCCGACGGCCGGCCCGCCGGTCTGCTGATCTGGTCTCCGCCGGCCCCCGCGCGGGACTTCCTCGGCCGCACCGGCTGGTTCCTGTTCGGCATCATCGCCGCCATGGTCGGGCTGACAGCCCTGTTCCTGGCCCGCGCCCAGGCATCCGCGGCCGAGGGGGTGGAGATGGCGAATGCCCTGCGCCACAGCGAGGACCGTTACCGCAGGCTGCTGCAGGCGCTGCCGGACATGGTGGCGCTGTTGCGCGACGGCCGCATCATGCTGATGAATCCGGGCGGCGGCGGCCTTCTCGGCCTGCGGGATCCGGAGGAGGTGCTGGACCGCCCCTTCGCCGACCTGCTGACGGAATCCGAACGTGCCGGCTTCCGCATCATGGCGGTACAGGCGGCGCAGGAGAGCCGGCCCGTCTGGTGCAGCACGGCGCTGCTGCGGGCCGACGGGACGGCGCTGCCGGTCGATCTGGCGCTGCTGGCGGTGGCGGACGGCAACGGGCCGCTGCTTCTGGTGCTGGCGCGCGACCTGTCCGAGCTTTCCGGCCTGCGCGAGCGGTTGCAGGAGGTCGAAGCGGCGGCCGAGCGCGCCGGTCGCGCCAGAAGCCGCTTCCTGTCCGCCGTGGGGCACGAACTGCGCACCCCGCTCAACGCCATCATCGGCTTTTCCGAGATCCTGCGGGACGAACTGCTGGGAAGCCTTGGCAACAACCGTTACCGGGACTACGCCCAGGACATCCACGACGGGGGGCTGCACCTGCTGCGGCTGACCAACGACCTTGTCGATCTGGCGCGCATCGAGGCCGGGCAGCTCGATCTGCGCGAATCCTGGACGGACGTCCAGGGGCTGGTCGATCGCTGCCTGCGCCTCGGGGCGACCCGGGCCGCCGGCCTGGGGGTGACCCTGGGGGCCGATATCCGGCCCCCAGGCCTGCGCGTTCTGGCGGACGAAGCCCGCCTGCGCCAGATCCTTGCCAATCTGCTCGATAACGCGATCCGCCACAGCGAGCGCGGCAGCCACGTTCAGGTCCGCGCCTCGGGAGAGGGCGGCATCTTCACCCTGCAGGTGGCCGACCAGGGGGTCGGCATGACCGAGAAGGAGGTCCGCGCCGCGCTGCGCCCGTTCGGGGAGGCCCCTGCCGCCGGGGAGGCGGAGGGGACGGCCCGGCAGACCGCTCCCGGGCTGGGACTGCCCCTGGTCCGGGGCTATGTCGAGGCGCATGGCGGTCACCTCGCCATCGCCAGCGATCCCGGCGCGGGCACCACCGTCACCGTGACCCTGCCGCGCGGCCGGATCTACCTGCCGGAAGCCGCCCGCGCCTGACGGGGGCGGCCTCCTGCCCCCCAGGGCCGTTCAGCCGGCCAGCAGCGCCAGCGCCTCGCGGTGGGTGCGGGCATCGCCCGCGGCGATCACCTGGCCGGAGGACCCCAGCCGCAGCGGCCGGCCCTGCCAGTCGGTCATGATGCCGCCGGCCCCCTCCACCACCGGGACCAGGGCGGCCCAGTCCCAGGTGTTCAGGCCCGCCTCCACCACCAGATCGACGAAGCCGCCGGCCAGCAGCCCGTAGCCGTAGCAGTCGCTGCCGTAGACCGTGTAGCGCGCCGCCTTCGAGAGCCGCGCGAAGGCGTCGCGCTCCCCGGGGCCGAACATGTCGGGCGTCGTCGCCGTCAGCACCGCCTGCGCCACCGCGGGGCAGGGGCGCACCCTCGCCGCGTCGCCCTCGAACAGGGTGGGGTGGCCGACGGCACCGACCCAGCGTTCCTCCAGCACCGGCTGGTCCAGGATGCCCAGGATCGGCACGCCGCCGCGGAACAGGCCGATCAGCGTGCCGAACAGCGGCCGCCCGGTCATGAAGGACTTGGTTCCGTCGATCGGGTCGATGCTCCAGACATAGTCATGGTCCAGTCCGGACGATCCCTGCTCTTCGCCCAGGATGCCGTCGTCCGGTCTCTCTTCGGCCAGGATGGCGCGGATCTCCTCCTCCGCCTTGCGGTCGGCGATGGTGACGGGCGTCTCGTCCGGCTTGATGTCCACGGGCACGCGGGTGCGCCAGTAATGCCGGATGACGGCGCCGCTGGCTTCTGCCAGCCGCTGGCCCAGGGCGATCAGCTCCCGCGGGCAGGGGGCGACAGGGGGCGCCGCGGCCGGATCTGTCTGGGGGGGTGCGCCGGTCATGATGGTCTCCGCGCCGGGGTGAACGGAAAGGGGCGGCCGTCTGGCCGCCCCCGATGTTAACCGGAATTCCGGTCCCGCGATTGCGACGGATCAAATCGACGGATCGCGCCGGAGGGCCGGTGCGACGGGTCGGGCTGCTGCCCGCGGGGGGTCGGGCTGCTGCCCGCGGGGGGTCGGGCCGCCGCCCGCGGGGCCGGGGTCAGGGCAGGGGCGCCGGCTCGTCCGACAGCGTGCGCAGCCAGGCGATCAGGTCGGCGCGGTCCTTCTGGTTCTTGATGCCGGCGAAGATCATCTTGGTTCCCGGCACGGTTCCCCGCGGGTCGGCCAGGAAGCGGTTCAGCGCCTCATAGTCCCACGGCTTCCCCTGCAATGCCTTCATGGCGTCGGAATAGGCGAAGCCCTCCATGTGCGCGTGCGAGGCATTGACGATGTTCCAGAGGTTCGGCCCGACCCGGGTGGGGCCGCCCTTCTCGAAGGTGTGGCAGGCCAGGCAGGGCCGGCTCGCCTTCTGGCCCGCCTGGGGATCGGCGGCGGCCAGCAGCGGCGCGATCGGTTCGGGCCCGCCCGCCTCCTGTCCGCCCGCCGCGGCGGGGGCGGCATCGGCTGCCCCGGTGCCGGACGCGGTCGCGCCCGGGGTGCTTTCCGCCGGGGCTGCCGCCGTCTCGGGCAGCGTCACCTTGTAGGCGTTCTCCGCAAGCTGCTTGGGCTTCACGATCTGGTCGGCGATGAAGCCGCACATCATGGCGAGCAGGATCGCTCCCAGCACCGCCATCATGATCCTGTTGAGGTCGCTTCCTGCCATCACTCCCGTTTCCCTGTCTGCCGGTGTGGTCCGGTCCATTTTGCGCTGGCGACAATACCGTTCCCATCCCGAACCGTCCACGCCCCCGGACATTCCGCCGCCATCCCTTTCCGGGCAAGCCATCCGGCATGTCCGGTGTGGCACCACCGTGTCGGCCCCGCGGCGGACATGCGGCCGCAGGCCGTGATTGGGGCTTGACCGGCGGGGCGGAATGCCGCAGGCAGCGGGGATCATGACCGCCGCTCCGCGCAACCCCCTGATCGTCATCCCGGCCCGTCTCGCCGCCTCGCGGCTGCCCGACAAGCCGCTGGCGGACATCCATGGCCGCCCGATGATCGCGCATGTGCTCGACCGCGCGCGGGAGGCCGACATCGGCCCCGTCGTCGTTGCCTGCGCCGATGCCGCCATTGCCGACGCCGTGGCCGCCGCCGGCGGCCGGGCCGTGCTGACCGACCCGGCCCATCCGTCGGGCTCCGACCGGGTGTGGGAGGCGGTCTGCCGCGTCGATCCCGACGGGCGGCACGATGCCGTCGTCAACGTGCAGGGCGACCTGCCGACCATCGACCCGGCGGCGGTCCGCGCCGTGTTCGGGCCGCTGGCCCGGCCGGGCACCGACATCGCCACCCTGGCGGCGGAGATCGTGCGGGTGGAGGAGCGGACCGACCCCAACGTCGTGAAGGCGGTGGTGGAACTGGCGCCCGGCGCCCGCGACGGCCGCGCGCTCTACTTCACCCGCGCCACCGCGCCGTGGGGCGAGGGGCCGCTGTTCCACCATATCGGCCTCTACGCCTACCGGCGCGAGGCGCTGGCCCGCTTCGTCGCGCTGCCCCCGGCCGCGCTGGAGCGGCGGGAGAAGCTGGAGCAGCTCAGGGCGCTGGCGGCCGGCATGACGATCGCGGTCGCCATCGTGGACACCGTGCCGCTGGGCGTGGACACGGCCGCCGACCTGGAGCGCGCCCGTGCCCTGCTCGACCCCCGGACCGGCGCACGGCCGGCCCTGCCCTGAGGACCCGACCGTGAGCCAGCCCGCCGACATCATCGCCTACCAGGGCGCCCCCGGGGCCAATTCGGACCTCGCCTGCCGCAGCGTCTTCCCGGAGATGGAGCCGCTGCCCTGCGCCGCCTTCGAGGACGCCTTCGCCGCCGTGCGCGAGGGCCGGGCCCGGCTGGCCATGATCCCGGTGGAGAACTCCGTCGCCGGCCGTGTCGCCGACATCCACCACCTGCTGCCCAAGGGCGGGCTGCACATCATCGGCGAGCATTACCAGCGCGTCGTCCACTGCCTGCTGGCGCCGAAGGGCGCCACGCTGGCGGGGCTGCGGCAGGTCCACAGCCATGTCCAGGCGCTGGGCCAGTGCCGCGGCTGGCTGCGCGAGCGGGGGCTGGCCCCTGTCACGCACGCCGACACGGCCGGGGCGGCGGCCGACGTGGCGCGCTGGAACGACCCGGCCCAGGGCGCCATCGCCAGCCGGCTGGCTGCGGAGATCTACGGGCTGGACGTGCTGGCCGAGGGGATCGAGGACGCCCGGCACAACACCACCCGCTTCGTCGTGATGGCACGCGAGCCGGTGGTGCCGCCGCGCGGGTCCGGCCCGTGCGTCACCAGCTTCGTCTTCCGCGTGCGCAGCGTGCCGGCCGCGCTCTACAAGGCGCTGGGCGGCTTCGCCACCAACGGCGTCAACCTGACCAAGCTGGAAAGCTATCTGGTGGACGGCCGCTTCACCGCGGCGCAGTTCTATGTCGAGGTGGAAGCCCACCCGGAGGACCGGCCCCTGCGGCTGGCGCTGGAGGAGCTGGCCTTCTTCGCCCGCGAGGTGACGATCCTGGGCGTCTATCCGGCGCACCCGTTCCGCATCAAGCAGGGCGAGGACGCCGCCGGGGAGGACTGATCCCGCCCGGCGGCGTCCGCGCAGCCCGGCCCGTCAGGGCCAGACCCCGATATCCTGCACCAGGAAGCCCAGTACCCGCTTGTCCGGGGCTGCGCGTGCCGGATCGATGCGGCTGTTCAGGCTCAGCCGGACCGTGACAGGCCCGGGCTCCGGCGTGGCCGGGCAGGTGATCGGTGCCTCGATCCGGTAGGCCCCCGGCTTCCGGACCGGCAGTTCCGCCTCGGCGCAGCCCGGGATGGAGAGGCGCAGCATCACCGGACCGCCATCCGGGGCGCTGCCGCCGTCCAGCCCGATGACGCCCTCCACCAGCGTGACGCCGGCCGCGACCCTCGTCTCCGACCGCCGTTCCAGGGTGACCGTCACCTCCGGCGTGGCCCAGCGATAGCCGGCCTCGCGCGGATGGACGCCGGCGACATGGGGATAGTCCTCCGTGCCCAGGTCCACGACCCGCTGCAGCCGGTCCGAGGGCAGGGCCTCTGGTTGCACGGGCAGGATTCGGAACACGGCCCCGCCATCGCTGCGGAACACCGGCTCCAGTGCGTAGAGACGGCGCAGTTCCTCCAGCCCGCCGGGGGCCAGCGCCAGGGCATAGCGGTCCCATACCAGATAGCTTCCTGGTCCGGCGCGGACCGCCTCTGGCGACCAGGTCTCGATATCGTCGATGCGGCGTCCGGACAGCAGCGCCACGACCGGCGCCTGCCACCAGCCCTTGCCGAACAGGCGGGCGTCCGCCGGCAGGGCCGCGACCGCTTCCGCCACGTCCACCTCGGCGGCGACGGCAGGCGGCGGCTCGGCAGAGCGGAAGACGAGCTGGCCGTTGAAGCCCAGCGCCGCCAGCGGCAGTGCCAGCAGCGGCACCAGCAGCAAGGGCAGCATCCGCGGCACCCGCCGGGGCAGCGCGGCTCCGCTCCAGGCGGCACGGGCGCAGGCCGTGGCGACCAGCAGGATGGTCACCTCCTGCAGCACCAGCCCGTTCATGATCCGGCGCAGCCAGGCCTGTTCCGTCGGTGTCACGAACAGCCACCACAGGGCATAGGCGGCCGCCACGCCGGCGACGCTGCCCAGCACCAGCAGCCGGCCGTACCGGCCGGCGCGCAGATCGGCCCCCAGCATCGCCAGCACCACCGGCGCCGGCAGGAGCCAGAAGAGCAGGAGCAGCGGCGAGGGCGTGCCGGTCTGTTCCGCCAGCAGTCCCAGATGGGTCCAGCCCTTGGCCAGCACGCCCGGCGTGTCCTGTAGCTCCGATTCCACGCCGGACTGCGACAGGATCTCCCCGATCTGCGGCATCCACCAGCCGACATAGGCGTCGAGGCCGCCCAGCGACAGCAGGCGGTACGCCTCCCAGAGCAGCACCGGCCCGGCCAGCCCCAGGGCCAGCGCCGCCAGCAGCCGCCAGCGGCCGGGGCGGCCCAGCGCCAGCAGCGCGAACAGCCCGGAGACCGGCAGCACCCAGATCAGCGCCACCGTCTTGGTCAGGAAGGACAGTGAGAGCGCCACGCCGCCCAGCAGCGCCAGTGCCGCGGCGCGCAGTCTGGCGCCGCGTTCCAGCGCGCGGGCCAGCGGCACCAGGGCGGCGAACAGGAAGGCCAGCGCCGGCACCTCGCCATAGCCGTTCATGGCGTACTCGGCCATGCCCGGCGCCTGCACGGCCAGCACGACCGCCAGCAGGGCCACGGCCGGCCGTTCGCGCCGGCGCAGGGCGACATAGAGCGCCAGCGCGAACAGCACGACATAGCCCAGGTTCACCACCTGGCTGCTCAACAGCCCCACCCCCAGCACGCCGAAGGCCAGCGCGGCGGGGAAGACGTAGGGCGCATTGGTCTGCGTCTCGATCGGGAACAGGCGGAAGCCGTTGTAGTAGCTCCCGTAGCCCGTCCCCTCCAGCAGCGAGCGGGCGACGTTCAGGTTCAGGCCGCCATCGAAGGAGGGCGGCGACCACAGCGCGGTCTGGACATAGAAGACAATGATCGACACCAGGCAAAGGCCCAGTACGAAGACTGTCACCTTACCGGCGTTGGCGTCATGGTTTTCATTACTCGGCATAGAATACACCAAGCTGTGGCAGGGGAGGTGATCCCGAAGGGACGGATTGGCGGCTTGAACAAAACTGGAGTGGCATGATGCAGTAGGCCCAAACCTCCGTTCGGCCGGATTGCATCGGCCGCCTGTCATCAGACCGCACGACCCGGCTGGACAGGCCTGCCGGACCCGGGTTTCTGATGCCGCGAGCCTCTGCCCCCGTTCATTTGCTGAGGTGGTGGCCCGCCGTCAGCCGCCGGCCGCCAGATCGCGGAACTCTGCCACCACCTTGGTGTAGATCTCCCGCTTGAAAGGCACGATCAGGCGGATCAGGTCGTCCATGGGCACCCAGCGCCAGGCGTCGAATTCCGGGTGCGCGGTGGCAAGGTCGATCTCCGCATCGGTGCCGGTGAAGCGGTACAGCACCCATTTCTGTTCCTGCCCGCGGAAGCGGCCGCCCCAGACCTTGCCCTGGAGATGCGGGGGCAGGTCGTAGCGGTACCAGTCGCGGCTTTCCGCCAGGAACTCGGCCTTGGCCGTGCCGATCTCCTCCCCCAGCTCGCGCAGCGCCGCCTCGCGCGGGGTCTCGCCGGGGTCGATGCCGCCCTGGGGCATCTGCCAGGCGTCGCGGGTGTCCAGCCGCCGGCCGACGAAGACCTGGCCCTCCCGGTTCAGCAGCATGACACCGACGCAGGGCCGGTAGGGAAGGGTCTCAGGGTCGATCTTCATGGCACGCGGCATCCGGTAACGGGAAGGGCGCACCCTACACCGATCGTCCGCAGGATGCAGCCGGCACGGTGGCGGCATGGTGGGCGGTTCCGCTGTCCCGCCATCGGTATCTGTCCGGGGTTGCAGCCGGCGACCTGTCCGGGTCGCGGGGGGCATCCGGGGCTGATCGCCTGGTCCCGATCCGACCGTGATCAACGCCGGCCCGCGCAGTACCGCATGCAGCGCGATGTTCCCGGATTTCACGCGCCTGCGTCTCCAGCCGGCAGACATCCCGCGACCGTCGGCGAGGTTTTCGCAGGACCGGAGGAACAGGTTACACTTTCCGACAATTTCGTATAGTTTGATGCATCGCGGAGCTAGTCCTGCCGACGGAACGGTGCATCGTGGGGACGACGCATGTAGAATGGACGTCGGCACCGGCCGGCGGAACGGGCGGTCGGGGCGCGGTTAAGGATCAGGGGCGGACCGGGGACGGACCGGGACGGATCACGGCGGGCCAGGAACGGAGATGAATCGTCCGAATGCACCCAAGCGCGACTGGGTCCGGGTCAAGCCGGGCGAACGGGCAGCGCCGCTTGCAGAGAAGCCGGAGCACGACGACCAGAAGCTTCTGACGCTCCTGCAGTCCGCCAAGCGTGAGGTGCAGGGCCTGCGCCTGATCCATCTGCACATGTCGCTGCTGAAGGACAAGACGCACCTGGACATCATGTCCATCCGCCGCGCCATGCAGGAGACGGCGGACCAGTCCGCCTATCTCCAGGTCTTCAACCTCTCCAACGACGACGTGATCGTCCTCTACAAGGGCATCAAGTTCTCCCTCATCTCCGACGTCTGCCAGAAGATCGAGAAGCTGATGCTGGCGCGGACCATCATGGTCCGGCGCAACCCCTACGGGGAGGACAGCCTCTACTCGATCATGGAGCTGTCGCTGAACTTCGTGAACGTCCTGCGCTTCGTGGAGGGACTGCAGAAGGACGTGAGCGGCGAACAGGCGGTGCAGCAGACCAAGCCGCCGATCACGCTGGAGGAACTGGGCAAGATCGAACGCGCCGTGCAGATGTTTGATCTGTCGCCCTTCATGCTGAACCAGCCGGTCATCAACATCCACAACGCCGAACAGAACGAATTCGAGTATTTCGAGCTGTACATCGCCGTGAAGGCGCTGGAGGAGCGGCTGTCGCCGCAGTTCGACATCACGGCCAACAAGTGGCTGTTCAGCTATTTCACCGCCAACCTGGATCAGTCGGTGCTGAAGGCGCTGAACTACGGGGTGGACTTCCTGCGCGGCCGCCGGCTGGGGCTGAACCTGAACCTCTCCACCATCCTGTCGGCCTCCTTCATCAAGTTCGACGAGCGGCTGACCACCGATCTCCGCGGCAACGTGGTGCTGGAGATCAACAAGGCCGATCTGGTCGAGAACATTTCTCTGTACAAGGAAGTGGTGGATTTCGCCGCCACCCGCGGCTACCGGATCTGCATCGACGGGCTGAACGAGTTCTGGGTCACGCACATGGACCTGGAATACATGGCCTGCGACTACGCCAAGATCATCTGGTCCGACGACATGGACCTGATGTCGGAGGACGAGTACGCGACCTTTTCCGAGAAGATCCGGGCCCAGCACAACTGCCGTTTCGTCCTGGCCCGCTGCGGTACGGTCAGCGGCCTGATGTTCGCGGAACGGGCCGGGATCGGCCTCGTGCAGGGCCGCGTCGTGGACAACATCCTGCGCAAGGGCGTGCTGATCCATGACGCCATCAAGACCGCCAAGGTCATGAGTGATGACTGAAGCGATGGCCGGTACCGCGGCCCGCCGCCTCCCTCAAACCTCCGCGAAGCCGGCCTCCTATGCGGAGGGGGTGCTTAACGGCGGGGCCATCCTGTCGTAACAGGAGGGGAGTCGCCGCCCGCGCGACCATCCGCCAGCCACAGGCATCCATCGACGGCCATGTCCACCGCCCCCGGCACCCCTTCTCCCGCAGATGGCGACGGCGCCCGGCCCGCCGGGGCGGAACCGCAGGTCCAGGCGCCGGCCCAGGAGCCTGCTCCGGCGCCGGAGGGGAGCGATCCGAGCACCCATTTCGTCTTCAGGAACAAGGTCTTCACCCTGGCCGGCGGGTATTTCAGCCTGGCCCGCGACACCGGCGAGGCGGTCTACAACGTCCATCTGGGCGATGTCTGGGGCAAGCTGCCCTTCCGCACCCTGCGCCAGACCTTCGATATCGACGAGCGCAGCGACGACGGCCGCCTGCTCCAGGTGGTCGAGCGTGGCCTGAAATACGTCAAGGAGATCCGGCCCGGCGACAGCATCCCGCGGGAACTGCTGGACGGTTCCGCCTCCTGGCGGGTGGACGAACGGCACCTGAACATCGCCCGGGGCCGGCTGGCGCTTCAGCTCGTCTCCTGGATCACCGGCAAGGAGACGGTCATCACCGAGCGTTACCAGCTCGAACAGATCGTCGAGGACCCGCAGACCAAGCAGCGCACGCAGGAGGCCTTCGCCCTGCTGGCCCAGCGCATGGGCATCCCGGAGGAGCGCAAGCAGGAGGTGGTGGACCGGGTGGACTCCCTGGCCCGCGAGTTGTCCTACATCGAGGCGCTGCGCGACCGCTTCGGGCTGGTGCAGAAGATCGTCTCCAGGCTCGGTCAGGCCAAGCGGGTGTTCCGCGGCGACCAGCAGCTCCTGTCGGACATCGCCCGGATGCAGACGCTGGTGAAGTCGCCCTATGCCCATTTCGAGGATCTGTTCCAGCAGCTCGACGGCCAGACCGGCGAGATCATGGCGGTGCTGAAGACCTATGACGCCCAGGTCGCCTTCATCCGCCGCATCCGCGACGAGCTGCACACCGCGCTGATGATCTGGGACGACCAGATCGAGGCCTGGAACGACCAGGCGATGGAGAAGACGCCGGAGGTGGAAGTCTTGCTCAAACGCTTCTACCAGTTCCTGGCGCAGAACTTCCTCATCAGCAAGGTCTGGCAGCGCGGCGGCTGACCCGTCCGCGCTGCCACCGTTCCGCCGGCCCTTCCGCCTCAGCGGCCCTCCCGCCGCCATGCCGCCAGCAGCAGCCCCAGCGCCAGGGCCAGCACGGCGATCCAGGGCAGCAGCGGCGCCTGGTCCACGCCCGTGACGACATGGTCGCCGTTGGCGCGCAGGCCCAGCCAGCCGCGCCCGGCGGCGTCGCGTCCGGGGCGCACGCGGCGGGTGTCCGGGGCGGCCTCGGCCAGCCAGAAGGCGCCGCCGCCCGTCCGCCGCATCACCGGCTCCAGCGGGTCCGCGGAGGTGCGCATGTCCGCCAGTTCCGGCGGGTTCACGGCGCCGACCACGGCCAGCGCCGTCCGCTCGCCGTCGCTGACGCGCCAGATGCCCGGCTCGGTCGCCAGCAGCGTCGCCGTCTCCAGCCCGTCGGCCTGTTCCTCCAGGCTCAGCTCCTGCACCGCATCGGAGGGGGAGGTGATCTGGACCGCCCGCGGGTCCGGCTCCAGCGCGCGGCGCTCCACGGTGATGCGGTTGCCCTCCACCCGGGCGCGCAGGTCGTTCTCCTCCAGCGCCGGTTCCTTCATCAGCCAGTGCGCCAGCCGGCGCAGCAGTTCCGCCTGCGGCCCGCCGCCCTCGAAGCCGCGGCTCCACAGCCAGATCTGGTCCGAGGTGAGCTGCGCCACCCGGCCCTGGCCGACCCGGTCCAGGATCAGGAGCGGCCGCCCGTCCAGCCCGTCCATCACCACGGTGCCCCGGCTGGGCGTGGTGGCGATCTGGCGGAACCAGCGGCCCCAGTCGCCGCGGCCGTCCGGTCCCGCCAGCCCGGCGGTCACCGGATGGCGGCGGCCGACTTCCGTCACCGTCGGCGTGAAGGGCTGTTCCAGCACCTCCCCGGTCGGCTCCGCCGGCAGCACGGTGCCCAGCGGCGTGCGGAACAGCGACAGCGGCGTGGCGAAGGTCGGGCCGCTGGCCTCCAGGAAGGCGCCGCCCTTCTCCACATAGTCTGCGATGTTCGCCAGATACATGTTCGGCAGCACGCCGCGGCGGCGGTAGCGGTCGAAGATGATGAGGTCGAACTCGTCGAGCTTCATCTCGAACAGCTCGCGGATCGGGAACGCGATCAGCGACAGCTCGCGGATCGGCGTGCCGTCGTTCTTCTCCGGCGGGCGCAGGATGGTGAAGTGGACCAGATCGACGGACGGGTCCGCCTTCAGCAGGTTGCGCCAGGTCCGCTCGCCGGCGTGCGGCTCGCCCGACACCAGCAGCACCCGCAGCCGGTCGCGCACGCCGTTGACGACGATGGCGGCGCGGTTGTTGGCCAGCGTCAGTTCCTCCGGCCCGCGGTCCACCTCCAGCTCGACGACGTTCTGGCCGCCGTGCGTCAGGGTGAAGGTGAGGGGGATCTCCTGCCCCACCGGCACGCGGTAGGGCCGGCCGGTCCCGCCGTCCTGCGTCACCACCAGGGTCGCCATGCCGCCCGTGCCGCCGGGCAGATCGTCCACCCGCACGGTCACCGTCACCGGCCGGTCCACGATGCCGAAGGACGGCGCCTGCACCACCGCCAGCCGGCGGTCGCCCTCGTCGCGCTCGCCGGTCAGCAGGGCGTGGACGGGGCCGAAGCCCTCCAGCGTCGGCAGTGCCTCTGCCACGTCATGGACCTGCCCGTCGGTCAGCAGCACGGCCCCGGCGAGGCGGCGGCGCGGCACGTCCGCGACGGCGCGGTTCATCGCCTCCAGCAGCCGGGTCTGCTCGATGCCCGCCCCCTCGGCCCCGGCGGCGTCGGCGGTGCGCACGACGCGCACCTCCAGATCGTCGTAGCGGGCCAGCCTGCGCTGCAGGTCCTCCAGGGCCCGTTCCGCCCGCGCCCGGCGCTCGCCCACGTTCTGGCTGGGCGACTGGTCCACGACGATGACGGCCACGTCCTTGATCGGCTCGCGCTCCTCCTGCACCAGGGCGGGGTTCAGCAGGGCCACGAACAGCACGGCCAGGGCCAGGGCGCGCAGCAGCGTGCCGCGCGCCCGGCGGATCAGGCCGAGCCCCAGGCCCGCCAGGGCCGGCACCGCCAGGATCAGCAGCACCGCCCAGGGCACCAGGGGCGAAAGGGCGATCGAGGTGCCGGTCATTGGCCGAGCCGCTCCAGGATGGCGGGGACATGCACCTGGTCGGCCTTGTAGTTGCCGGTCAGGGCGTACATCACGAGGTTCACGCCGAAGCGGTAGGCCATCTCGCGCTGGCGCTCGGCCCCGGGCACGACGGCGTTCAGGGCGCGGCCCTGCGCGTCCACGGCCCAGGCGCCGGCCCAGTCGTTGCCGCCGACGACCACGCCGGAGACGCCGTCATTGGCGCGGCCTTCCTCCGCCTCCACCCAGACCGCCCCGCCGACATAGCGGCCGGGGAAGTCCTGCAACAGATAGAAGGCCTTGGTCAGCACATGGTCGGGGGGCACGGGCGCCAGCGGCGGGATGTCCAGCCCGCGCAGCAGCTCCTCCAGGCGGGAGCCGCCGCCCATGGAGAAGCCGCGGTCGCGGGTGTCGATCAGGATCAGCCCGCCATGGCGCAGATACTCGTTCAAGCGCTGCCGGGCCGCGTCCGAGATGGCGGGCTGCGTCTCCGTCACCGGCCAGTAGATCAGCGGGAAGAAGGCCAGTTCGTCCGTCTCCAGGTCCACCGCCATGGCCCCCGCCGCCTCCACCGCCGTGCGGCGGTTGAGCTGCTCCGCCAGTCCTTGCAGGCCGGCGCGGCTGGTCGCGTCCACGCTGCGGTCGCCGGTCTCGACATAGGCCAGCCAGTTCTGCGTGCTGGCCTGCACGGCGCGGGCATCGGGGCCGCCGGTCACCGGCTGCGCCCGCGCCCCGTCCGCCCGGAGCCCGGCGGCAAGGCCGGCCGCCAGCAGCAGCACCAGCCCGGCCGCCATGCCGCCGCGCCGGAACCGCAGGCGGGGCAGCGGCAGCAGGCCGCGCAGGGCCAGCCCGATGAACAGGTCCAGCACCGCCAGGGCCAGCGCCGCGGTCAGCAGGGCCGGCTTCAGGTCCAGCTCGCCGCGGCTGCCGTAGAGCCCGCGCGCCACGTTGGGCGGCAGCCCTTCCAGCGGGCGCAGCTCCGCCACGGCGGCGGACAGGTTCAGGGCCCGCCGCGCCTCGCTGGTGCCGTAGAAGCCGGGCGGGTGCCGCGGCCCGATCAGGTCGCCGGGCGGCGTCTCCGCCAGCCGTTCGGAGGCCAGCGGGAAGGCGGTCGCCGGCGGGGGCACCAGCCGGCCCAGACCGTCGAGCAGTTCCAGCGGCGGCAGGGCACCGCCCGCCTCCGCCTCCCCGGCGACGCCGGCGGACAGCGCCACCAGCCGTTGCAGCATCTGCACGAACAGCCCCGAGAGCGACAGGTTCGACCATTCCGGGCTGGCGGTGGTGTGGACCAGCACGACATGGCCGCTGCCGCGCCGCTCCGCGGTCACCAGGGGCGTGCCGTCCTCCAGCCGCGCCCAGGTCCGCTCCCCCAGGTCCACGGAGGGTTCGGCCAGCACCTGCCGGGCCACGGTCACGTCGGCCGGCACCGGAAGACCGCCGAACGGTCCGTCGGCGGCAAAGGGGGCCAGCCGCGCCGGCACCGACCAGGACAGCGCCCCGCCCAGGGCGCGGTCGCCGGCCCGCAGCCGCACCGGCACCAGCGTGTCGGCGTTCTGCGCCAGCCGCGGCCCGGCGAAGCGCACCAGCATGCCGCCGCCCTGGACCCACTCCGCCAGCCGCTCCGCCTCCGGGACGGAGAGCGAGCCGACATCCGCCAGCACCAGCACGGCGAGGTCACGTTGCAGCAGGTCGGTGATGGTGCCGCGCCGCACCTCCGCGAAGGGGGAGAGGGCGCGCTCCAGATAATAGAGGTCGGACAGCAGCGGCTGCGCCTCGGCGTCCGGCCGGCCCGGAGACCAGCCCCACCGGGCGGCGGCGCCAGCGTTCGTCCAGCAGGATGGTGGCGCCGGCGGTGGACTGTCCGTCCAGCCGGACCTCCGTCACCTCGTTGCGCAGTTCCGTCGGCAGGTCCAGCCGCACCTCCGTCCGCCGCGCGTCGGCGGCGAAGGCACCGCTGCCCGCAGCCAGCAGCCGGCCGTCGGCGCCGCTGGCGCGCACCGCCACCGGCTGCGGCAGTCCGCTCCGGGCGCGCTCCACCGGCACCAGCAGCGACAACCCGTCCGCCACCGGCGGACGCAGCAGGAGGGCCGGCCGGTCGGGGCCGTCCTCCACCACCTCCACCCCGCCCAGCCGCACCAGCCGCGCGGCCAGATCCGCATCGCCGCCGGCTCCCGGTCCATCGGCTCCCAGCCCGTCTGACAGCCAGATGGCGTGCATGCTGCCGCGCGGGCGCAGGTCGTCCAGGGCCGCCAGTGCCGCCCGCCGGTCGCCGGGCCAGGGCTGCGGTTGCAGGGCCTGCGCCTCCCGCCGGGCGTCGGCGGCGACCATCGGTCCGATCAGGCGCGGCACTCCGGTCGCGGCGGCCGGGGCGGTGGGCAGGATCGCCACCTCGCGCCCGGTCCGGTCGGCCTGGTCGATCAGCCGCCCCAGCATCTCCTGCCGCGCCGGCCAGTCGCGGCCGGCGGCCCAGCCGTTGTCCACCACCAGCAGCAGCGGACCGCTGCCCGGCAGGGCGGCGTCGGGGTTCAGCAGCGGCCGTGCCAGCGCCAGGATCACCAGTCCGGCCAGCAGGATGCGCAGCAGCAGCAGCCAGGGCGGCGTGCGCTGCGGCGTCTCCTCCCGGCTGACCAGATCGCGCAGCAGGCGGATGGCGGGGAAGGCGACGGTGCGGGGGGCGGGCGGCGTCACCCGCAGCAGCCACCAGAGCGCCGGCAGCACGGCCAGGGCGAGCAGCGCCCAGGGGGCGGCGAAGGCAAGCGGACCCAGGCTCAGCATCACACGGCCTCCTGGGCCAGCGCCCCCCAGAGGGACAGCAGCGGCACCTGCGCCGGTCGGTCGGTGCAGTGGACGCTGTAGCTCCAGCCGGCCGCGCGGGCCAGATCGGACAGGCCCGTCTTCTGTGCCGCCAGCCGCTCCAGATAGGCGTCCCGGATGCCTTCGACGCGCGGCACCAGCAGTTCCGCCTCGCCTTCCAGCCCGGTGAACTCGACCCGGCCGCCGAAGGGCAGGGTCTCCTCCGCCGGGTCCAGGACCTGCACCAGATGGCCGCGCAGGCCGCGGTTGGCGTAGGCGGCGACGGTGGCCTGCACCCGCTCCAGCGGTCCCAGCAGGTCGCCCACCAGCACGATCCGGGCGTGCCGCGGCAGCGCCTCCACCGGCGGCACGCCGTCGCCGTCCCGGCCCGCGTCACTGCCCGTGTCCCTGCCGCCGGCCGCCGCGGCGGGGCCGGTCAGGTGCAGCGCCAGCCGCGGCAGGATGCTGCGCGCGGCCGACGGGGCGACGCCGCTGCCCAGCAGCGCCACCCGCTCGCCGCCGCGCACGAGCAGCACGGCCAGCGCCAGGGCCAGCAGGTCGGCCCGCTCCCGCTTGGTCGGCAGGTCGCGGTCGGAGCGCCAGTCCATGGAGGCGGAGTCGTCGCGCCAGATCCAGACGCTCTGCGCCGCTTCCCACTCGTTCTCGCGCACGAAGACATGGCGGTTCTTCGCCGACTGGCGCCAGTCGATCATCTGGGCGCTGTCGCCGGGCTGGTAGCGGCGGAACTGCCAGAAGCTCTCGCCGGTGCCGACGCGGCGGCGGCCGTGGACACCCTGCGCCACCGTGGCCGCGACCCGCTCGGCCGCGACCAGCAGCGGGGGCAGGCGCAGGGCCAGGGTCTCGGCCCGGTGCTGGGCGCGCAGGGCGGTGGCGGTGGCGGGGGGGCGGCTCATTCGGGTCCGGGACCTGTCACGCGGGAGCGGGGGCGGCGGCGCGGCGGCGCCGTCAGGCCAGGGGCGCGCACAGCCGGTCGATCACGTCGTCCAGGGTGACGCCGTCGGCACGGGCGGCGAAGTTCAGCGCCATCCTATGCTTCAGCACCGGCTTCGCCAGGGCCAGAACGTCGTCCAGCGACGGGGCCAGCCGCCCGTCCAGCAGGGCGCGGGCGCGCGCCGCCAGCATCAGCGACTGGCTGGCGCGCGGGCCGGGACCCCAGGCGACGTTGCGGCGCACCTCCGGCAGGTCGCTCTCCTCCGGCCGCGCGCTCCGCACCAGATCCAGGATGCCGTCCACCACGCTGTCGCCCACCGGCACGCGGCGGACCAGCCGCTGCGCCGCCATCAGGTCCTCCGGCCCCAGCACGGCGCTGGGCGCGGCGGCCTCCGCCCCGGTGGTGGCGATCATCATGCGCCGTTCGGCGTCGCGGTCGGGATAGGCCACGTCCACCTGCATCAGGAAACGGTCGAGCTGCGCCTCCGGCAGGGGATACGTCCCCTCCTGCTCCAGCGGGTTCTGCGTCGCCAGCACATGGAAGGGCCGCGGCAGCGGGTGGTAGTGCCCGGCGACGGAGACCCGCCCCTCCTGCATCGCCTGCAGCAGCGCCGACTGGGTGCGCGGGGAGGCACGGTTGATCTCGTCCGCCATCAGGAGCTGGCTGAACACCGGGCCGGGGATGAAGCGGAAGCCGCGGCGACCGCCCTCGTCCTCCTCCAGCACCTCGGACCCCAGGATGTCCGCCGGCATCAGGTCGGGGGTACACTGGATGCGGCGCTCGTCCAGGCCCAGCACGGTGCCCAGCGTCTCCACCAGCCGCGTCTTCGCCAGCCCCGGCACGCCGATCAGCAGCAGGTGCCCGCCGGCCAGCAGCGTCACCAGCGACAGATCGACGACCGTCTGCTGGCCGTAGATGACCCGGCCGATCATCTCCCGCACGGTGGCGAGGCGCTGGCCCAGCGCGTCCACCTCGCGCACGAGGGCCTGGGCGTCGGCGGTGGGGCGGGACAGGTCGAGGGCACTCACGATGGCTCTCCAGGGTGGCGGCGGGGGGTGTCCGAACGAAGACGGGCCCATTATGTTAACTCTGTGGCCGCCCTTCCGGGAACGCTGCCGGGGTTGCGTTCCCGGAAGGGCGGCCCCCGAACAGACGGCACGATAACAGATGGTCGGCAGCGCCATGGAGGAAAGCAAGAGACTTGCGGCAGACGGCGAAAAACCCGCCGACGGCCGCCTGCCTCAGCCTGAACGCTCACAGCCTGAACGCTCACAGCCCGGACACCCCCTGCCCGGACCTGACGCCTCCGGTGCCCTCGGCGGCTTCGGGGGCCTCGGGCCGATGGCGGAGGACGAGGCCTAC
This sequence comes from Rhodospirillum centenum SW, assembly GCF_000016185.1. NCBI lineage: Bacteria > Pseudomonadati > Pseudomonadota > Alphaproteobacteria > Rhodospirillales > Rhodospirillaceae > Rhodospirillum > Rhodospirillum centenum. The sequence continues at coordinate 3,528,301 of NC_011420.2, forward strand.
GACATCCGCATCGGCATCGACGGGACCTGGTACTACCATGACAGCCCGATCGGCCGGCTGCCGCTGGTCAAGCTGTTTGCCAGCGTGCTGCGGCGGGACGAGGCCGGCGACTACTGGCTGGTGACCCCGGCCGAGCGGGGCCGCATCCGCGTGGACGACGTACCCTTCATGGTCGTCGAGGCGGCGTTCGAGGGGACCGGCGCGGACCAGACCGTGCGCTTCCGCACCAGCCTGGACGAGTGGGTGACCGCCGGCCCCGGACATCCCATCCATGTCCGAACGGACGCTAGGACGGGGGAGCCCCGCCCCTATATCCTGGTCCGGAACAATCTGGAGGCCCGCATCAACCGGCCCGTCTTCTACGAGCTGGTGGAGCGCGGCGAAAGCAGGCGGAGGCCCGGCGGACCCGGGTCCGGCGGGACAGAATTCGGACTATGGAGCGACGGGACCTTCTTTCCCCTGGGCAACCTGACGGACTGATCACCGAGGCGGACATCCGCGCGCGCTTCCTGCGCCGCCCCGGCCAGCCCGGCCGGATCATCGGCGTGCGCGGCGACCATGAGGGCAATCCCGGCATGGGGACGCCGGCGGCGCTGCGCGAGGCGGCCGTGCTGGTGCCGCTGATCGACCGCGACGCCGGGGTGACCGTGCTGCTGACCCAGCGCACGGCCCATCTGGCGGCCCATGCCGGCCAGATCTCCTTTCCCGGCGGCGGGGTCGAACCGGCCGATACCGGGCCGGAGGACACGGCCCTGCGCGAGACGGAGGAGGAGGTCGGGCTGCCGCGCACCAAGGTGGACCTGATCGGCCGGCTGGACACCTACGTGACCCGCACCGGCTTCCGCGTCACCCCCGTCGTCGGCATCATCCGCCCGCCCTTCACGCTGAACGCCCAGCCCGACGAGGTGGCGGACGTGTTCGAGGTGCCGCTGGCCTTCATCCTGGGACCCGGCGGGCGGGAGCGGCGCAGCGCCGAACTCCGCGGCACCCTGCGCCATTTCTGGGTGGTGCCCTACCAGGACCGCTTCATCTGGGGCGCCACCGCCGGCATGCTGGTCAATCTCTGCGAGGTGCTGACCGGCGAGGGCGCCGATCCGGCACCGCAGCCGGCCTGACCGGACGGACGGGGCAGGGCGGGAGACCGTGATGACGACCAAGGAAGGGAAGGCGCGATGCTGAGGCCGGTGCTCACCGTTCTGCTGCCGCTGCTGCTGCCGACGCTGGTCTTCGTCGCCTACAGCCTGTGGGAGGCGCGGCGGCTGCGGGCCGCGGGCCACGCCCCGGATCCCTGGCACGCCCGCGCCCCCTGGCCCTGGTTGCTGGCCGGCGGTCTGCTTCTTGCTCTCGCGGCGCTCGGCACGCTGGCGACCCGCGGTGCCGGGGTGCCGCACGGCGTCTATGTGCCGGCGCATGTCGGGCCGGACGGGCGCACCGTTCCCGCCCGCACCTATGCCCCCGGCGCGGTCCCGCCGGACGGGGCGGTTCCTCCCGACGCATCGGGTCGCTGAGCCCGCCGGCGCATTGGGCTGGCAATCGGGCCGCCGGGGCGGGTAGAACAAAGCTCCGTTCCGTCTCCTCCGGCGCTGCGCCGCGCCCCCTACCCACCCGATGAAACCGGTCGGCACCCTAGAACCCGTCGGCCTGATGGCCACCGTCCAGGCCCGTCTCGTCCTCCAGGCGCTGATGCGTACGGGGCAGGAGGCGCGCTTCGTCGGCGGCTGCGTGCGCGACGCCGTGCTGGGTCAGGAGGCGGACGACGTGGACATCGCCACGCCGCTGCCGCCGGACGAGGTGATGCGCCGGCTGAAGCAGGACGGCATCCGGGTGGTGCCGACCGGCATCCGGCACGGCACCGTCACCGCCATCCGGGACGGCCACGCCTTCGAGATCACCACGCTGCGCCGCGACGTGGAGACCTATGGCCGCCATGCCCGGGTCGAGTTCACGGACGACTGGCTGGAGGATGCGCGCCGGCGCGACTTCACCTTCAACGCGCTCTCGCTGTCCAGCGAGGGCGATCTCTACGATCCGTTCGGCGGGCTGGCGGACCTGTCCGCCGGCCGTGTCCGCTTCGTCGGCGACGCGGAGGCGCGCATCCGCGAGGACGTGCTGCGCATCCTGCGCTACTTCCGTTTCCATGCCCGCTTCGGCAAGGGCGGGCTGGACGATGACGCCATCGCCGCCTGTGCCGCGCAGGCGCCGCTGCTGCCCACCCTGTCGGGCGAGCGGGTGCGGGAGGAGCTGCTGCGCCTGTTCGCCACCGACCGGGCGGTGGAGACCTGGCGGCTGATGCTGGAGCGCGGGATCATCCAGCACCTGCTGCCCCAGGCCACGCGGATCGACACGCTGGCGGCCCTGGACCGGCTGGAATGGATGGTGGGGGAGGCGGGACCGCTGACCCAGCTCGCCGCCCTGCTGCCCCGCGGCGGGGAGGAGGGGCGGGCCGCCGCCCTGGCCGTGGCCGACCGGATGCGCCTGTCCAACGCCCAGCGCGACCGGCTGCTGGTCCTGTGCGCCCCGCCGCTGGCCGTGGATGCCGGGCTGGACGTGCGCGGCCGGCGCCGCGCCCTGCAGACGGTGGGGCCGGAGCTGTTCCGCGACCTGCTGCTGCTGGACACGGCCACGCGCGGCATCCCCGCCTTCGAGATCCTGGAGTCGCTGGCCGAGGCCGCGGCCTGGCGCGTCATCCCCTTCCCGCTGAAGGGGCAGGACGCGGTGGACCGCGGCGTGCCGCAGGGGCCGGCGGTCGGCCGCCTGCTGGAGGCGGTGGAGGGCTGGTGGGCCGGGCGCGACTACCGGCCGGGGCGGGAGGACTGCCTGGCCGAGCTGGAGCGGCGGCTGGCCGCCCCGCCCGATCCGTCCTCCCCCGACGCGTCCCCCTGATCCTGCCCCCTGCTCCCGCCGGGCCGGACCGCCCTCAGGACCATTTCACCTCGGGCGGCAGGCTCATCATGATGGCGTCGATGTTGCCGCCGGTCTTCAGCCCGAACAGCGTGCCGCGGTCGTGGATCAGGTTGAATTCGGCATAGCGGCCGCGGCGGTGGAGCTGGTGCTCGCGCTGCGCCTCCGTCCAGGGCAGGTGCATGCGGCGGCGGACGAGGCGCGGATAGACCTCCAGGAACGCCTCGCCCACCGCCCGGGTGAAGGCGAAGTCCGCCTCCCAGTCGCCGGTGTCGTGGCCGTCGTAGAAGATGCCGCCCACGCCGCGCGGTTCGTTCCGGTGCGGCAGGAAGAAGTAGCGGTCGCACCAGTCGGAGAAGCGGGCGTAGAAGTCCGGCCCGTGCGCGTCGCAGGCCGCCTTCAGCGCGGCGTGGAAGTCGGCCTTGTCCTCCGCCGTCTCCCTTGTGTCCAGGAACATCGGGGTCAGGTCCGCTCCGCCGCCGAACCAGGCGTGGCTGGTGACCAGGTGGCGCGTGTTCATGTGGACGGCGGGCACCAGGGGGCTGCGCATGTGCGCCACGAGGCTGATGCCGCTGGCCCAGAAGCCACCGGACTCCGCCGCACCGGGGATGGAGCCGCGGAACTCCTCGGAGAAGGTGCCGAAGACGGTGGAGACGTTGACCCCCACCTTCTCGAACACCCGGCCCCGCATCACCGACATGACGCCGCCGCCGCCGGGCGCGGCGTGGGGGCCGTCGCCATGGCCGGGGCGGTCCCAGGCGGTGCGCTCGAAGCGGCCGGGCGGCAGCCCGGCGTGGGGGCCGTCGGCCAGGTCGTCCTCCAGCGCCTCGAAGGCGGCGCAGATGCGGTCGCGCAGGCCCTGGAACCAGGCCTCCGCCCGTGCCTTGCGGTCCGCCAGCACGTCGGCGGGGGGGAGCGGGGTGGGGACGGGGGATGGAGTGGACATGTCTCTGAACGCCTCCGGGTTTTTCCCGATGGTGTAGCGCGCCCGGCGCCGCCGGGCCATAGGGCTATGTCCTTACAAATGTTAGGGAAATGGCGGTTCCGGGTTACCCCGCCGGAGCGTGTGTCCAGGCCCTTGTCTGGCGCAGCGCCTCGCCCAGCACCATGGCCGCGGCGATCGCCACGTTCAGGCTGCGCGCCCCCGGGTGCATCGGGATATGGACGGCGGCATGGCAGGCGGCCGCCACCTCCGGCGGCGTGCCCGCACTCTCCCGCCCCAGCAGCAGGGTGTCGTCGGGATGGAACGCGAAGTCGGTGTAGGGGACGCCGTGGTCCGTCTCCACCAGCACGATGCGCCCGCGACGGCTGGCCGCGAAGGCCGACCAGTTGACGTGGCGGGAGACCGCCGCCAGTTCACCGTAGTCCATCAGGCTCCGGCGCAGGCGGGTGTCGTCCAGGATGAAGCCGCAGGGTTCCACGATGTCCACGGGAACATCCAGGCAGGCCCCGGTGCGGATCAGGGTGCCTGCATTCTGTGGTATGTCCGGCTGGAAGAGGGCGATGCGCATGGCCGAACTCTCTGGCCTGCCGTCCGCGCCGCCGTCAACCCCGGAGCGAACCCTATACAGTCTCCGGGGTCGCACCCCCCGCGACAGAGTGTCCCTGATCATGCGAGGGAGATGGTTAATCGAGCGCTCCCGCTTTCCATCGGGCATCCTGGGATGTATATCGACAGTCCGCGACCGGGCCTGCTGTCCGGGCGCTACCCCAGGCATGTGTCCGGCCGGCTCTCGCCGTGGTCGCCGGCCGAGCGGGGGTCCCGCGGAAACTCAGCAAGAATGGCCGGGGCGCAGCGGTGCAGCGACCGTACTCCCCCGCTGCCGAGGAGATGAGACGTAATGGCGGACACGACGCATCCGGCCCCCCCAGGCGCCGGGCACGAGGGCGGGGACCCTTCCCGCCGTGACATCCTCATTCTGAGCACCGTGGCCGTCGGTGCCGTCGGCGCTGTCTCGGCCGTCTGGCCGTTCATCGACAGCCTGAACCCGGCGGCCGATACCCTGGCGCTGGCCTCCACGGAAGTGGATCTGACCCCCATCGCGGAAGGTCAGGCGATCACCGTGACGTGGCGCGGCAAGCCGGTCTTCGTCCGCCACCGCACGGCGGCGGAGATCGCCTCCGCCCAGAAGACGGACCTCGGCTCGCTGATCGACCCGCAGCCGGACAGTGCCCGCGTGAAGGAAGGCCATGAGCAGTGGCTGATCGCGGTCGGCATCTGCACCCATCTGGGTTGCGTGCCGCTGGGGCAGAAGTCCACCGATCCGCGCGGCGACTACGGCGGGTGGTTCTGCCCCTGCCATGGTTCGCACTACGACACGGCCGCCCGCATCCGCAAGGGTCCCGCGCCGCTGAACCTGGCGATCCCGGACTATACGTTCCTGGACGACACCCGCATCCGCATCGGCTGAGCCTGAGCCCAGGCCGGACAGGGAGAGCGCAATGGCTCACGCCCAGACTTCTGAATTCAAGAACCCGGTGGTGAACTGGATCGATCAGCGCCTGCCGCTGTTCACGATGATCCAGAAGGAGTACGGGGTTTTCCCGACGCCCCGGAACTTCAACTATTTCTGGAACTTCGGCGCGATCGCCTCGGTGATCCTGGTGGTGATGATCGCCACCGGTCTCGTGCTGGCGATGCACTATGCGCCGCACACCAGCCTCGCCTTCGACAGCGTCGAGCGCATCATGCGCGACGTGAACTACGGCTGGCTGCTGCGCTACATCCACGCCAACGGCGCCTCGATGTTCTTCATCGCGGTGTACATCCACATCTTCCGCGGCTTCCTCTACGGCTCCTACAAGCAGCCGCGCGAGCTGCTCTGGATCCTCGGCGTCGTCATCTTCCTGCTGATGATGGCCACCGCCTTCATGGGCTACGTGCTCCCCTGGGGCCAGATGAGCTTCTGGGGCGCCACCGTCATCACCAACCTGTTCTCGGCCGTGCCGCTGGTCGGCGGTGACATCGTCACCCTGCTGTGGGGCGGCTTCTCGGTCGACAACCCGACGCTGAACCGCTTCTTCGCGCTGCACTTCCTGCTGCCGTTCGTGATCTTCGCGGTGGTGTTCCTGCACGTCGCGGCGCTGCACATCACGGGCTCGAACAACCCGCTGGGCATCGAGCCGAAGGGTCCCCAGGACACGCTGCCGTTCCACCCGTATTACACGAGCAAGGACAGCTTCGGTCTGGCGATCTTCCTGATCATCTTCGCGGCGTTCGTCTTCTTCCTCCCGAACTACCTCGGCCACCCGGACAACTACATCCCGGCCGACCCGCTGGTGACCCCGCCGCACATCGTGCCGGAATGGTACTTCCTGCCCTTCTACGGCATCCTGCGCTCGGTCACCTTCTCCATCGGCATCCCGTTCACGGACATCGTGCTGATCCCGGCGAAGCTGGGCGGCGTGATCGCCATGTTCGCGTCGATCCTGATCTGGTTCGCCATGCCCTGGCTCGACAAGTCGCCGGTCCGCAGCTACCGCTTCCGGCCGATCTACAGCCAGTGGATCTGGATGCTCCCGATCAGCTTCTTCATGCTGATGTATGCTGGCGGCAAGCCGGCCGAGGCGCCCTATGTCCAGATCGGCCAGATCGGGACCGTGGCGTACTTCGCGTGGTTCCTGGGCCTGCCGTACATCACCCGGCATGAGAAGCCGCTGCCGCTGCCCTCCAGCATCGCCGAGGCGGTCCTGGGGTCTGAGGCGGCTGCCGCCGGTGCGACCGCCAAGCCGATGGAGAAGGCGTGATGCCGCGTTTCAATCTGAAGACCACCCTGGCCGGCGCCGTCTTCGCCGGGCTCCTCTCCCTGGCGGCGGCGTCCTCCCCGGCGGTCGCGGCCGGCAGCACGGTTCCGCCGGAAGAGGAATGGCCGCACGGCGGCGTCAACAGCTTCAGCTTCAAGACCTTCGACCGCGCCGCGTTGCAGCGGGGCTTCCAGGTCTACAAGCAGGTCTGCTCGGCCTGCCACGCCATGCATCTGCTCTCCTACCGTAACCTGGCGGCCCTGGGTTATTCGGAAGAGGAGATCAAGGCGATCGCGGCCGAGTACGAGGTGACGGACGGCCCGAACGACCAGGGCGAGATGTTCACCCGCCCGGCCCTGCCGTCCGACCGCTTCCGTTCGCCGTTCCCGAACGCGAAGGCGGCGGCCGCGGCCAACAACGGCAAGGCCCCGCCCGACCTGTCGCTGATCGTCAAGGCCCGCGAGCATCACGAGGACTACGTCTTCCACCTGCTCACCGGCTTCGTCGATCCGCCGGAGGGGGTGACGGTTCCGGATGGCGCCTACTACAACCAGTACTATCCGGGCCACCTGATCGCCATGCCGCCGATGCTGTTCGACGACGGCGTCACCTATGAGGACGGCACCCCGGCCACGGCCGTGCAGCAGGCCCGCGACGTGACGCAGTTCCTCGCCTGGGCGGCCGAGCCGCACATGGAGGCGCGTCGCTCCATGGGCGTGAAGGTGATCCTGTTCCTGATGGTCTTCGCCGGCCTGCTCTACATGACCAAGCGCCGGATCTGGGAGACCGCCCACTGATCTCCGCGCCGCGGCTCCGCCGGCCGGCCCTCCGGTCGGCGGTCCTGCGGCAAGGGATCCTGGGAAGCGGTTTCTGGTAACGACGGTGAAGGGGCGTCCCCGCGGGGGCGCCCCTTTTCCATTGGCCGGGCGGGCCTGGCCCTCCGCCCGCGCCCCCTTGTCAGGACGTGCTCCGCACCCCATACCCAGCCGGTCGCAAGGGCGTGCGCGCCCGCACCGCCGGAGGGGGATCATGGCCGGACACTATGCGGAGATCGTGCGCACCCTGCGCTTCTGGTTCGAGGAAGCGGGACAGGAGGCGTGGTTCAAGGGCGGGCCGGCGTTCGACGCGCTCTGCCGAGAGCGGCTGGCGGACCTGCACGGGCAGGCGGCGGCCGGCACGCACGACGCCTGGGCCGACACGCCGGAGGGCAGCCTTGCGCTCTGCATCCTGCTGGATCAGGTGCCGCGCAACATCTTCCGCGGGACCGCCCGCGCCTTCGCCACCGACGCGCGCGCGCTGGAGGTGGCCCGCGCCGCGCTGGAGCGGGGTTTCGACCAGGGCATGCGGGAGGAACAGCGGGTCTTTCTCTACCTGCCCTTCGAGCATTCCGAGTCGCTGGAGGACCAGCGCACGGCGGTCCGCCTGTTCGCCGGTCGCACGGCGGACCCGCTCTGGCTGGACTATGCCTGCCGGCATCTGGCGGTGATCCACCGCTACGGCCGCTTCCCCCACCGCAACGCCGCCCTGGGGCGGGAGACGACGGCGGCGGAGGCGGCCTGGCTCGCCATGCCGGACAGCGGTTTCTGACCTGCCGGCCCCCTCCGCCCGCCCCGCGGGGGGGGGGGGGGGCGGTCAGGGGGCGGGGATCAGACGTTGAAGCGGAAGTGGAAGATGTCGCCGTCCTGGACGACGTATTCCTTGCCTTCCATCCGCATCTTGCCGGCTTCCTTGGCCGGGCCTTCGCCGCCGAGCGTGACGTAGGTCTCGAAGTCGATCGTCTCGGCCTTGATGAAGCCGCGCTCGAAGTCGGTGTGGATGACGCCGGCGGCCTCCGGCGCCTTGGCGCCGCGGCGGACGGTCCAGGCCCGCGCCTCCTTCGGGCCGACGGTGAAGAAGGTCAGCAGGTTCAGCAGCCCGTAGCCGGCCCGGATCAGCCGGTTCAGGCCCGGTTCCTCCAGCCCCATGCTCGCCAGATACTCGGCCTTGTCCTCGGGCGGGAGCTGCGAGACCTCCGCCTCGATCGCGGCGGAGATGACGACGCTGGCCGCACCCTGCGCCTTCGCCATCGCCTCGACCCGGGCGGAGAAGGCGTTGCCGGCGGCGGCGCTGGCCTCCTCCACGTTGCAGACATAGAGCACCGGCTTGCCGGTCAGGAGCTGCATCTGGCGGAAGCCGGACACCTCTTCCGGTGACAGCTCGACGGTGCGGGCCGGCTTGCCGTCGCGCAGGACGGTCAGCGCCCGCTCCATCAGGTCGGCCGTCGCCTTGGCCTCCTTGTCGCCGCCCTTGGCCTTCTTCTGGAGCGGCGGCAGGCGCTTCTCCAGGCTGTCCAGGTCGGCCAGCATCAGCTCCGTCTCCACCGTCTCCGCATCGCGGACGGGATCGACCGAGCCTTCGACATGGGTGATGTCGCCATCCTCGAAGCAGCGCAGGACGTGGACGATGGCGTCCACCTCCCGGATGTTCGCCAGGAACTGGTTGCCCAGCCCTTCGCCCCGGCTGGCGCCGCGGACCAGGCCGGCGATGTCCACGAACTCAAGCTGCGTCGGGACCGTCTTCGCCGATTTCGCGATGACGGCCAGCCGGTCCAGCCGCGGGTCGGGCACGCCGACTCGACCGACATTCGGCTCGATGGTGCAGAAGGGATAGTTCGCCGCCTCGGCCGCCGCCGTGCTGGTCAGCGCATTGAACAGGGTGGACTTGCCCACATTGGGCAGCCCGACGATGCCGCAGTTGAAACCCATGGGTGGAGCGCCGGTCTGGTTGGAAGGCCGCGCAGGTTATGGGGGATCGCGGCCCGGAATGCAAACGCGCTGGGCGGAACGGGGACCCGCGCCGCCGCCCGGTCCGCCCCGAGTCGGGGGCGTGGGGCGCTCACTCGGCGGCGACGGCCAGGGCGTCCGGCGCCGGGGCGATCCGCTCGGCGATCATCTCGCGCATGGTGGAGAAGCACCTGCCGCACTGCGGCGTCTTGCCGGTGGCCTTGAAGACCCCCCCGATGGAGGCCGCGCCGTCGTCCACGCAGCGCTTCACGGTCCGGCAGTTGATGGCATTGCAGACGCAGACATACATGATCCCGCCCGGCTCCCGACTGGTTGCTTGCGGAAGGTAATGCAAATCAATCGCAGCCGCAACGCACTTTCGGGCAGCGTCCGGGGACGTTCCCCCGCCTGTTGTCGCTGCGGCCCTCCCGCTGCGCACAGGATGCCCGGCCCCGGCCTTCCCTTTCGTTGACGGGGCGCAACCAGCCGGCGCCGGGGCGGTGACATTCCAGGGACCGGCCGCCCGGGGACCGGCCGCCGGAATCGCGGCAGGCGGGGGCCGGAACGCGGACCGGCGCCGGATGGACCGGCGCCGGTGGCGAAGGGGCATGAGGGGAGGGGAAGGCGCGGACGGCCGGGACGGCGGGGATCAGTTCCCGCTGGTCGGGTCGCCGCTGCCCATCTGTTCCTGCAGGTAGTTCTGGATGCCCAGGCGGGCGATCAGGCCGAGCTGGGTTTCCAGATAGTCGATATGCTCCTCGGTATCCTCCAGGATGCGCCGGAAGATCTCCTTGCTCTGGTAGTCGCGCACGGCCTCGCAGTAGTGCAGCGCCTCCAGCAGGTCGGTGCGGTTCTTGGTCTCCGCCTCCAGGTCGAAGGTCATCATCTCGGGGACCTCCTCCCCGATCTTCAGCTTGTGCAGGTCCTGAAGGTTCGGCAGCCCCTCCAGGAACAGGATGCGCTCCATCAGCATGTCGGCATGCTTCATCTCGCCGATGGATTCCTCATAGACCTTCTTCGCCAGCCGCATCAGGCCCCAGTTCTTCAGCATGCGCGCATGCAGGAAGTACTGGTTGATGCTGGTCAGCTCGTTGGTCAGGATCGTGTTCAGGTGCCGGAGGACCTGCGGATCGCCCTGCATATGATGTTTCCCCGTCGTCTGTTGGGCAGTCTGGAACGAGTTTAAAACAACCCGGCCGGCCTTGCCCACCCCAAACACGGGGGGATGCCGCCCGCCCGCCCCCTAGCGGTCCCCGGGTTGCCCGCTCCCCGGCTCCCAGCCCGGCGGGGCCAGCTCGAAGGCGGCGAACTCGAAGGCCGGGGCGACGGTGCAGCCGACCAGGGTCCAGTCGCCCAGGCTGCGCGCCGTCTGCCAGTGGCCCGCCGGCACCACCGCCTGCGGCCGCTGGCCCCGATGCAGGGCCGGACCCAGCTCGTGGCTGCGCACCGCATGGCCGTCGGGGCTCAGGCCCAGGGCCAGCGGCGCCCCGGCATGCCAGTGCCAGACCTCGTCCGCGTCCAGCACCCGGTGCCAGGCCGACACCTCCCCCGCCTGGAGCAGGAAGTAGATGGCGGTCGAGGCGCCGCGGCCGCCATCCGCCGGCTGGTGCCGGTAGGTCTCGACATAGTGGCCGCCCTCCGGGTGCGGGCGCATTCCCAGCAGCGCGATGATCCGTGCCGGGGTCAGCTCCTGCCAGGGCATCGGGCTCACTCGCTCGGCGGGGCGGTGCGGCGGAAGCTCTCGCGCTCGGCCGCGGCGGCGAACCAGCGCGACAGGGCCGAGCGGCCGGCCCGCCAGCCTTCGTGCGCGAAGCGGAAGTCGAGATAGCCCAGCGCGGCCAGGATGGCGAGGCTGCCGATGGTCGGCCGGTCCGGCGGCGGCAGGTCGCCCGCCTCCTCCTCCAGCCGGTCCAGCGACCGGGCCATGGCGCGGCGCTGCCGTTCCGTCCAGTCGGCGGAACGCTGGCTCTCCGGTCGCAGCGTCTCCAGCCGGCGCAGCACGGCGGCGTCGCAGATGCCGTCCGCGATGGCCTGCTGGCGCAGCGCCACCCAGCGGGCGCGGCCCGGGGGCGGGAACAGCGACGGGCCGCTGTGCAGGCTGTCCAGATACTCGCAGATGACCGGGCTGTCGAACAGCACCAGCCCGTCCTCCGTCACCAGGGTGGGGATCTTGGACAGGGGGTTGTCGCGCACGATGGGGCTGTCCGGCACCCAGACATCCACCGGGTCGATCTCGATGCGGCCGGCAAGGCCGGTCTCGTGCGCGGCCATCATCACCTTGCGCACGAAGGGGGAGGTCTGGCTGTAGTGCAGCTTCATCTTGGCAGGCTCGGCAGGGGTTGACCGGCGGGTGCCGCCGGATCGGGAAGGCGGTCGGGCGAAAGGATCAGTGGAAGCCGTCCTTGCGTCGGCGGATCTCGGCGAAGACCGTCACCGGGTCGGCGCCGGCCAGCCCGACCGCCGCCGCCACGGCGGGATCGTCGGCCCGCAGGAAGGGGTTGGTCGCCCGCTCCAGCCCGATGCTGCTGGGCAGCGTCGGCTGGCCCTGGGTCCGCAGCCGCTCCACCTCCGCCGCGCGGGCGCGCAGGGCATCGTTGCCGGGGTCCACCGTCACGGCGAAGCGGGCGTTCGACAGGGTGTATTCGTGGCCGCAGTAGACGGCCGTCTCCTCCGGCAGGCGGCGCAGCTTCAGCAGCGACTGCCACATCTGCGCCGGCGTGCCCTCGAACAGCCGGCCGCAGCCCAGCGCGAACAGGCTGTCGCCGCTGAACAGCGCCCCGGCATCGCTGAACCAGAAGGCGATGTGGCCGCGGGTGTGGCCGGGCACGTCGATCACCTCCACCGGGCGGGCGCCCAGCAGGAAGCGGTCGCCCTCGCCATAGGCCTCGTCGATCTCCGGGATGCGGGCCCGGTCGGCCGCCGGGCCGATCACCCGCGCCCGGAAGAGCCGCTTCAGTTCGCCGTTGCCGGCCGTGTGGTCGGCATGGTGGTGCGTGTTCAGGATGTGCGTCAGCCGCCAGCCCAGGCGGTTCAGCTCGGCCTCCACCGGGAACGGGTCGGCCGGGTCCACCACCGCGACGGCGCCCGTCTCCGGGTCGCGCAGCAGGTAGACGTAGTTGTCGGCCAGGGCCGGGATCAGACGGATGTCGAGCGGGGCCATGACGGAATCCTATACGAAGGGCGCGGCCGGGCCAAGCGAGCGGGTGGCGGTCGGGGCTCCCGGCTCAGCAGGCGGCCAGCCCCGCGCTGCCGTGACGTGAGGACGGTCCTCCGGCGCGGCTCCAGCCATCGCCGGCTTCCGGGGCCGTCTCCACGCGGTTGCGGCCCGCCGCCTTGGCGCGGTAGAGCGCATCGTCCGCCGCCTGCAGCATGGCAGCCCATGACCGCCCGTGCGCGACATAGGTGGCGACGCCGATGCTGACCGTCGCCCCCACCGGCACCGGGCCGCGCAGCAGCGGTTCCGCTTCGACCAGGGTGCGCAGCCGCTCGGCCAGGGTGGTGGCGTCATCCAGTGCCGTTTCCGGCAGCAGCGCCACGAACTCGTCGCCGCCGGCGCGGGCGAACAGATCGGTCTGCCGCAGCGCCCGCCGGCACAGGGTCGCCAGTGCCGACATCAGCGCATCGCCCCGGGCGTGGCCGTGCTCGTCGTTGACGCGCTTGAAATGGTCCAGGTCCAGCATCAGCACCGACAGCGGGCGGCCGAACCGGCGGGCCCGCTCCACCTCCAGATCGGCCTGCTCCTCCAGCCGGCGGCGGTTGGCCAGTCCGGTCAGGGGGTCGATCCGGGCCTCCTCCTCCAGCCGCAGTTCCAGGGCGAAGCTCTGCCGCGCCGCCCGTTCCAGGGCCAGCGCCACGACATAGGCGGTGAACAGGCCGGTGCCGAAATGCGCCAGCACGTTGCCCAGGGTGAAGCCGCCGGCACCGCTGGCCAGCAGCACGGTCAGCACGACGACCGCCGGTGCGAGATTCAGCACCGGCACGTCGCGCGCCCGCGGCGCGGCCACGGCGGACACGGTGGGGAACAGCACCAGACCGGCGGTGCCGTAGTCGAAACCGCCGGGTGCCAGCGCCTGGGTCAGGGCCACGGCCCCGACCCCGGTGGTCAGGGCCAGGATCGTCAACGGCCGCAGCGGCGCCTCCGCATCGGCCGCGATGCGCCACGCGCTCCACAGCATGGCCGCGGCCGCGGCCAGCCGGATCGCCAGCGCCCACGGCAGCGATGCCGGGTGCAGCACCCAGTCCCACAGGGTGAACCCGACCAGGGCCAGGGCACCGATGACGATGGGGGTCGGCAGCAGATCGCGCAGCCGCTCGCAGCGCCACGCCTCGAAGCGCTGTTCCGCGGTTCCGTCGAAGGCATGAAGCGATCCCACCATCCGCCTTTCGGCCCCCTCACCGCCGTTTCGACCATGGGCCGGCGCCAGCGGACCTCTGATACCATGTGTATCGTACCTATTTCGAGGGTATCTACCAGAGAGTTCCGCCGCCGCCGACGTGCGGTCGGCCGCACCCATGCCGACTTATGCGCGTCGTTGCACCCTTGCTACACTCCGCGCCGGCCGCGACGGCGGCGTGACCGACGGCGGACGGACGCCGTCGGGAACCGCAAAGAAGAGAAGAGGGAGGGAGCATGACCGCCAGAATGAACCGCCAGTGGATTCTCACCGCGCGGCCGCAGGGCGATGCCTTCGAGGACTGCCTCGTCTGGCGGGAGGCTCCGGTGCCGGAGCCGGGACCCGATCAGGTGCTGGTCCGCACCATCTACCTGTCCATGGACCCGTCCAACCGGATCTGGATGCAGCAGGCCAGCTACATCCCCGCGGTGCCGCTGGGCGAGCCGATGTGGGGCGTGATCCTGGGCGAGGTGGTGGAGAGCCGCAATTCCCGTTTCCGGCCGGGCGATCTGGTCACCGGCATGGGGGCCTGGGCCGACTACTGCCTGAGCGACGGCAAGGGGCTGGGGCCGGTGCGGCGCATCCCCGGCCTGCCGCTCCAGGCCTTCACCGGCGTGCTGGGACCGACGGGGCTGACCGCCTATTTCGGGCTCTACGACATCGGCCGGCCGCAGCCGGGGGAGACGGTGGTCGTCACCGCCGCGGCGGGTGCCGTCGGCTCCATGGTCGGACAGTTCGCCCGTCTGCGCGGCTGCCGGGCGGTGGGCATCTGCGGCTCCGACGAGAAGGCGCGCTGGCTGGTGGAGGAACTGGGCTTCGACGCCGCGCTGAACTACCGCAGCGGTCCGGCCGAGCTGCGCCGTGGCCTGAAGGCGGCCTGCCCGTCCGGCATCGACGTCTATTTCGAGAATGTCGGCGGCTGGATCTCGGAGGTCGCCTACGGCTTCCTCAACCTGCGCGCCCGCATCCCGCTGTGCGGGCTGATCAGCCAGTACAACGCTGCCGAGCCGCAGCCGGGTCCCCGCAACATGGACATCCTGCTGGTCCGGCGCTGCCGGATGGAAGGCTTCATCGTCCTGGACTACATGGACCGCGCGGCGGAGATGCTGCGCGAGGTCGGGCCGTGGCTTGCCGATGGCAGGCTGAAGTGGAAGGTGGACGTGGACCAGGGCCTTGAGACGGCGCCCCGTTCCCTGCACAAGCTGTTCAGCGGCGGCAACACCGGCAAGCTGGTGGTCCAGGTGGGGGCGGAGCCGGCCGCCTGAAGCCGGGCATCTACCCTTCTGGCCTCCCTTGTCCGGTCATGAAGCGGTGCCATACTCCCTGCTCCGGGCGGCCTCGCGGGGCGGCGCCGGGCCGGAGCCGGCGTCTTAACGGGACGTTCAGGCCCGCGATCCGATAGTGACGGATGCGCCCTTGGTGGACGCGCCGTCCGGCGGCGGGAATGGATGCTTGAACAGCTTGCCAAGGCGGGAGCCGTCCTCTTCTCCATCGCGGGCCTCGCCTATCTGGCGGGCCTGGCCGTCGCCTACTGCGTCGAACGCCTCACCCTGCGCCGGATGAAGGCGGAAGGGGTGGAGGAGCGCATCCAGCGCGTGCTGAAGCTGATCTCCCGGTTCCAGCACCGGCGGGATCAGATGCTGCCGATGCTGGTCCGCCTGGACGATCAGGTGAAGTCCGCCCGCCGCCGCCATTACATGGTGAACAAGCGCCTCGCCGATCTGGCGGTCAGCCGTTCCCGGCTCCTGCGCGTGCTGGGGGAGGAAGAGGCGTTCGCCCGGGCCGAGCGGCCGGCCCGGCGCTTCATCGCCCATGTCATCAACCGCCATGTCCAGCGCGCTCACCTGGAGCAGAAGGCGCATCCCTTCCTCGCCCCCTCCTGGGGCCGGGCGCAGCAGGTGCATGCCTGGGCCGGCTCCATCGGCGATGCCAAGGTCCTGATCGAGAGGGTCTATCCGCCCTCGGCGGGGTTCGCCGTGATCGACATCTCGGAACCCGACGGAGAGGCCGCCGCCCTGGCCGATCCTGCCGCCATCCTGCAACCGGCGGACCCTCCGGCGTCCGCCTCCCCGGCATCCGGCGTCCGGGCCGCCGGGCGATGAGCGCCCAGGATGTCGCCGTCTGGCTGGGGATCATCGCCGGGGTCGGTGCCGCGGCTCAGGTCGCCAGCACGGTGCAGAAGCGGCTCCAGCGGATGCACCAGATGCAGGAGGGGCGACTGCGCCAGCTCCGCGAGGCGACCCGGCAGCTCCGCGACAAGGCCCGCATCAGCCTGGACCTGAAGCGGGAGGAGCGCGCCATGCGCCGCGAGCTGGCGGAGTTGCAGGCGCAGATCGAGTCCGGCGACGACACGGTGGCGCGCGAGACCAGCCAGGAGGCGTGGCTCTACATCTTCGACGACCGCTTCAGTCCCGGCGACAAGCCCTTCACCGTGGTGGTCAGCCACCCCGATTTCCGCCGCGTCTCGCGCAACGCCCCGGCGGAGGTGGTGGAGTCCTGGCAGGCCGGGCGGCGCTATCTGATGTTCGCCGCGGTGGACAAGCTGGCCCAGGCCAAGGCCACCCAGCGCCACCCGCCGGAGCGGGGCTTCGTGGTCGGTCCCGTCAGCCTCTACGAAGGCAATCTGGACGAGGTATGACCGCCCCTTCCGCGTGCGGGCTGCGGGCGGGAATGCCCCGGCGTCGCCGGGAGCGGGACAGCCTTTGGCCGCAATCCGGGTGTTGGATGAAGCCTGGGGTGGATGGGCGTGCGCCCCGGCGGTGATCGGCGCGCCCCGGGGTCGCACCATGTTCCTTGTCTCCACGAGAACGGCGCCGCTGCTGCTGCTGGCGCTCGCCTGCGGGGCCTGTGCCGGCCTCTGGGACCTGAGCGCGGCCGCGCTGCACGAGACGCTGGCGATCCGATCGCCGTTTCCGCCGCCCTGCTGGCGGCCGCAGCCCCCGCCGCGGCGGGCGCCGCTGCTGGCGCTGGCGGTGGCGGCCGGGGTGCTGCTAGCGCATCTAGTCTCGCCGCCGCCGCCGGAGCGCGCATCTTGGCCCGCTGGAAACGCGGGCTGATCTCGGCGGCCGTGGCGGCGGTGCCCGCGCTGGCCGGTGCTGCGGCGGGGGCGGGGGATGCGCGGCTGCTGGCCCGCCGCGGCCGGGCCCTGACGGGGACGCTCAGGCCGCCCCGGCGCAGGCCGTCACCTCCGACAGCACCCAGGCGCGGAAGGCGCGGATGTCCGGCTCCTGCGCCCGCCGACGGCTGCTCACGACCCAGAAGGCGTCGCCGGTGTCGAACAGCAGGCCGGGGAAGGGGGGCACCAGCCGGCCGGCGGCGATCTCCGGTCCGAAGAAGGCGGGGCAGACCATGGCCACGCCCTGGCCCATCATCGCCGCCTGCCCGCTGAACTGCTGCGTGTCGAACTGGATGCTGGCCGGCAGGTCGGCCGCCTCCACCGGCACGCCGGCCTGACGGAACCAGCCCAGCCAGAGCCGGCGGTCGTCGGGGTCCACCGTGTCCAGCAGCGGCAGCCGCAGCAGGTCCGCCGGCCCCGCCAGCCCGCCGGTGCGCTCCAGCAGGGCGGGGCTCAGCACCGGCGCCACCGACAGGTCGATCACCTTGTCCGCCGCCAGCCCCGGCCAGTCGCCGCGGCCGTTGCGGATGGCCACGTCGAATTCCCGCTCCAGGTCCACCATCCGCGGGCTGGCGTCCAGGCGCACGGCGATCTCCGGGTGCAGCACCTGGAAATGCCCCAGCCGCGGCACCAGCCACTGGCTGGCGAAGGTCTGCAAGGTGCTGATGGAGAGAACCGTGCCCGCCCGCCGCTCCGTCAGCCGCTCCACCGCCCCGCCGATGCGCTGGAAGCCGTCTGCCACGGCCTCGGCCAGATCGCGGCCGGCCTCGGTCAGCTCCAGCCGCCGGGTCAGGCGACGGAACAGGGGCTGGCGCACATGCTCCTCCAGCAGCCGGATCTGGTAGCTGACCGCCGCCTGGGTGACGCCCAGTTCCGCGGCGGCGTGGGTAAAGGACAGGCGCCGTGCCGCCGCCTCGAAGGCGCGGAGCGCGTTCAACGGGGGCAGGCGGCGGGTCATGGCAGAACCTCCGGGAACGCCCGGCACGGGCGCATGCATAAAAACAGCTTTTGCATTCTATCCGGATTTCTCGTTTGTCGTCCATCGGCCGACCCTGCGAAACTGGCCTCAATGGCCGGTTTCAGGGGTTCTGCCGGGACTGGCATCGGGTATTTCTGTCGAGTGGTGAGGCGACCATGCATAAGCGGACCTGCGCAAACCAGGCAGACTGGGCGACCGCCGAGACGGGCGCCGGCCTGCTCTCGGGATCCGCGGCCCCGGCCGGCGCCCTCGGCGCCCTGCTGGAAGGGGTTCTGCTGGGCCTGATGCGGAACTCCTGGCATCCCGACCCTCACACCGGCCGCGATGCTGCCCCCGGCCGGCCGATCGGCTGGGACGGTCCGGGCCACTGCGGCTGACCTGGGACCGGCCGGGCGCGGCCCCTCCGGTGCGCGCAGATGGCGCGCCCGGGGCGGGGACGTCCGCGGGGCTTTCGCAGAACGGTAACATTGGCTAGCCTGGGCTGAAACCTGCGGCCGGCAAACGGCCGTGACAGTGGAGGAAGCCCAAGGATGACCCGTCTTCTGGCGACCACGGCGCTTGCCGTGGTGATGGCGTCGGTGGCCGCCCCGGCCCTGGCGCAGCAGCGCAGCTACTCCTCGATCGTCGTCTTCGGCGACAGCCTCAGCGACACGGGCAACCTGCCGGCCCCCCTGCGGCCCGGCGCGCCCTATGTCGGTGGCCGCTTCTCCAACGGACCCGTCTGGGCCGAACAGCTCGGCACCCTGCGCGGCACGCCGGTGCAGAGCGTCGCCCTGGGCGGTGCCCGCTCCGGCCGGGTGCAGCCCATCGACCTCCAGTTCCAGCTCGACCAGTATCTCGCGGCGCGGCCGCAGCTCAGCGGCGATGCGCTCTACGCCGTCTGGATCGGCGGCAACGATTATCTGGCCTATGCGTCCAACCCCGTGGGCGATCCGTTCCAGGTGGTCGGCACCACGGTGGGCAACACCGTGGCCGGGGCCACCCGGCTGATCCAGGCGGGGGCGCGGAACCTGATCGTGCTGGGCCTGCCCGACCTGGGATCGACGCCCGGCGTGGCGGCGAACGGCTCCGCCGCGGCGGCGCAGGCCAGCCAGATCACCGACGTCCACAACGCCAATCTGCAACAGGCCGTGCGTTCCCTGCGCGCCGGCACCGGCGCCAGCATCACCTATGTGGACATCGGGGCGCTGATCCGCTCGGTGGTGGCCGATCCCTCGGCCTACGGGCTGTCCAACGTGACCGTGCCCTGCCTGGGCACCAGCGGCCCGACCGGCGCCTGCGCCACGGCGGACGCGGCGGCGGCGACGCTGTTCTTCGACCCGATCCATCCGACCGTGACGGGGCACCAGGGCATCGCCCAGTACGTCAACGGCACCTTCGCCGCGCTCTACGACGCGCCGGCGGCCTATGTCGCCACCAGCCAGCTCGGCCTGCGCCTGTTCGAGCTGGCGGCCCAGGGGGTGCAGTCGCGCATGGCCGCGGCCCGCACCGGCCGCGGCGATGTCGGCCTGCTGGGCTCGGCCCGGGCGGGGGCGGACGGGCGGTACGGCCTCTATGCCTTCGGCGGCTATGTGGACGGCGAGCGCGACCGTATCCCCGGTCAGTTCGGCTATGACTACGATGCCTGGAACGTGGGCGCCGGGCTCGACTACCAGGTGGACGAGAACTTCCTGGCCGGCATCGCGCTGGGCTATGCCGACGGCTCGCTGGATCTGGAGGGCGGCGCCGGCTCGGCCGACGCCAAGTCCTACAGCGTCCAGATCTATGGCACGGCCGCCTGGGGCCCGTGGTACGCCGACGGCAGCATGGGCTACAGCTACGAGGATTACGGCACCCTGGAGCGGTCCACCCGCTTCGCGCCCTATCCCCTGGCCGAGGCGGATACGGACGGCAGCACCTACGGCCTGTCGGGCCGGGCGGGCTACGTCATCCAGGCCGGAGGCTTCGGCATCGGGCCGGAGGTCGGGCTGCGTTACCTGAACACCGAAGTCGAGGGCTTCACCGAGGAGGATGCCGGGCCGCTCGCCCTGACCGTGGAGCGCAGCCGGGCGGAATCCCTGATCGGCTCCCTGGGCGTGCAGGCATCCGGCCGCTTCGGGGATGACGGACTGGCCGTCGTGCCCGCCCTCGGCCTCGCCTACGAGCACGAGTTCCTGGGCGACGGCCGCAGCCTCACGGCGCGGCTGGCGAACGGGGAGGTCGGGATGACCGAGGTCGGGGCCGGCGACCGTGGCCGGATCGTGCTGGATGCCGGCGTGACGGTGGAGACGGCGGCCGGCCTGCTGCTCTCCGTCGGCTACAGGGGCGAACCGTTCGGCGGCAGCGACCGCGAGGACCACGCCGTCGTCGGCCGGGTGCGGATCGGCTTCTGATCCGCGGGCAGTGCAGGGCGGGGCGGACCGGGCCTCAGCGCTCCGTCCGCTCCGCCGTCTGGGTCAGGGTGGGCTTCAGGCGCAGCACGGGTACGCCGTCATGCACCCTGTCCCCCACCTCGACCAGCACCGCGGTGACCGTGCCGTCGGTCTCCGCCGTCAGCATGGTGCGGTCCATCAGGGCGCGGGCCTGATCCAGCGCGGCATGGGCGTCGCGCAGGCGCTGCCGGGCCAGGGCCGCGTCCGCCCGGCGGGCCTCCAGCGCGTCGGCGTCGGCGCGGCCGTCGCGCAGCAACGCCGCTGTCAGGCGCACCGCACGGGCGGTACGGTCGGAGTCCGCCGCGGCTGCGGCCAGCGCATCCTCGGCGGCGCGGACCGACTGGTAATAGGCGACCGAGTCGAGTTCGAGCAGAAGCTGGCCCTTGCCCACCTGGTCGCCGACGGCCACATGCCGCCCGGCAACCGTGCCGGGAACGCGGAAGGCAACCGCCCCTTCCCCTGCGGCGAGGGGCTGCACCACGGCTGTTCCGTCGGGCCGGAGCTCGGCCCGGGCGGCGGCGGATGCCAGCAGAAGCGCGCCGGCCAGCAGAAGGCCGGCACCGGCTGCGCGCCGCGGGAGCCACGGGCAGGGCTGCGCAAAAGCGTTGGAAGCGACGGCGGGAACGGACATTCTGCCCTCCGGCTTACGCCGCCCGGTCGGACGGGCGGAGACTGCGGGATCAAGGTGCGGGTCGGAGTACGCGCGGGCAGCGCCCGTTGCCTAGGTCCGCACCGCTCTGGTACGCTGGGTACAGTAACTTGAACGCTGATAACTTACCGGGCGTGAAACTTATCATCGTTCATATGAGCGTCAAGGGGGAAGCGACAGGTGGTCGCAAGAGCGCGTGTGAAGCACGAGGACGGGCCGGGCGGCATCGCTGAAACCGTCGCTGAAACCGTTGTGGGAACCGTGGCGGACCCGGCCGGAGCCGGTCCCGGCGACACGTCCGGGGCTGCCGCCGGAAGCCGCCCCTACCGCAAGCGCAAGGGCGAAGGCCATGTCCGGCGGGACGAGATTCTGACCGCGGCCCAGCGCATCTTCATCGAGGACGGTTTCGAGCAGGCGACGATCCGCAAGATCGCCGCGCGGGCCGGCATCTCACCGACCGCTCTCTACCTCTATTTTCCGGACAAGCAGACGATCCTGGAAGAGCTGTGCGAGCACGCCTTCGCCAAGCTGGTGCAGCGGATGGATGCCATCCTGGCCGGGGGCGGCGGCGCCCTGGACAAGGTGCGCCGGATCATGCGCGCCTACATCGACTTCGGCCTTGAGCATCCCGACGAGTACCGCCTGACCTTCATGGTCAAGGCGCTGGGCCGGATGTCGGTTGACCATCGTGATCCCGGCGCCCGCCAGCCCGGCCAGCCGGGCTACAGCGGGCCGCAGGCCTATGCCCGGCTGCGCGACGCCATGGCCGACCTGATCGCGGAGACCGGGGCGGACGGCCAGGATGTCGATCTGGCGACCGAGGTCATCTGGATGAGCGGGCACGGCCTCGTCTCGCTCATGATCGGCAACTCCCCCCGCTTCCGGACGCACAAGGAGGAACTGGTGGAGGCCCTGATCCGGACCCAGCTCTACGGCATCCTGCGGCGCTGACGCTTCGCGCGCGACGGGAACCCCGGAAATGCCGACGGCCGCGGAGGGCATCCCCTCCGCGGCCGTTCTGCATCCGGGTGGATGGCCCGGGCGCGCGGTGCGTCAATGCTGGGCGAAGGTCCGCCTGGAGGCGCGCTCCACCTCCTTCTCGAACAGTCGCGGGAAGCGGCTGTAGAGCAGCGAGGCCACGGCCGGCAGCAGGATCACCGCCCCCACCATGTTGGCCAGGAAGATGAAGGTCAGCAGCACGCCCATGTCCGCCTGGAACTTCAGGTCGGAGAAGGCCCAGGTGGCGGTGCCCACGGCCAGGGTGATGCCGGTGAACAGCACCGAGCTGCCGGTCTCCTGCAGGGTGCGGAAATAGGCCTCCGCGAAGGTCAGCCCGTGCTTCAGGTACGCCTGGAGCCGGTTGAAGATGTAGAGCCCGTAATCCACGCCGATGCCCACCCCCAGCGCCGCCGCCGGCAGGGTGGAGATCTTCAGCCCGATCCCCAGCACCGTCATCAGCGCGTTGCACAGGATCGACACGACGATCAGCGGCAGCACCGTCGCCAGTGAGCCGACCAGCGAGCGGAAGGTGATCAGGCAGAAGAGCACCACCGTGGCGTAGACCAGCCCCAGCATGGGCTTTTCCGCCTCGCGCACGGCCTCGTTGGTGGCGGCCATGACGCCGACATTGCCCGTCGCCAGCCGGAACCGCACCTCGTCCGACGGGTTCGCCTTCACATAGCCTTCCACCGCCTGGACGATGCGGTCGATCGTTTCCGCCCGGTGATCCACGGTGTAGATCACGACCGGCATGACCGAGCAGTCGGCATTCAGCAGTCCGGTCGATGTCTCGATCGGGGTGACGGTCCGTACCAGGACCTGGCTGTTCCGCGGCAGCACCTGCCAGTTCAGGTTTCCCTCGTTCCAGCCGGTGTTGACCCCCTTCATCACCGTGGACAGGGAGAAGGCGGACTGCACCCCCGGCACATTGCTCATGTGCCAGGTGAAATCGTCGATCTGGCGGATCACGCCATAATCGATGCAGCCGTTCGCCGGCGCCTCCGCGATCACCTGGATCACGTCGGTGCCGATGCTGAAGCGGTCCACGATCAGGGCGGCGTCCCGGTTGTAGCGGGAGTCCGGCCACAGTTCCGGCACGCCCGCCTCGGTATCGCCGATGGTCATGTCCTTCTGGATGTAGAAGGACCCGCCCAGAACCAGCAGTGCTGCCAGCACCATGGGCACCGCCCCCTTGGGCGTCGCCAGCACGGCGATGCGCCGCCAGAGCGGGTCGAAACGGTCTACCTGCCCGGCGACGCGGGCGCGATAACGCTCGTCCAGCGGCAGGTAGCTCAGCAGCACCGGCAGGATGAACAGATGGGTCAGGATGATGATGACCATGCCCACCGAGGCGGAAACGGCCAGTTCCTGGATCATCCGGATCTGGATGATGGCGATGGTCAGGAAGCCCAGCGCATCCGTCACCAGCGCCGAGGAACCGGGGATCAGCAGGCGTTCGAAGCTGATGCGGGCTGCCGTATAGGCATCGGCACCGCGGCCCATCTCCTGGCTGATGGTGCCGATGTTCTGGACGCCGTGGCTGACGGCGATGGCGAAGACCAGGAACGGCACCAGGATGGACAGCGGGTCGATGCCGAACCCCAGCAGCACCAGCATGCCGAACTGCCAGACCACCGTGGTCAGCGACACCAGCAGCATCACCGCCATCATCATGAAGGAGCGGCCGTAGCCGTAGACCAGCAGGGCCGTGATGACGAAGGCGATGACGAAGAAGGTGACGACGCTGGAGGCGCCGTCGGCGATGTCGCCGATCGACTTGGCGAAGCCGATGATGTGGATGTCGATCTTCCCGTCGGCATGGCGGGCGCGGATGGCCTCCAGCTTGTCGGCCACGGCCTGGTAGTCCAGCTTCTCGCCGGTGCGCGGATCCCGCTCGATCAGTTGCGCGCTGACCAGGGCGGCATCGAACTTCTCCCCCACCAGCCGGCCGACCGTGCCCGACTTCAGCACGTTCTCCCGCACGACGGGCATCCACTCCTCGGTCGGCTGGAACTCCGCCGGGATGACGTTGCCGCCGGAGAAGCCCTCCGCCGTGATCTCCACGAAACGCACGTTCGGCGTGAACAGACTGGTCACGCTGGCGCGGTCCACGCCGGGGATGAAGAACACCTCGTCGGTGACCTTCTTCAGCCGCGCCATGAAGTCGGGAGTGTAGATGTCGCCCTCGTCCACCGACAGGGCGACGACGATCCGGTTCGCGCCGCCGAACTCCTGCTGGTAGGTGAGGAACGTGTCCATGTAGGGGTGGTCGATCGGCAGCATCTTCTCGAAGCCGGCATCGACCCGCAGCTTGGCGGCATTCCAGCCCATGAAGAGGGTGGCCAGCGCGAACAGGACCAGGAGCAGCGCCCGGTTCCGGAACACGAGCCCTTCGAGGTTCTGGAGGAACGGTGTGGACATGGTGAGGCGTCTTTCCGGGAACCGGGCGTCAGGGGGGCGGCAGGCGGCGCAGCATCAGTGGATCGCCGCGGGCGGGCCGGTCATCAGCACGCCGTCCTGGCCGAACAGGATCAGACTGCCGTCCGGCGCCTCGATGGCCTCGGCCAGGGCGATGCGGTCGGGCCGCTGCTCCAGCGTGAAGCTGCGGCCCTGGTCGGTGCTGGTCAGCACGATGCCCTGCATCCCCACCAGCACCACGCGCCCGTCCGACAGCCGGGTGCCACCCAGCAGCCCCGCGGTGGAGCGGTTCTCCACCGCGGTCCAGGTCGCGCCGGCATCCGTGCTGCGGTAGATGTTGCCCTGCAGGCCGAAGACGAGCACCGTCTCCGGCCCCACCGCCAGCGCACCGAAGTAGGACCCCTCATAGGGTGTCTGCATGGCCTCCCAGGTCCGGCCGCGGTCCCGGCTGACATGGGCCATGCCGAACTCTCCCGCGATCAGCCGCAGGTCGGGCGTGGGGGCGATGATGGCGTTCAGGTGGTAGTCATCCTCCTCGATCCGGCGCCGGGTCCAGGTCCGGCCGCCGTCGTCGGTCTCCAGGAACAGGCCGTAGGCGCCCACGGCCATGCCATGCTGCGGGTCGTCGAACAGCACGTCCATCAGCGGCAGTTCCCAGTCCGGCGCCGCGTGCTGGAGTGTCCAGCTTTCGCCGCCGTCGCCGGTGTGCAGGATCACGCTGTCGTGCCCGACGGCCCAGCCGTTGCGGGCATCCACGAAGAAGACGCCGGTCAGGGCGGAATCGACCGGAACCGGCATCTGCCGCCAGGTCCGGCCGTTGTCGTCGGACAGCAGGATGTGCCCGCGCTGGCCGACGGCGACCAGACGGTCGCCGGCACGCGCGGCGTCCAGCAGCAGCGAGCGGACGGCAAGGGGCGCCAGCGCCGCCGGCTTGAGGCTGTCGGCCTGAACCGGCGGCGGGGCGGCGGCAGCGGGCCCCTGCTGGGCCAGGGAGGGCATGGCGATGCCCAGGGCGAAGGCTGCGGCGGCCAGAGCCGCCGGGGCGCGGAATGGGGTCATGGCACCCTGTTCTTCCTACGAAGGAAAAGGGCCGGCCGGTTTCCCGGCCGGCCCGTCGGCTGCGTGGGTCAGCGCACCCCCGCCCGCCTCAGGGAGTCCGGGGCGAAGTCCGCCGCCGTGTAGTCCTGGTCGAAGCGGTAGGGCGGCTCCTGGTTGTCGAAGCCGTTGCAGGTGTAGCGCCCCGACGGCAGGTCGTAGGTGCATTCCAGCGTCGTATTGTAGCCCGGCAGATCATAGTAGTTGATGCCGTGGCTTTCGCTCACACGCCAGATCTGGTCGCGGACGTCATAATTGTCGGCCGCCAGGATGACCCAGCTGTCCTCGTCGATGTAGAAGCGACGCTTGGCGTAGACATGGCTGGTGCCAGGGCGCACCGTGCCGTCCACGACCCAGACCCGGTGCAGTTCGTAGCGGGTCAGATCCTGGTTGATATGGCGCGGCTTGATGATCTGGTCATAGCTGAGATCGCCGCTGTGCAGCTTGTAGGAGTTGTACGGCACGTACATCTCCTTCCGGCCGACGAGCGTCCATTCATAACGGTCGGGCGACCCGTTGAAGACGTCGAGCTGGTCGTTGGTGCGCAGCCCGTCCGACGCCGTGCCGGGGTTGTCGTAGGCGACGTTCGGGGCGCGGCGGACACGGCGCTGGCCCGGATTGTAGGTCCAGGCCGAGCGCGGTTCTTCCACCTGGTTGATGGTGTCGTGGACCAGCAGGATCTCGCCTGCCAGCCGGGCCGGCGCCACCACTTCCTGAAGGAAGAACAGGGCCAGGTTGCCGTCCGCCCCCTCCGGACGGGAGTACAGGTACTTCACCTTCTCCGTCAGGGTGATCATGGTATAGGCGCCGTTGGCCTGCGGATTCGCCTGGCCGTACTGGCGGAACACGTTCAGGCCGCGCCAGCGCAGCAGGTGATTCCAGACCGCTTCAACGCCTTCCTTGGGGATCGGGAAGGGAATGCCGGTCTTCGCCTCCAGCACGCCGTTGCCACCGGGGGCCAGCTTCGCCGTCCCGGCATTCTTCACGGTGGCGTCATAGATGAACTGCGGCGCCGAGGCGCTGCGGCGCGTCGGGTAGACCGGCAGCCTGTAGGTATCCGGATAGGTCTTGAGCAGGGCCTTCAGGCCGTCGGGCAGCTTGTCCGCATACTTGTCCATGTTCTCCGAGGTGATGGTGAACAGGGGCTTGTCGTCCGCGAACGGGTCGATGTGCTGCTTGCCGGGGGTGTAGCCCGGGGGCGGGGCGGTGATGCCGCCCGTCCATTCCGGGATGCTGCCGTCGGCATTGCCGGCCTTGATCGCCCCCATGGGGGTGAGCGTCTTGCCGAGGTCCGATGCGGTCTGCGCCTGTGCCGGCAGGGCCAGGGTGATGGCCAGCGCACCGCCGAGCAGCGCGGCCTTAACGCGATTCATGAAGTCTCCTCCTTTTTATTCGGTCCTTCCTGGCTCTTTCCGGCCGTTAGAAGGAGTACTTGACACTGACCGAGACGAAGTCGCGGTCGCGGATCAGGTTGCGCTGCCCGGCACCGAAGAAGGTCGAGTAGCTGATGTCCGCGGTCCACTTCTCCAGATAGAGCGCGCGCAGGCCGAAGCTCAGCGCCTTGCGCCCTTCGACGAAGTTACCGATCGGACCCGGCGTCACGCCGTTGACGTCGTGCTGCCAGGAGATGGAGGGCGACAGGTTCACGCCCGAGAACGCATTCAGGTAGTCGAAGCGCGCCGTCATCCGGTAGCCCCAGGAGAACCGGGTGGCGAAGCCATCCTCCACCGCCGGACCGGGGGCGGCGCCGCCCGCACCGGACTCCGCGAAGGCCGGGATGTAGGAGCGGTCGGTGCCCGGCCCGTCCAGACGGTACTCGTCCGCCCCCGGGAAGCCATGGACATAGTTGAAGCCGAACTCGCCCAGCAGCACCCACTGGTCGGCGCCGACCATCGGGCCGAACGCCTTGGTCGCCGTGAACTGGAGCTGAGAGATGTCGAAGAACTCGTAGCCCTGGAGCGTGCTGCCGAAGAAACGGCTGGCACTGGTCACGGGGTCGTTCAGGTCGATACCGCCCAGCCGCTGGATCATCGGGTACTGGTTGAACAGGGCGGCCGCCTGACGCGCACCGGCCAGCGCCCCCGCCTGGGCACCCGCCTGCAGGGCCGCGGCATAGCTGGCGGGGCCGCCCTGCGACGCGATGGCCGCCTGTACCTGACCCTGCACCGCGCCCGGCAGGCTGGTGAAGGAGGTGCCGACCAGCGACGGCGCGGCCACGGCCAGCACCCGGTTGACGGCCGCCTGATACTGCGACTGCGCCGCGGCCTGCCCGGCCGTCTGGCCCGACGCCGCGGCGCCCAGCACGGCCGGGGCGGCGAAGGTGGACTGCAACAGCTCCACATCGTCCAGCGCCAGCGGCTGGTCCTTGCGGAACGAGTATTCCGCCTGGAAGGAGATGCCGGCGGGCAGGGTCGTGTTCAGGCTCAGGCCGAAGAGCTGGATGTCCTCCGGATAGACCAGCCGGTAGCCGCTGGCCTCGGAGAAGGGGGCGGCCTGCGGGTTGGCGGCGAAGCGGTAGAAGTCGGACTGCGTGCCGACGATCGTCTCCAGCACCGGCAGGCGGGAATGGTAGTTGATGTAGTAGGCGCCGAACTCGGTGTTGCCCAGATCCGGCGAGAAGTAACGCGCGGCGAAGCCGAACTGGCCGCTGTCGCTCGGCTGGTCGTCCTCCAGCCGCGGCACGCGCGAGCCGACGGAGGCCGCCGCGTTCACGACCGAGCGGTCGATGTCCGGGATCAGCGGGTTGCCGAAGCCCAGCAGCAGGTAACGCGCGCCGGGCGAGCCCGAGTCCGTCGTGCTGAAGAAGCTGTTGGCGGCTTCCGGCTCCGTCTGGTCCCACTTGAACTGGTAGAAGGCTTCCAGGCTGAAATTGTGGCCGAGGCTCAGGGAGACGTCGGCGATCGGCACCGGCAGGAAGGATTCCTTCAGCTCCGAGCCCGGGATGCGCAGGGCGGAGACGTCGATCGGGTTGATCGTGTTGATGCCGTTGGCGATGAAGGTGCTCTCGCCCCAGCTCAGCACCTGGTTGCCCAGGCGGACGTCAAGGCCGGCATCGTCACCCAGGCTGAAATTGCCGTAGACCAGCGCATCCAGCAGCTTGAAGTCGCGCCCGACCCGCTCCACCGCCTCGCCGTCCAGCGGGAAGCGGCCGGTGCGCGCGAAGTCCGTGCTGTCCTTGTCGGCGTTGACGACATCGTAGAAGTAGGTGGCGCGGACGAAGGCGCCCAGATTCCGGTAGTTCAGCTTCAGCTCGTGCAGGGCACGGCCGGTCAGCGAGACAAGGCCCTTGTCGTAGTTCAGGTTGCCGTTGTCGCCATTGTGCGAGTTGAAGGTACCGCCGTTGACCCGCGCGATGATGCTTTCGTCGCGGTCCTGCACGCGGAACAGCGCGCCCAGGGTCAGGGTCGTGTCGAAGCTGCCGGTCAGCTCGCCGCGGTTGAACTGCACCGCCTGCGCGCTGCCCGCTGCCAGCAGCGGGGCCAGCAGGGCCGCGGCGCTGGCGCCGGCCAGCATGCGGCGGTTGAGCCTGCGACGATGTGGACGGATTTCGGGCGTGATCGTGCGTGCCATGGCGTTTCCTCCTCGCTCCACGTTTCTCTTTTTCGCCCGCGTTTGTTGGGGGCGCCGGAACGGAGGCAGCCCGATTTGCGGGAATTTCAAGGCTGTAGCAGTAAAGGCTGGCGTGCGCCTGCGTCAAGGTCTCTATGCCCGGAATGCAGGGCTCCGGCCCCGCCGGACAGGGTTCCGGAGCGTCCTTGAAAAGTCTGTCCGCACTGTGGATGTCAGCCGGCTGCCCCGTAAGTGCTTGATTCAAGGCTCCGTTGCATAAAGGGACCGGCCCGGCCGGAAGCCCGGCCCGGCGCTCCGCCGGCAACCGGGCCAGAACTGGGGCCGAGTCGGGGCGAGACCGCGGGGCGGGCGCGGCCCCGTCGGCTGCAGGGGGTCAGCTCGCGGCCTGGTTGCGCGCCGGCCGCAGGCAGCGGGCTTCCAGTTCGGCCGCCGGAACCGGAAAGCCGATGAGGAAGCCCTGTGCCTCGTGGCAGCGGTGCCGGCGCAGGAAATCGAGCTGCTCCTGCGTCTCGATCCCCTCTGCCACCACGGTCAGGCCGAGCTGCCGGCCCATGGCGATGATGGTGGCGGCGATGGCCCCGGTATCGGCGTTGCTGGGCGCCTCGCTGACGAAGGAGCGGTCCACCTTCAACGTCGTGATCGGCAGCCGGCGGAGATAGGAGAGCGAGGAGTAGCCGGTGCCGAAATCGTCCACGGCGATGCGGATGCCGCGGCCGCGCAGTTCCGCCAGCCCGTCGGCGATGAAGGCCATGTTGGACATCATGGCCGTCTCTGTGATCTCCAGCTCCAGCAGATCGGGCCGCACGCCGTACTCGTCCAGCAGGGACTGGATGCGGTCGGCGAAGTGGCTGGAGGTGATCTGGCGGACGGAGACGTTGACGGCGACCGGCAGCGGCTCCAGCCCGGCGCGCTCCCAGCGATTGATCTGCTCCAGCGCGGCGCGCAGCACCCAGTCGCCGATGGCCAGGATCATGCCCGTCTCCTCCGCCACCGGGATGAAGGTGGAGGGCGGGATCATGCCCATCTCCGGATGGCGCCAGCGCAGCAGCGCCTCCACGCCCACCGTCTGCATCGTCTCCAGGCTGGCCTTGGGCTGGTAGTGAAGCTCGAACTGCCCCTGGTCGATCGCCTCGCGCAGGGCGTGCTCCAGCGACAGCCGGGCCACGGCCGCCTCGTTCATCTCCGGCGTGAAGAAGCGGTAGCCGTTGCCGCCGGCCGACTTCGCCGTGTGCATGGCGGTGTCCGCATCGCGCAGCAGGGCGCCGATGTCGGTGGCGTCGCCGGGGAAGAGCGTGATGCCGATGGAACAGGTGATGAAAAGCTGCTGTCCGTCCAGGCCGAAGGGCTGGGACAGGCCGGCCAGCACCGTCTCGGCCACGCGGGCGGCCATCTGCGGTTCCGTCAGATCCTCCGCGATGATCAGGAACTCGTCCGCGCCCAGCCGGCCGATGGTATCGGCCGGGCGGACGGAGCTGGCCAGCCGCTGCGAGATGGCGCGCAGCAGCTTGTCGCCGACCTGGTGGCCCAGGCTGTCATTGACCAGCTTGAAGCGGTCCAGGTCCAGCAGCAGCACCGCGACCGAGTTGCCCTTGCGTTCGGCCTGGTCGGCGGCATGCTGGAGCCTGTCCTGCAACAGGGTGCGGTTCGGCAGCCCGGTCAGCGGGTCATGGGTGCTGACATACATGAGCTGCTCTTCGAACCGCTTGCGGTCCGTGACGTCCGTCATGGTTCCGGTGATCCGCACGGGGCGGCCCCGGTCGTCCCGGATCGCCTGTCCGCGCGCCTCGATCCAGATCAGGGAGCCGTCGCGGTGACGCAGCCGGTAGAAGGCGTGGTAGTCGCCGGATTTCCCGGCCAGATAGCGTTCGATCTGCGCCAGTGCGGCTGGCCGGTCGTCGGGATGCAGGATCTCGCGGAACAGCAGGTCGGCCTGACCCGGCGGGCTGCCCTCGTAGCCCAGCATCTCGATGAACTCCGGGCTCCACCAGAAGATGCCGTTGGCGTAGTCCACGTCGAACACGCCCGATCGGGTGGCGCGCACGGCCAGCTTCAGCCGCTCCTCGCTGTCGCGCAGGGCCTGCTCCGCCTGCTTGCGGCGGGTGATGTCCTGCACCACGCAGATGGCCGTGCGGCGGTCGCCCAGCCGCATCTGGCTGACGCCGAAGGCCATGCTGAAGGTCACGTTCCGGCCGGTCCGGCCCTGGATCTCCGACCAGGTTTCGCGCCGCCGCCCGTCGCCGCTCTGGCGCAGGCAGGCCATCAGCGCCATCGCCACGCGGGTCCAGTCTCCCTCGTCGATCAGGGTGACGAAGGGTTTGCCCACGACATCGGCGGCGGCATGGCCGAACAGCTCCAGCGCCGCCCGGTTCATCGTCTCGATCCGCAGATCCTCGTCCAGCGTGATGATGCCGTCGGCGACGTTGTCCATGATGCCGGACAGCCGCGTCTCGCGCTCGCGCAGGGCGGCCTCCGCCCGCCGGCGTTCGACCAGCGAGCGGTCGAACTGGGTCAGCAGGTCGTTGGTGATGCGTGCCAGCAGGCCCAGCTCGTCGTCGGCATGGTGCGACGGCACCGTCAGCGGCCGGCCGGCCGGCTGGGCCGGATCGACCTCTGCGATGGCGCCCGCCAGCCGCAGGAAGGGCTTGGTGATGCTGAGATAGAGCATCACCGCCAGCGCCGTCGCCAGCCCCAGCATCCACAGCGCGCTGGTCGCCAGCACCAGCTCCGCCCGGCGGAAGAAGTCGGCGGCGATGACGTAGCGGTCGATGCTGACCCGCAGCTCGCCCACCCGCAGCTCCTCCGCCCGGCGGACGATCAGGGGGATGGCGAAGGACTTCTCGTGCGGCAGCAGCAGTTCCGCCAGCCACTTCAGCCGCCCCTCGGTCGGCAGCCGCTCCTTCGAGGCCAGGACGTTGCCCAGATCCTCATAGATCGCCGCGCGGTAGACCGGCCGGTAGGCGAACAGCCCGGTGATGACCCGTTCCGCCAGCGCCTGATCGAAGGAATAGGCGGCCTCGGCCGCCGGCTCCTCCAGCGTGGACAGGACCTGCTTCACGAGCTGGTCCGTCTGCTTCTCCATGTCCAGCAGGTCCAGGGCGATCTGGACCGAACTGAGGAACAGGCCCAGCACCAGGGTGAAGACCAGGGTATTGCGGGCCTGCTTGTAGGACAGCCGCTTGCGCAACGGGATCTTCATCAGGGGGGGAGCCGGATGCAGTTCCCCTGCAACCGGGCCGGCGGGTTCCTCCCCCGGCGTCGGCGGAAGACCGCCGTCCTGCGTTTGCGCAGGAAAAGAAGCGTCCGATGCCCGCACCGTGCTGTGACCCGTCCCCCGTGTGCGTCCTTGAGACTAGACTGCCATCTCCGGTTTGGACATGACAATCGTGTTAACCGGTTCGGAGGGCACAGGGCGACGTGCCGGCGCAGGGGCCCCGCGCAGGTAACCGTCGCGCACCGCGCGGTCGTTTGCTAGGAGAGCGGAAGAGCTGAGCGGAGGAGTGGTTTGGCACGAGGCATCCTGGGCGAGATCGAGGGAGCGGGCCAGCGCGCGGCGGACGGGCTGGCGCAGGTCTTCGCGCGCCTGTCCGGCGGCGATCTGCGGCTGGGCGTGACCGGCCTGCGCCGGTCGGGCAAGACCGTCTTCGTCACCTCCCTGCTCCACAACCTGCTGACGGCCGGGCGGCTGCCCTTCCTGGACGTGATGTCCCAGGGCCGCTTCATCGCCTCGCGCCTCCAGCCGCAGCCCGACCCCGCCGTGCCCCGATTCGATTTCGAGGGCCGGCTGACCGAGCTGACGGCGGAGATCCCGCGCTGGCCGGAGAACACCAAGGCCGTCAGCGAGATCCGCGTCGCCCTGCGGTTCCGTCCGGTCGGGCTGATGCGCCGCAACCTGGGCGGCATCGCCACGCTGAACCTGGACATCGTGGACTATCCCGGCGAATGGCTGCTGGACCTGCCGATGCTGGGCCAGGGCTTCGCCGAATGGTCGCGGCAGACGCTGGACCTGTCGCTGCGGCCCCCCCGCGACGAACTGTCCCGGCGCTGGCGGGAGTATCTGCGCGGCGTCGATGCCACGGCCGACGCGGACGAGGCCGTGGCCCGCCGGCTGGCCGCCCTCTACACCGACTATCTCAAGGCCTGCCGGGCCAGCAGCGTCGGGCTCAGCCTCGTGCAGCCCGGCCGCTTCGTCGAGCCGGGGGAGATGGAGGGGGCCCCGGTGCTGACCTTCTGCCCCCTGCCGCCGCAGGAGGCCGCGCCGGCGGACTCCCTCTACGCCCTGATGGCGGAACGCTTCGAGGGCTACAAGGAGAAGGTCGTCCGCCGCTTCTTCCGCGACCATTTCGGGCGTCTGGACCGGCAGATCGTGCTGGTGGACGTGCTCTCGGCGCTCAACGCCGGGGCGCCGGGGCTGGAGGATCTGCACCAGTCGCTCGCGGCGACGCTGGAGAGCTTCCGCCATGGCCGCACCGGCTGGCTGAACTGGCTGGGCGGCTCGCGCATCGAGCGCGTCCTGTTCGCCGCCACCAAGGCCGACCATGTCGCCGCCAGCCAGCACGGCAACCTGCGCTCGCTGCTGGAGAGTTTCCTGGCAGGCTCGCTGAACTCCGTGCGCTATACAGGCGCCGCGGTGGACACCATGGCCATCGCCTCGGTGAAATGTACCGAGACCGTGCTGACCGAGTACCGTGGACGGCCGCTCGCCTGCGTGCAGGGCGTGCCGGCCGGCCGCACCGAACAGGCGGTGATCTTCCCCGGGGAGATCCCGGCCAGCCATCACGATGTCGGGCCGACGGGGGAGGGGCGCTTCAACTTCCTACCCTTCCTGCCGCCGCAGGGGCTGGGCCGCGACGGCCGCGGCCTGCCCAACATCCGGATCGATCAGGCACTCCAGTTCCTCGTGGGGGATCGCCTCGCATGACTTTGCGGACAGACGAGACAACGCGGACGCCCTGGGTTCCGCCCATGGAGTTCGACCCCGCGCGGGCGATGCCGGCGCCGCTCGACCAGCGCGACGCGCCGACCCCCCTGGCCGGAGAGCTGCTGCCACCGCCGACGCCGAACCCGCGGCGGTTCGCCGCCCGCGCCCTGGTCTTCTCGCTGGCCGGCCTGGTCGTCGCCGCCATCGGCATCGACACGGCGGATCTGGTGATCCGCGCCTTCGCCGTCTCGCCCTGGATGGGCGGGGTGCTCTGCGGGCTGGTCGCGGTGGCGGCCGGGGCGCTGGGCATGATGGCCGGCCGCGAATGGCGGGCCTTCTCCCGGCTTGCCAAGGTGGACGGGCTGCGCCAGCGGGCGGCGGCGCTGCGCGCCAAGGCCGGCCATGGCAAGGCGCAGCCGGTGGCGCGGCAGGTGCTCGCCCTCTATGTCGGCCGGCCGGAACTGGAGCGCGCGCGCGAGGCCTACCGCACCGCCGTCACCGACGCCCATGACGACCGCGAGGTGCTGGACCTTGCCGAGCGCACGCTGCTGACGCCGATCGACCAGACCGCCTACCGGCTGGTGGTGCGCGCCTCGCGCGACGTGGCGCTGGGCACGGCACTCAGCCCGGCCGCCCTGCTCGACGCCGCCCTGGTGATCTGGCGCAACGCGAGGCTGGTGCGCGAGGTCGCCAGCCTCTACGGCGCCCGGCCCGGCCTGTTCGGCTCCGCCCGGCTGCTGCGCCGGATGGCGGAGAACATCGCCATCGCCGGCGTGGCCGAGTCCGGCGACAGCATCGCCGTGGACGCGCTGGGCGGCACCGTGGCGGCGGCCCTGTCCGCCCGCATCGGCCAGGGCGTCATCAACGGCCTGCTGACGGCGCGCATCGGCCTCACGGCCATGCATCTCTGCCGGCCGCTGCCCTTCGCCCCGGAGCGGCGGCCCCGTCTGGCTGAAATCCGCAAGGAGCTGCTGCGCCTGCCTAAGGAAGTGCTGTAGCCTCGGTGGTCGGGATGGCGCCCGGCGGTGGCGGGCGCATGAGGGGAGAGGCCATGCGCATCCTGTTCCTCGGCGCCGGAGCGACCGGCGGCTATTTCGGCGGACGCCTGATGGAGGCGGGGGCCGACGTCACCTTCCTGGTCCGGCCCCGGCGGCAGGCCCAGCTCCGCGAGAACGGGCTGGTGGTGGAGAGCCCCGCCGGCAACATCCGCCTGCCGGCGCAGACCATCACGAAGGCCCGGCCCGGCTACGACCTCGTGGTGCTGACCTCCAAGGCCTACGACCTGGACGGCGCCATCGAGGCGATCCGGCCCGCGCTGGAGCCGCGGACGCTGGTGATGCCGCTGCTCAACGGTCTGAACCACATCGACCTGCTGGACGCCGCCTTCGGCCGGGAGCGGGTGCTGGGCGGCATGTGCCACATCCCGATCACGCTGGAGCCGGACGGCACCATCCGCCATCTCTCGCCGGTCCACCGGCTGGCCTTCGGTGCCCGCTCGCCCGGGCAGGACGCCATGGTCGGGCGGCTGGCCGAGGCCTTCCGCCCGACCCCGGTGGAGTGGCGGCGCAGCGACGCCATCATGCAGGACCTGTGGGAGAAGTTCGTCTTCCTGGCGACGCTGGCGGCGGCGACCTGCCTGATGCGTGCCCCGGTCCGTGCCATCGTCTCCCAGCCCGGCGGGGAAGGCTTTCTGCGCGCCCTGTTCGCGGAGGCGCAGGCCACCGCCCTGGCGGAGGGGTATCCGCCCTCGCCCGCCTCGGTGACGGACAGCCTGGACCAGCTCACCGACAAGGAGAGCGCCCTGACCGCCTCCATGATGCGCGACGTGGTCCGCGGCCACCGGGTGGAGGGGGAGCACATCATCGGCGACATGGTCCGTCGCGGCGAGCGCCACGGCCTCTCCATGCCGCTGATGTCGCTGGCGCTGCTGCATCTGCGCGCCTACGAGTCCGAGCGGCTCCGCCGGGCCGGCTGAGGGGGCGCCGGAGAAGGGGCGGGGCGTCAGGCCAGCAGCCCGTTCAGCACGTACAGCAGCCCGCCGATCATGGCGCCCAGGATGGTGCCGTTGATCCGGATGTACTGGAGATCCTTGCCGACCCGCACCTCCATCCGGCGGGTGAACTCGTCCAGGTCCTGGCCGCGCAGGGTGTCTGAGATGAAGTCGCGGATGCGCTCGCGCCAGCGCGGGATGGCGGCGACGAAGGCGTCCTCCACCGAGCGGTTGACGCGGCCGCGCAGCTCGGCGTCGTCGAGCTGGCTGGCGAGCGAGGCGACGGCGGCCTCGACCACGCCGCGGATGCGGCTGTCGGGCCCTTCCAGATCGTCCACCACCAGCCGGCGCAGGGTCGCCACCGCCTTGTCCAGCAACTGGCTGAAGCTGGTGTCCTGAAGCGCCATCCGGACGACGCGGGTCAGCCGCTCGCCCAGGGGGCCGCCCCGCTCCACCTCGTCGGGCAGCTCGCGCAGCCAGCGGCGCAGGTCGCGGCCCACGTCGGAATGCGGGCTGCGCAGGTCGAACAGGTGGTCGATCGCGGCGTCGGCCAGATTGCCGGCGACACGGCGGTCCACGGCGCGGGGAATCCACCAGCGCGAGCGCGCCTCCACCGCCTCCTGCAACCAGTTCCGTCGGTCCTGCACCATGCCGACCAGCCGGTCGGACAGTTCGGTCAGCAGCGCCTCCAGCGCGTCGCTCTCGACCACGGCACGCAGCACCCGGGCCAGCGGACGGCGCAGGTCCACCCCGCCCAGCGCTTCCTGCAGGGCGCGGGTCAGGGTGCCGCGGATGGCGGCCTCGCCGTCGCCGCGCACCAGCCCCGGCAGCAGGCGCACCACCACGTCCACGACGCGGGCGCGGCTCTGCCCGTCGTGCAGCATCCGGGCGATGCGGTCCGCCAGATCCATGCGGTGGAGCTGCTCCACCAGCATGCCGGGCTCCAGGAACTCGCGGTCGATGTAGGCGGCGATGCCGTCGGCGATGCGGTCGCGGTTCTTCGGCACCAGGGCCGTGTGCGGGATCGGCAGGCCCAGCGGGCGGCGGAACAGGGCGGTCACGGCGAACCAGTCGGCCAGCCCGCCGACCATGCCGGCCTCCGCCACGGCGCGCAGGGGATGCACCGCCTCCGGCGGCAGCGGGGCGACATGCGAGGCCACCCAGCCGGCCGCCGCCACGCCCAGGGCGGACCCGGCCAGAAGCCGGTAGCGCGCCAGTTCCGTCTCCCGCTCGCGCAGCGCCTGGTCATCCCCGGTCCGCATCCGCAGCCCCCGTCATGGTCGCATCCTTTCCCACGCTAATCCCCCGCCCGGCGGTGACCGGCCAGGATTTACCGAGGCGTTACAAAGCGAAAAGCCCGGGTAACGCGTTTTCCCCTAGAACGGCGTCCGGACAGGGACCGACTGCCTCCCCCGCCCGTTTCCGGGGGACGCCGGTCCTGTGACGGCGATCCCGCGGGCGGGGGTTATTCCCTTTCCACCGTCGGCGGGGACTGGACCCGGCGGCTGTGGCCGCCGGGTTTCCTTTTTCCCGTCCCGGAGTCCTGTCCGGCCCGCTCTCCGCCGCTCCCAGGAACTTCACCCGACCGCCCCGGTTGAACCGCAGCCCTCCGCGGCGGTGGGCGCGCAAGCCAGGGAGATCGCCATGCAGATCCGGGACATCATGACGAAGGACGTGGAGCTGGTGAACCCCGGCACCACCCTCAAGGAGGCCGCGCGCAAGATGCGCGACGCCGATACCGGGTTCCTGCCTGTCGGGGAGAACGATCGTCTGGTCGGCACCGTCACCGACCGCGACATCACCGTGCGCTGCGTGGCGGAGGGGGCGGACCCGAACAGCGCCGCCGTCCGCGACGCCATGACGGACGAACTGGTCTTCGTCTTCGACGACCAGGACAGCAGCGAGGCGGCCCAGCTCATGTCCGAACGCTCCGTCCGCCGCCTGCCCGTGCTGAACCGCGACAAGCGGCTGGTCGGTGTCGTCTCCCTCGGCGATGTGGCGGCCAGGGGCCGGGACGAGGACGTGGTCGGCCTGACCCACGGCGACATCGCCAAAGCGCCCCCGAACGGCTGAGGGCAGACGGCGAGGGGCAGACGGGCGAGGGGGAACGGGTGGGGTCCCCTTATGTCCCGCCCCCGCCCTCCAGCGGCTGGTGCCGGTGGACATCGTAGTCGGGGGCGGCCTCGACGCGGGACCGCGGAACCGAGACGCCCGCCCGGTTCTCCGCCCATTCGATGGTGCTGATCCAGTCGGTGTCGATCACCACCTTGCGGCCGGGCAGCCAGGTGCCCGTGTCCACCACCACCCGGCGCACCGTCCAGCGGTCGGTGTCCAGCAGCAGACTGTCGATGCTGCCGATGTCGCCGTCCGGCGCGCTCAGGGTGTAGCCCGCCAGTTCGCGGGTGCTGCGCAGGTGCGGGTCCCCGTCCGGCCCTGTCGTTTCCGCGGCGCCCGCCCCGGCTGCGTTCGCCTCTGCCGTGGTCCCGCCGCCCTCCTCTCCCGGTGGCCCGCCGGCGGCGGGGGGCAGGGAACCGGCCGGCGGGATGCCCAGGCCGGGGGCGAGGCCGGCGGCCATCCCCGCCGCACCGCCGACGGAACCGCCGATGGTCCAGTAGGGCGCCCAGCCGTAGTAGCGGTGCAGCAGCGCCTCCTGCTGGCGGTTGACCGGACGGTCCGTCTCGATGCTGGGGCTGGACTCCACCTGTGCCACCGTCAGGGCGACCTCGATCTCCTTCGCATCCGCGTCGGGCGTGCCCAGGACCGACGGTACGATCAGCACCCGCCGGCCGAACAGGAACGATCCCGTGTCCACCACCAGATAGCGCACGGTCCAGTCGCGGTCCTCGAACAGCAGGTCATGGACCCGGCCGATGCTGCCGT
The DNA here is from genome assembly GCF_000016185.1 of Rhodospirillum centenum SW. Lineage (NCBI taxonomy): Bacteria > Pseudomonadati > Pseudomonadota > Alphaproteobacteria > Rhodospirillales > Rhodospirillaceae > Rhodospirillum > Rhodospirillum centenum. The sequence goes on from NC_011420.2 coordinate 3,567,126, forward strand.
CGGCTGCGCGCAGCGTGTAGCCCTTCAGCGTGTCGAAGTTCCAGATCATCCGATGCCTCCCGTGGCCGCCTGCCGTGCCCACCCGGGGCCTTGACCCAGGGCAACCCGGACAGGGGCGGAGCGGTTCCCCGCGGGCCGACCCGGTCGCGCATGCCGGTCCCGCCCCTTCCGGCCTTTCCCGAGACGGCGGGGACGCGCTACACCCCTGGTGATCGGGTTGGTGGAACGGGAGGAGCCCGCGATGCTGCGCGCCTACCGGATGGTCGAGGGCCAGAACGAACGGCTGGAGGGCGCCGTTGCCGCCGATGCCCTCATGTCGGCCGCCTGGATCGACCTGTTCTCCCCCACGCCGCAGGAACTGGCGCAGGTGCAGGACGCCTTCGGGCTGGAGCTGCCGACGCGGGAGGAGATGCGGGCGATCGAGCTGTCCAGCCGCGTCTACCGCGAGGCGGGCGGCGTGTTCCTGACCGCGACCGTGCTCTGCCGCGCCGATGCGCCGGTGCCGGAGACGATGGACGTCACCTTCGTGCTGACGGGACGGACCCTGATCACGCTGCGGTTCGACGACCCCAAGCCCTTCTACGGCTTCCACAACCAGGTCCAGAAGCAGGGCATCCGGCTGGAGTCCGGGCTTGTCGCCTTCGTGCAGTTGCTGGAAGCCATTCTTGACCGCATCGCCGACGTGCTGGAGGGGACGGCGCGCGACCTCAATACCGTGGCGCAGCATCTCCTGCTCCAGGGGGATGAGCGGGCGCGGCTGTCCTCCGAGCTTCAGGCCGACCTGCTGCGCCGGATCGCCCGCGGCCACGACGTCACGGCCAAGGCGCGCGAAAGCCTGGTCACCCTGGCCCGCGTGCTGGCCTTCGTCGCCGCGCTGAAGGAGGTGGTGTCCGACAAGGGGTTGCGCGGCCGGCTGAAGACCATGCTCCAGGACAGCCAGTCGCTGTCCGACTACACGGCCTTCCTGTCGTCGAACATCAGCTTCCAGCTCGACGCCCTGCTCGGCCTTGTCGGGATCGAACAGAACAACATCGTGAAGATCTTCTCGGTCGCGGCGGTCGTGTTCCTGCCGCCGACGCTGGTCGCCAGCATCTACGGCATGAACTTCCACCACATGCCGGAACTGGACTGGACCTTCGGCTATCCGCTGGCCCTGGTCCTCATGGTCCTCTCGGCCGTGGTGCCCTATCTCTGGTTCAAGCGCCGCGGCTGGCTGTAGGGCCGGCCCACCCCGGTCAGGGGGCCGGGGTATCCGGCAGGCTGTAGTCCAGGGTGTAGGAATGCCGGCCCTCGGCGATGCTGATGCCCATGACGCCGCGGATGCCGGTCAGTGCTCCCGTGCCCGAATCCGGCACGATGGTGATGGACAGGGACTGTCCCCCGCGGTCCATGACGCCGCGATGGACCAGGGCGAAACCGCCGCTGCGGCCATGCAGCGTGCCGCTGAACCGTTCCACCGCGACATAAGCGGCGGACCCCTGGACCGGCGCCATGGCGGTCAGCATCTCCCCTTCGGAGGTTCCCTCAAGGTCGCCCTGGAACCGCTTGTCCAGGATCATGCGTCCCAGCTTCGCGCCCTCGCCGGACCCGCCACCGGCCTCGCCCGTCGCCTGCGGGGTGAGGGTGACCTCGAACCCACCGCTCGCCCGCACCGTCGCCCGTCCGTCCGTGCCGTCGTCCATGCCCGCCTCTCCACCTCTGTTCTCCGTGGCGGCCCCGGTCCGCGGAGCCTCCTGTGCCGCCGCCGTCAGCCCGACGGGCGTCAGCGCGGGCATCAGGAGCAGGACCGCCACGCCCGGCAGGCCCGCCCATGGGCGCCTTCCCGGCCGGTCCCGGGTTCCCGTGTCCGTTGCCCGCCGCATGCCCCCTCCCGATCCGCTTCCGTCCAGCCTAGCACGCGCCGTCCTTGGGGGAAGGGGGGAGGAGCCGCCCCGTCGATTCCGTGCCCCTTGCACCGCCCGGCAGGGTCCGGCACGCTTTGTCCCTTCGGCCCAGGGCTCCGGCCCGCCAGCGAAAGGCTTCCGCATGCAGGTGCCGCGCGTCCGACCGGGCCTCCGCCGTGTCCTTGCCGCGGTGCTGCTGGTTGCGCTGGGAACCCTGGTCGCCGTGCTCCCCGCCGGGGCGTCGCGGGCGCAGGAGCTGCCGGTGGACCTGGAACTGGTGCTGCTGGTGGATGTCTCCGGCAGCGTGGACGCGCAGGAAGCGGAGTTGCAGCGCCGCGGCTATGCCGACGCGCTGATGAGCGATCAGGTGGTCGAGGCCATCCGCTCCGGGCCGCTGGGCCGGATCGCCGTCACCTATGTGGAATGGGCCGACGACACCTATCAGGTGGTGGTCGTCGGCTGGACCGTGCTGGACGGGCCGGAGAGCGCCCGCGCCTTCGCGGAGCGGCTGACCGCCGCCCCCGTCACCACCGCCTTCTGGACCGCCATCGGCAGCGCACTGGACTTCGCCACCCGCCAGTTCGACGGCAACGGGGCGGAGGGCACCCGCCGCGTCATCGACATCTCCGGCGACGGCTACAGCAACCGCGGCCGACCCCCGGCGGAGGCGCGCGACGCCGCCGTGGCGGCGGGCATCACCATCAACGGCCTGCCGATCCTGAACAGCCGTCCCAACCCGTGGGGCGGGCTGCCGCCCCTCGATCTGGACAGCTACTACCAGACGCACGTCATCGGCGGTCCCGGTGCCTTCATCCTGGTGGCAGAGGACTTTCCGGCCTTCGGGGAGGCGATCCTGGCCAAGCTGGTGAAGGAGATCGCGCAGGCGCCCGGACCGGCTCCCGGTTCCCGGCTTGCCGGCGGGGTGCCGGAGGCGGCCGGACAGAACGGGGCCGCCGCGGCCCGGTGACCTTCCGGAAACCGTGGCGGCCCACCAGTTTCTGGCGGTTCAGGGAGGCAACGCACCAGTGCCCGCACCAACATCCCGCCCGGCGGGCGGTTCCGGGTCCGGGCTCCGTTTCTGCCGTCCCCCCCGGGGAAGCGCCCGCGACAAGGGTCGCTCCGCCCGGTTCCGCCCTTCCTGACGCGGCGGCGCGCCCCTCCTTCGGAGTGACCCCGTCTGTGGAATGGCATCCGCGGATAAAGTTCCCAAAATGGCCCTGGTCGATGATGCCGGAGCCGGTCCGGCGGAGAGGGGCGAGGACGCAAACCCATGGATGCAATTTCCGAGGCGCTGCTGCGGCAGGTGCCCTTCCTGCGCCGCTATGCCCGCGCCCTCACGGGGTCGCCGGAAGCCGGCGACGATCTGGTCGGCCGGGCACTGCCCGTCGTCCTTGACGATCCCGACGGCTACGGCCTGGGCGGGGAAGGCGAAGCCCGCCGCGGCGCCCTCTACGCGCTGCTGAACCGGTTGCAGGACGATGCCGGCCCGCGACCGCAGCCAGTGGAGACCAGCCACCCGATGGAAGCGGCCCTGGCCCTGCTGCCGGAAGCGGAACGCCGCCTGTTCCTGCTGGTCAGCCTGGAGGAACTGTCGTTCCAGGAGGCCGCCGCCGTGCTGGGCGTGGCGCCGGACCAGGCGCACGCCCTGATGGCCGATGCACAGGAGGCCCTGCGCGAAGCCCTGATCGCCAGCATCATGATCGTCGAGGATGACGCCATCATCGCCTTCGATCTGGCCGAGACGGTGCGCGGCATGGGCCATACGGTCTGCGGCACCGCCGCGACGATGGAGTCGGCCCTCACCACGGCCCGCGACTGCCGGCCGACGCTCGCGCTCATGGACCTGCGCCTTGCCCACGGCGACAGCGGCATCACGACGGCGCAGCGGCTGCGGCAGAGCAGCGAACTGCCGATCATCTTCGTCACCGCCTTCGGCGACGAGCTGACCCGGCGGGGGCTGGAACATCTCGGCCCCGTGATCCGCAAGCCTTTCACCCGCGAGCAGATCGAGCGGGCGATCACCCAGGCAGTCTTCGCCCCCCCGCGGGAGGCGCGCATTCCTGCCCTGGCGGCCTTCGCCCGCGACCCCGCCGGGGGGGCCGTCTGAGCCCCGGGCGGCAAGGGCTGCCTGTGACATTGTGCGGCATCGGTGTGGACGCCGGAACACAGTGTGACGCGCCCGCAAAAAGTTGCCAAGTTTCTGTTGCACGCCGATTCCCGGCGGTCCAAAGATACCTCAGCAGACAGGATCGGCAGTGGTACGGACAGTCGGTACCCTTGGGCCGATCCGGGCGCGGGTCGGGCACATGGATCGCAGGACATTGTTCCGTATCGCTGCCGGCGGGTGCCTCCTCACCCTCGGCGGGGGATGGTCAGCGGGCGCGTTCGCAGCGCAGGACAGGACGGTCCCGGCGCGCAAGCCGGAGCCGCCGCGTCCTCTCCGGCGCGTGGTGCTGGACCCCGGCCACGGCGGGCACGATCCCGGCGCCATCGGCGTGCGCGGCACGCACGAGAAGGACATCACCCTCGACATCGCCAAGGAGCTGGCCCGCCAGCTCCGCAAGGCCCGCGGCCTTGAGGCGGTGCTGACGCGGGAGACGGATGTCTTCCTCAGTCTCGGCAAGCGGGTGGAGATCGCGCGCACCGCGCGGGCCGAGCTGTTCATCTCCATCCATGCCGACAGTGCCCCCAATCCGAACGCCCGCGGTCTCTCCGCCTACACCCTGTCGGAGAAGGCGACCGACGCCTTCGCCGAGGCGCTGGCGCAGCAGGAGAATCTGGCCGACCGGCTGGGCGTGGCGGAGGAGCAGTTCGACGCCAACGTGCAGGCCTTCCTGGTCGATCTCGCCGCCGACTACACCCGCCGCGCCTCGCTCTCGGCCAAGCAGGGCATCGTGAAGGGGGTGGGGCGCGACATCCGCCTGCTCGACAACCCGATGCGGTCCGCCAATTTCGCGGTGCTGAAGGCGCCCGACGTGCCTTCGGTGCTGGTCGAGACCGGCTTCCTGTCCAACCCGGAGGACGAGAGGCTGCTGCGCGACGCCACGGCGCGCCGGCGGATCGCCGCAGTCCTGGCCCGCGAACTGGTGGCGGTGGTCAACGCCGCCCCCTTCGCCTGAGGTGCTGCCGCGTAACGACGCACCGGGCGGGCATGGCCCCGGCGGACGGGAAGCCCTACCTCAAACGAACTGGTTGGAGCCGGAGGCGCGTTGGTCGTGCGTCCGGCGGGAGATGACGGCGATGGGCGATGGGTGCCAGCAGGTCCGGGGAACGGCTCCGGTGGGTCTGACCGCGCGTGGCGAGGCGCGCGCCGGGCGGCGCCTGCGCGGCGCCCTTCTGGCGGCGCTTCTTCTGTTGCCTGCCTGCGCCCAGCTCGATGCGGGCGCGCCGCGTCCGGCCGCGACGGCGGCACAGACCCCCGCCGTGCCCGACGCCACCATCCGCAAGGAGATCGAGCGGCGCTGGCAGGAGCAGGGAGAGGCCGGCCGCGGCATCGATCTGTCCGTCAGCGGCGGCCGCGTCCTCCTGACCGGCCGCGCCCGCACGCCCGATCAGCGGGTGGACGCGGTGCGGCTCGCCTGGCAGGCGGACGGTGTGACCGAGGTCCTCAACGAGATCCAGATCGACGACGAGAGCGGCCTGACCGACAAGGCGACCGATCTCTGGATCAGCACCCGGATCCGGTCGAAGCTGCTGTTCGATCCCGACATCTCCTCGGGCATGTTCTCGGTCGATACCGTGAACGGCACCGTCTACGTCATGGGCCGGGCCCGCTCGCAGGTGGAGCTCGACCGCGTGCTTTCCCATGTGCGCGCCGTGCCGCGCGTCAGGCGGGTGGTCAATCATGTCGTTCTCTAGGGGCATACCGCATCCCGCCCAGGGATTCTGCGGCGTCCTGCTGATTCTGGTGGCGTTCGTCTGGCCGGGTGCCGCCTTCGCGGACTCCGACCCGGCGGCCCAGGCCAACCGTCTGTTCGTCCAGGCCATGCAGGCCATCCAGAAGGCCGACCAGACCTATGACCCGCAGGAGCAGGCGAAGTTCCTGATGGAGGCGGACAAGCTCCTGTCCGACATCATCACCCGTCTGCCGGAAAGCCCGCTGGCGGTGCAGCTCGTCACCAACCAGTTCATCGGCGACTTCGACTATGTCGCGTTCCAGAGCCGCATCCGCGGGCTGGTCTGCGCCGAGCCGCAGGCGACCGGCTGCTTCCTGCACCGGATCGAAACGATGATGCCGCCGCTGGAGTATCCCATCGCGGGTCCGCGCTGGGACTGGCTGTCGCTGGCGGTCGCCCATTGGCATCTGGGGGACAGGGGGCGGGTGAAACCGATCATCGCCCCTTTCGTGATGGCCCTGCGCCGGTCAGCGCCGCCGGCGGAGGGCAGCCAGGACCTTTTCCTGGGCCGGGCGCTCGCGCTTACGGGCGAGCCTGATCTGGCGCTGCGCATCACCCGCTCCATTGCCGACTGCTCCACCCGCATCTACAACCTGACGGACATCGCCGAGGCGCTGGTCTGGCAGGGGGAGGGCACCCGCGCCACCGCCGTGGCGGAGGAGGCGGCGGACTATGCCCGCGCCAATGCCTGCGCCTGGGAACTGGGGCTGGTCGCCCAGGCGCTGCTGCGCGTGGGCGACGAGGGGCGCGCCCGCACGCTGTTCCTGAACACGGTGGAGGAGCAGTTCTCGCGCTTCAAGGAGCGCCGGGGCACCTGCTGTCCGCCCGAACTGGCGGTGGCCGCAGGCGACCTGGGCGACGTCAACCTCGCGCTCGGGCTGCTGCGCACGGTGCAGGAGGAGAGCCCCTGGACCGTGCCGCAGGTGCTGGGCAAGCTCGGTGCCCGCGGGGAGAAGACCCTCACCCTCACCTTCGCCGACCAGATCGCGGACATGGAGCTGAAGGCGGAGACCTATGTCGAGCTGATCGGGGCTTCGCTCAAGGCCGGGGACCGCAGGCAGGCCGATCTGGTCTCCACCCGCCTGGACGGCATGCTGAAGGGAGCCGACAAGAGCCCGCTGGTGCTGATCCAGCGCGCCCGTGCGGACCGGCTGCTGTTCAAGGATCAGCGCTGGCGTCCGCGCTTCCAGCAGGCACTCGATCAGTCGGACAGAGAGGGGCAGGCGCGGCGCGACGTGGCCGTGCCCTTCCTCGCCGCCCTGGTGGAGATCGAGACCGGGCGCGCCATGCTGGAGTGAGCGGCGGCGGGGCGGGTTTCCCGCCCCGCGCACGACATCCTTCCCTCCTGCGCCCTGGCAGCCTGTACCCTACCGGCTGCCGGCCCGCGGCTTCAGCCGCCGGGCAAGCTGGCGGACATAGCGGCTGTCGGCCGGGCTGAACTCCCCGGCGGCGATGTCCTTGCGCAGGTCGGTCAGTTCCTGCCGCGTCTGATCGGACAGGACATAGTCCGCCAGCATCCGGTCGATCAGATCCCGGTCCTCCGGTCCCCCGGCGTCGCCCGCGCCCGTGTCCGTACCGTCCACGCCGGCTCCGTCCGTGTCGGTATCGTCCACCCCGGCATCATCCAGGTCCAGGTCGAGCCCGTCTTCCGCGTCGCCGTCCGTCCGCGGGGCGGGCACCAGCAGCGCATCCCAGCCGACCCCGGCATCGACCATGCGGCGGTGGACCGTCCGCGCCGCTTCCAGGGCCTTGGCGTCATCCGGATCGCCCAGGCTGTCCAGCAGCGCGATGAAGCTCTCGCGGTCCATGAAGGGCATGGCGGTTCGTCTCCTTTTTCGCCTTTCGCGTCCGCCCCTTAGGTGGGGAGCGACCGGGTCCCGTCAACCGCTGCCGTCAGCCGGATCCCGTCGGCCGGATCCCGTCAGCCGGCCGGACCGCGGGGACGATGTCCTGCCGCACCTTTTCCCAGGCCGTGCGGTTGAACGGGGCATGGAGGCAGGGTGACGCCGGGTCGCAGCCGACAGGAGCAGATTCGGCATCTTTTCCTGCCTGTTCCCGTTGCCCGTCTGCCGAGCGTTCCCGAAGGCGAAGCAGGGCGCGTATCCGCCGCAAGGCCGCACCCGCCTGCGGTTTCACCCGCTTGACAGGAGGGCGGAACCGCGCGACCCGTGGAGCCAAGGCGCCAAGCCATCCCAAGACGTTCCGACAGAGGCCCCATGCCGTCCTTCGACATCGTCTCCAAGACCGACCTCGCCGAGGTGCAGAACGCCATCGACGGCGTGCTGCGCGAACTCCAGAACCGCTTCGACTTCAAGGGCTCCAAGAGCACGATCGAGCGCAAGGAGAACGAGATCACCCTCCATACCGAGGACAAGACGAAGCTGTCCCAGCTCCAGGAGATGGTGAAGGGCTACTTCGTGCGCCGCAAGCTCGACCCCGGCGCTCTCGACTGGGGCCGGGAGGAGAACGCGGCCGGCGGCACGCTGCGCCAGGTGGTGACGGTGCGGCAGGGAATCGACCAGGACCTCGCCAAGAAGATCGTCAAGGCCGTCAAGGACAGCAAAATGAAGGTCCAGGCCTCGATCCAGGGCGATGAACTGCGCATCACCGGCAAGAAGATCGACGATCTTCAGGAGTGCATCCGGCTGGTCAAGGGGCTGAAGATCGAACAGCCCCTGCAGTACGTGAACTTCCGCGACTGACGCTTTGTCGATCTACGCCGGTCCCTATGCCCGCCGGCGCAGGTCGGTGCCGATGGCGGCCTCGATGGTGCGGCGCAGGCGGTTGGGGTGGATCGGCTTGTGCTCGATGGCGATGCCCAGCCGCCCGGCCTGCTCCAGCAGGTCGGGGTGGGTGTCGCCGGTCAGCAGCATGCCGGGGACCGCGGCGCCGAAGCGCGTCCGCACCTGGGCGATCAGGTCCGTGCCCAGGCCGCCGCCGGGCAGCCGGTAGTCGGAGATCACCAGTTCCGGGGCGCGGCCCAGCCGCTCCAGTGCCGCCAGCAGCCCCGGCGCGTCCGGGGCGGCAACGGGCCGGAGCCCCCAGTCGGTCAGCATCGCCTCCAGGGCGGCCAGTTGCAGCCGGTCGTCCTCGGCCACGGCCACGACGATGCCGCGGCTGCCGTCCTGCGCCTCCCCGTCGCCGCCCCCGCCGGCGGCGGGCGCGACAGCCGCCGCCACCGGCACCGTCACGCTGAAGCAGGACCCCTTGCCGGGGACGGAGCGCACGCCGACCCGGTGGCCCAGCAGCTGCGCGGTGCGCTGCACGATGGCCAGCCCCAGCCCCAGCCCCTGGCGGCGGTCGCGCGGACCGTCGTCGAGCTGGACGAATTCCTCGAAGATGGCCTGCTGCTTCTCCGCGGGGATGCCGCTGCCGGTGTCCCAGACCTCCAGCCGCAGGTGCCCGTCCTGCCGCCGCGCGCCCAGCAGCAGCCCCCCGCCGGCCGTGTTGCGCACGGCGTTGCTCAGCAGGTTGCGCAGCATGCGGTCCAGCAGCACCGGGTCGGAGCGGATGTCCACGGAAGCCGGCACCACCCGCAGGCGCAGCCCCTTCACCGCGGCCTGCGGCGCGAACTCCTGCGCCAGCCGGCGCAGCATCGGGGCGACCGGCACGGTGGCCAGCGACGGCGTGACGGTTGCCGCCTCCAGCGCCGACAGCTCCAGCAGCGCGTTCAGCAGGGTCTCGCCCGAATCCAGCGATTCGCCCAGCTTGTGGGCAAGGTCGATCTGCGTCGCGTCCTCCAGGCGGGATTCCAGCAGGTGCAGGAACAGCCGCATGGCCTGGAAGGGCTGGCGCAGGTCGTGGCTGGCCGCGGCCAGGAAGCGCGACTTGGCGCGGTTCGCCCGCTCCGCCTCCAGCTTCGCGGCCTCCGCCTCGGCCTTGCGGCGCATGTCCGCGGTGACGTCGATGGCGATGCCGGTCAGCCCGACGATGACGCCGTTCTCCCGCTGCGGTTCCACGGCGATGTCGGTCCAGTGATCGTCCGTCCCGTCCCGTGCCGGCATGCGGAAGGTCTGACGGTCGCCGCGGCCGCTCTCCAGGACACGCTTCTTGAAGGCGTACATCTCCGCCAGACCGACGCCCGGCAGGTCCAGCATCAGGTCGGTGCGGCCCAGGAAGTCCTCGTTCCGCAGGCCCTTTGGCAGATTGTAGACCCAGGTGTACCGCAGGTTGCGGTCCTGGGTGAAGATCGTCACCGGGGCCACCCGCAGCGCCAGACGCAGGCGCATCTCGCTCTGTTCTGCCGCCCGGGCCGCCATGCGCTCGTGGGTCACGTCGATGCCGATGCCGGTCAGCCCGACGACGCGACCATCCGGTGCCCGCATCGGCGTCAGGCGCAGGTCGAAGATCTGCCCCCCCTCCGGTCCCGAGAGCGGGAAGGACAGTCGCTCCGCCGTGCCCGTCTTCAGCACGCGCTGCTTTGTCGTGATCAGCAGGCGCTGGTCGGGGCTGGGGGGAATGTCATGGTCGGTGCGGCCGATCATGCCGTCGGGATGCAGGGACACGCCGTCGGTGGCCCAGAGATAGCGCAGATCGCAGTCCTGCACGAACAGGACCACCGGGCCGGCGCCCGCGGCTTCCCTCAGCGCGCCTTCCCAGGCACGCAGGGCGCGTACCGCGTGCTGGAGTTCCTCCGCCTCGGACGCGCTCACGCGGTTGGCGGGCATCAGGGCGCGAAACAGACTGAGCAAGGTCGGGGACTCTTCTGAACGACGGTTACCCGGTGGCCGCAAGGATTAGAAAGTTGAATGGAACGATTGGAAACAGCCGCTTTCGGGGCACGGTCGAAAGTAATAGTCTATGCAGTCGATAGCGCTTTCGGCCGAGGCTCCGGTTCCGAGACACCCTATCAGGTCACGATGAAGCGGCGGTCCGACTTTTCCAGGACAAGTGCCGTGAGCCGGCCGGTGACGTAGGCGCCGGTGTCGATGCCGATGCGGTTCGGCTGCACGTCCGGGGTCTCGCTGATCGAATGGCCGTGCACGACCAGGGCGCCATGGTCGGCGCTGGAGGCCAGGAAGGCGTCCCTGATCCACAGCATGTCGTCTTCCTCCTGGTCGTCCAGCGGTCGGCCGGGCCGGATGCCGGCATGCACGAACAGGTAGCCCCCGACGGCGACATGGGTGCGCAGCGTCGTCAGGAAGGCCAGATGGTGGCGCGGCAGTCTTTCGCGCAGGCCGAGTCGGGCCTCCTCCAGCCAGACGGTTTCGGGCAGGGCGTCGCGCCGGCGCACGCCGTAGCTCATCAGGGTGGCCAGACCGCCGAAGCGCATCCAGTCGACCCCGACGCCAGGGTCCTCCAGGAAGCGCAGCAGTGCATCCTCATGGTTGCCCTTCAGGCAGATCATGCCGAATCCGGGCGGCGGCCCGCCGGCCAGCCGCTCCACCACCCCGGCTGAGTCCAGGCCGCGATCCACATAGTCGCCCAGCAGCACCAGCGTGTGCTGAAGCTCGGGTGCCGCGGCGGCGTCCGCGCGAATGCGCTCCAGCAGCCGGTCCAGCAGATCGGCGCGGCCATGGATGTCGCCGATGGCATACAGGCGCTGGCCCTCCGGCACCGTTGCGATGCGCGGCGGCGGCTTCGCCGTCTGTCGCCGGAACCAGGAACCGATCACGCAGGTCCACTCCCGTTGCCGCCCGGCCGCCCCTTCCCCCGGACGGGCGGCGCGGTCCGCAGATTAGGGGAGGGGGGCCGGCGAGTCCAAGAGGATGTCCAGCCCCGCCAGGGGCACGCTCAGCGTGCGCCGGTCGAAGACCGTCCAGTGGTAGGGGGCGGGCTCCTCCTCCCGGCGGACATGGAAACTCAGATGCAGCATCCGGCCCCGGTGCAGCTCCGGCAGCAGCCTGTCGGTGCCGGGGCAGGCGACGCCCAGCCGCCGCGTCTCCTTCAGGAGGGCGAAGCGGGCCACCAGTTCGCTCGCGGCGTCCGTGCCGGGGGCGAGACGCCCGGTCGCCACCTCCTCCAGGAAGGCGGTGAAGGCCGGTGCCATCGGCGTCCGCGGGGCGCTCGGCCCCTCATCCACGGCGCGGGCCAGCGCGCCCAGCTCCCGGTCGGTGTGGAAGCCGTGGACAGGGCCGTCATCCACCTGGAGCAGCACCGGCCGGCGCACGTCGATGTCGCGGTCGAAACCGACATGGAGGCTGGTGCAGGCGGAGTCGCGGCGCAGGGTGATGCTGACCCGTCCGCGCCCGCCGCGGTGGTCGGCATAGGCGTGTCGGGCGGTGACGCTGCAGATCCGCGCCGCCCCACGCCCGTCGCAGGTGGCGTGCCAGACCCCCTGGCGGGCCTGCTCCTGCCGGCTCCCGTCCCTTGCGGCAGGACCGTCGGTCGCGGCGGCCGGCATCGCCGTCAGCCACAGCATCATGGCCAGGGCCGCAGGGCGGAACGCCGGCATGGCCGGGCGGCGGGGGAAGGGGACGCGCATGGCGTACTCCGTCGGGGCGTCCCCGACTCTTCCCCGGCGTCCCTTGCCGGGCCGTTAACGGGACCGCCACGGTCACAGCCGCGACCAATGGACGCCGGCCGGGCGGTCACGCCGGCCGTCGGAGAGGTTGCGGCCCGTGGCCGGCGGGCCCATATCGACGGGATCGGTTCCGCGGCGCTTCCCGCAGGGCGGGGGCCGCGCGACGAGGGGGCGTTCGGGGAGGGACGTTCGGGGAGGGGACGTTCGGGGACTTGTCTCCATCCTCGGCCGTTGGTGTCCACGGGGACAGGACCGGGACGACGGAACCGGACCAGAGGAGAACCATGAGCGTGCTGGACGATCAGCCGCCGGCCGGGTTCCCGATCCAGCCGGTGGCCTTGAAGATTCTGGGTGACGGCGTGCTCGCCGCCACCATCGTGCGGGCGTCGGACCTGCCGCCCGACCAGGGCCTGTGGGCGATGCTCCTGGCCTTCATCATCGCCGTGCTGGCCAGCATGGCGGCGGGGACCATGCTCGTCCGCCGCGGCCAGCGCGAACTGTGGGACGTGACCTCCGTGGCCTGCCTGGGCGCCATGGCCGTGCTGCTGTTCCTGAACGGGGCGCTGCTGGTCGGCCTCCTGATGCTGTGGCTGGCCTGGTACCGCTGGCAGCGGATCGAGGCGGGCGGCGATGGCGGGGACGGGGCGTGAGCGCCCGGTCATGTTCCGCCCCTGCACGCCCGGCCCCCGGCCGTCGGGCCTTGCTGGCGGGGGCGCTCGCGGCCCTGCCGCTGCTCCTGGCGGGGGGTGCGGCCCGGGCGGGCGGTCCCTACCGGCCGCCGCAGAACCATTTCCGGCTTCAGCCCTTCGCCATTCCGGTGCCGGCGCGCGGCCCCTTCGGCCTTGCCACGGTGGAACTGGACATCGTTCTCAAGGCCGATATCTGGCGCGACTACACCCGCTCGCAGCAGCCCCGGCTGCAAGGGCTCCTGCTGGCGGAGAACTGGAACCTCGCCGTCGGCAATGACGGCAAGGTGGGGGCGGAGACGGCGCTGCTTCTGAAGCAGCGGGCGACCGAGATCGCCCGCGACGTGCTGGGCGACATCGTGACCGAGGTGCTGATCGTCTCCCTGGTCGTGACCTGACCGGCGCGGGCGGCATCAGCCCCAGAGGGCCGGCTCCGGGGGCGATACCGTCGCTCCGACGTAGCGCAGGCCGGGATCGCGGTCGCGCGCCAGCAGCAGCGGCCCGTCCAGGTCCACGTAGCGCGCGCCCTGCGCCAGCAAGAGGGCCGGCGCCATGGCGAGCGAGGTCGCCACCATGCAGCCGACCATCACCTCCAGCCCGGCGGCCCGGGCGGCGTCGCGCAGGGCCAGCGCCTCGGTCAGGCCGCCGGTCTTGTCCAGCTTCACGTTCACCACCCGGTACTTGCCGCGCAGCCGCTCCAGGCTGTCCAGCCCGTGGACGGACTCGTCCGCCCCCAACGGCACCGGGCTCTCGTAGCCCAGCAGCGCGTCGTCGTCCGCGGCGGGCAGGGGCTGCTCGATCAGTTCCACCCCCAGCCGGTGGAAGTCGGGCGCGAGGCGGTGCAGCGTCTGTGGCGTCCAGCCCTCGTTGGCATCCACGATCAGGCGCGACGCCGGGGCATGTTCCCGCACCGCCGCCACCCGCTCCAGGTCCAGCCCGTCGCCCGCCAGCTTCAGCTTCAGCAGCGGCCGGTCCGACGCCTCCCGCGCCGCCCGCGCCATGGCGTCGGGCGCGTCGATGGACAGGGTGAAGGCGGTCGTGACGGGGCCGGGCGCCGCGTCCAGGCCGGCGCGCTGCCAGACCGGCAGGCCGGTCCGCTTCGCCTCCAGGTCCCAGAGCGCGCAGTCCAGCGCGTTGCGCGCCGCCCCCGGCGGCAGCGCCCGTTGCAGCGCCGCCCGGTCCAGCCCGGCTTCGACGGCTCCGGCCAGCCCCTCCAGCGCCGCGGCCACGCCCTCCACCGTCTCGCCGTAGCGGGCATAGGGGACGCACTCGCCGCGGCCGGTGACGGCGCCGTCGCAGACCTCCGCCACCACCACCCGCGCCTCCGTCTTGGCGCCGCGGGCGATGCGGAAGGTGCCGCGGATCGGAAAGCTCTCGCAGCGCACGGTCAGGCGGCGGACCACGTCGGACGACGGCATCGGATCGGTTCTCTTCCTGGATCGCTCAGCGAAGGCTGGACGGGGGAACGCCCCCAGTCTACGTCCTGCGGCCAGATGCGCCAGGGGGCCGCGCGACGGCATGGTTGATTGCCGCGGCGCGTCGTCCCACTTCTGGCCTGCGCAAGCGTGAAAGGGGGACTGAATGGCGGCGCTCGCAACCGTCTGGCCGGCGGCCCTGGCCGAGACGAAGCTGGCCTATGCGGCCGTTCTGGCCGATCCCGGCCGGCTGCTGCGGTTCGGCGGCCTGCCGACCGTGCTGGCGCTGGGGCTCTGGGCCTTCCTGTCGATCGCCCGCCCGATGCCCGAGTCGGAGGACCCGGCCGTCATGGAAGCCTGGATGGCGACCAATGCCGGGTACGTCCTGCTGGCCATCCTGACCGCGCTGTGGAGCTACGGCCGGCTGGTCGTGCGCTGGTCGCGCTGGACCGTCACGGGCGACGGGACGGGCGGATTCCTCGATCCCGGCCTGGGTGGGCGGGAGCTGCGGACCCTGGGCTGGTCGCTGCTGGCCGGCCTGTGCGCCATGCCGACGCTGCTGCTGCTGGTGCTGGTGGGTGATGCCTTCCTCTTCCTCGGCGCCGCCCTGTTCGGGCTGGCGGGGGAGGAGGCGGCCCTCACCGGGGCCCAGCTCGGGGCGGTGCTCGGGGGGCTGATCGGTCTCCTGCCCGCCTACTACATCACCGGGCGGCTGCTGCCTGGGGTGGCGCCCGTGGCGCTGGGCCTGCCGGGCGCGCTCGGCCCCTCCTGGCGGACGACGAAGGAGGCGGCCCTCACGGCCATGCTGACGCTGTGGCTGATCGCCCTGCCCGGTGCCATCGTCGGGACGGTGTTCCTCCAGCTCGACCTGGGGCTGGCGCTGAACGTGGTCGGCCCGGTCCTGAGCTTCCTCGCCTATTCCGCCACCGCCGTCTCCATGGCCCGGCTCTGGCAGGCCGTGGTGGCGCCGGCGGCCCCGGCGGCGCCGGAGCGGGACTGACCCCGCCCCGGCATCGCTCCGTCGCCCCGCCCTGGTCCCGAGAGCCGTCAGCCGGCCGCCGCCGCTCCTGCCGCCCCTGCCGGGACGGCGGGCGCGCGGGTCGCGGCGATCCAGTCGTCCACCACCCGCTCCAGCACGGTCAGCGGCAGGCCGCCGTTGCCCAGCACCACGTCATGGAAGGCGCGGATGTCGAAGCGGTCGCCCAGCGCCGCCCTGGCCCGCTCGCGCAGCTCCAGGATCTTCAGTTCGCCCACCTTGTAGGCCAGCGCCTGTCCGGGATCGACGACGTAGCGCTCGACCTCGATGCGGACGCCGTCCGGCTCCATGCCGGTGACGGAGACCATGTAGTCGATGGCCTGCTCCCGGCTCCAGCGCTTGTGGTGCAGCCCGGTGTCCACCACCAGCCGCGCCGCGCGGAAGATCTCCGACTGCAACCGCCCCAGGTCGCCGTAGGGATCGTCGGCGTAGAGCCCCATCTCCCGCGCCAGCCGCTCGGCGTAGAGCGCCCAGCCCTCGGCATAGGCGTTGAAGGGATAGACGCGGCGGAAGGTGGGCACGCCCTCGATGGTCTGCGCCCAGGCGAGCTGGAAGTGATGGCCCGGCACCGCCTCGTGATAGGTCAGGGTCGGCAGGCTCCAGCGCGGCCAGCGGTTCATGTCGCCCAGGTTGATGTAGAAGATGCCCGGCCGCGTGCCGTCCAGGGCCGGCGGGTTGTAGTAGCCGCCCGGTGCGGACTTTTCGGCGTGCTCCGGCACCCGCCAGACCTCGACCGGCTGCTTCGGCAGCAGGTTGAACCAGTCCGGCGCCTTCTTCATCACCGCTTCGGTCAGGCCGCGCACGTCCCGGAGCGCCGCCTCGCGGCCGGCCGCGTCGTTGGCGTAGCGGAAGCGCGGGTCCGCCGACAGCGCCGTCAGCCGCTCGGCCGCCGTGCCCTCCGTCAGGCCCAGGCCGCGCAGGATGGTGTCCATCTCGGTGGTGATGCGCTCCACCTCCTTCAGCCCCAGTTCGTGGACGGCGTCGGGGGTCAGGTCGGTGGTGGTCTGGCTGCGCACCATCAGGGCGTAGTATTCCTCGCCCCGCGGCTGGTGCCAGACGCCGGCGTCGTGCGTCGCCTTCGGGGCCAGCTCCTCGCGGAACAGCCGGGCCAGCGCGCGGTAGCCGGGATAGACGGCGGTGTCCACCGCCTCCACGGCCGCGGCCACCAGGGCATCCTTCTCCGCCGCCGGCAGGTCGGTCAGCTTCTCCAGCTTGGCGGCCAGCCCGCCGACCAGCGGGTTCTCCACCGCCGGGCTGGCGGTGAACGCCTCCATCTGCTCGGCGGTCCGGGCGACGACGAAGTCGGGCGGGATCACACCCTTCTCCGCCTGGAAGCGGACCCAGTGGGCAAGCTGGTCGAATTTGGGGCCGAAGGCGCGCAGCCGCTCGACATAGCGTTCGGCGCTGCGCCGGTCGATGACACGGTGCTGCGCCTCCATGAACTGCGGCAGGCTGACCGGCGCGCCGGAAAGCTGGTTGACGGGATAGAGCCCGCCCGGCGTCATCCAGTCGAACGCCTGCTGCGCGACCAGATCGCCGTAGAACGACTCCATCACCGCGCGGGTCAGCACCTGCTGGCCGTTCAGCGTCTCCGGGGCGTAGCTGCGGATCTGCTCCAGGTAGCGGCGCAGGTCGGCCTTTGATTCCTCGAACCGTTCGGGCGACAGGTCGGTCAGCCGGCCGGAATGGAAGTCCAGCCAGGTGTTGTCCACCAGCCCCAGGAAGGTCAGCGTCTCCGGGTCGTCCAGGACCTGGTAGAGGGTCTGGCGCTCCACCATCCAGTCGATGGTCGGCGGCTTGCCCCAGCCGGCCACATAGACGACCGCGCCCGCGGCGATGCCCAGCACCGCCGCCGTGCCCAGCAGGATTCCCTTGACGCTCATGTGCCCCTGTCCGTCGTTGCGCGCCGGTGGCTCCGGCGCATTTGCGGCACTGTCGCGCGGCGGCCCCTGCCCGGCAAGGGCCGCGTCGTCACGCCGGCCAGAGCCGGAAAGAGCCTGACCGGGAAGGGGATCAGCCGGGATGGCGCAGGGTCAGCATCCGGCAGGTCTGCGGCTGGTCGATCCGGACAACGGCGCCATCGGGCCAGCGCACCTCCAGCCGCTCCACCCGGGTCGCGGCGCCCAGGCCGAAATGCGCCACCGGCTCGCGCTGGCAGAAGGTGCCGCCGCCGTCGATGACGCGGATCTGCGTGCGCCCGCCCGCCGTCAGCCGCACCACCGCCCCGCGGGCGGGGGCGCCCATGCGGGTCAGGGGGCGCACCCGCAGCCAGTGGTGGCCGCGCGGTTCGGCCAGGAACAGGCTCAGCGGGTGCGGCCCCGCCCCGCCCGGTCCCAGCAGCAGCTCAAGCTGCCCGTCCCCGTCCAGGTCGGCCACGACGGCAGCGGTGCCGTGCGGGGCCGCGGCGTCGCCCGGGTCGATCCGGGTCCAGCGCTCGTCGCGCCAGGCGAACAGCCGGTTCGGCCCGCCCTGGACGGTGACCAGCAGCTCCTCGTGGCCGTCATTGTCGAAGTCGGCGGCGATCACTGTCCGCACCCGGCCGGGCTCGGCCAGCTCCGGCGGGGCGATGTCGGCGAAGCCGCCCCCGGCCCGGCGCTGGAACAGCCGGTGCGGCCCGTCCCCGTTCGCCACCACCAGATCCAGCAGCCCGTCGCCGTCGCTGTCCAGCAGGGCCGCGGCGCGGGCGGCGAAGCCCGGATCGGCGACGCCGTGGCTGCCGCCGATCTCCTCGAAGCCGCCGTCCCCCAGGTTGCGGAACAGCAGGTTCGGCCCCGTTCCGCCGACGACCACGTCCGGCGCCTCCCCGAACAGGGGGGCGGCCAGCAGGCAGGTCGCCGCCACCGGAACGTCCAGCCCGGCCTCCTCCGCCATGTCGTGCAGCCGGCCGCGCCGGTCCAGCTCGTAGAGCCGCAGCGCCCCCTCGCGCCCCGCCACCAGCACGCCGTAGCGGCCCTCGCCGCTGCGGTCCAGCACGGCCAGGGCGCGGCCGCCGTCGCGGTTTGCGGCCCCCAGATTCTCCGGCAGGGCGCAGAGGTCGATCCAGCGGCTGCCGAACCACGCGAACAGCCGGTCCGCCGCCGGTGCCGCGCCGGTCGCCGGCTCGCCGTTCAGGACATAGACCTCCTCCCGCCCGTCGCCGTCCAGGTCGGCGCAGGCGATGGCGACGGCGCGGCGCTCGGGATCGGCCAGGACGGGATCGGCCATGTCCGCCAGGCCGTGACCGTCCCATTTCAGCACCCGGTTCGGCTGGCCGGCCACCAGGATCTCGTCCCGTCCGTCGCCGTCCACGTCGGCCACCGCCAGACCCTGGGCATGGCCGGCGGGGTTGCGCGCGATCAGGTTCGAGCAGGCGATGAACATCCGGACCTCCGGACCGCGGAAATGCCTGATTCGATACACCCCGCGGCGGCGTCCCGGCAAGACGCCGGACCGGCGGAGGCCGGCACGCAGGGGCGGCGCGGAGAAGGGGCGCTCAGCGGCGCACGGCGGTGCTCTTCTTCTGCCGGGCCAGTTCCAGGAATGCGGCCTTGATCCGCGCGAACAGGCCCGGCGGGATGAAGCCGTAGGCGACCGACTCACCCTTGCCCGGGGCCGGCGCAAGCCCACCGTTGGGCCATTCGTCGATGTTGTGCTCCGACACGATCACCCAGCTCGGTGCATCATCAAGGCCGAGCGCCTGCTTGACCTTCGCCGGGATTTCGACACCGACCGTATCGCCCATGGGTGGTGTATGCGTGATAGGCAGCAGGACAACGTAACGCGGTTGCGTGGCACTGTCGCTGGCGGCCACCAGACAGGCCGGACGGTCCTTGCCCTGGTCCTGCCCGCGGGCGGCTTCGTGCGTCCAGAGATAGTCATACCGGACGACCAGGCCGGGTCTGGGGTCGGTGAGCCGCACCGACCCCACCTACTTCAGCAGATCATCCAGATGTCGGTGTTCGGGGGCCATCTCGGCCCGCTCAACCGCGGCCTGGACGATGTCGGCGACATCGACGGTCCGATGCGTCCGCTGCGCGGCGGCCTTCAGCCAGTCATAGTGCTCGGCCGTCATCAGCACATATTCGCGGCGTCCGTGCCGGGTGATCTCCACCGGTTCGCGCCGTGCTTCGTGCTGGAACTGGCCGATATTGCGCTGGAATTCGAGGACGCCGACGGTGGGCATGGCTGGAATCCCGATGCTGGAAGGTTGCCTCAATCCCCCGGATGATCCGTGTTCTGGCCGTGGCGATCAACCATCGACTCCGGGTCGGGTATGGTCCGACCGGACGGGCCGGCCCGCTCCGGGGCCAACGACCAGTTTTCCCTTGGCAGGGGTGCGACATCTGGTACGATGTCCGCTTGCCGCCTCTAGATGTGGTGGTGAAGCCCGGCTTATCCACAGACCGGGCATACCGGGGCTGGGGATAACGGGGACAGAGTCATGCGCGACGGCGACATCGGGGACGTGCGGCAGCAGGGAACGCCGGAAACGGGCGGCCTTTTCGCCCGGGTGCAGATGACCAAGCACCCGGCCGTGCTTGTGGATCATTCCCGGGACAACCTGTTGACGGCGTTCGGCAAGGCCACGCTGGACGACCGCTATCTGCTGCCGGGCGAGTCCTACCAGGACCTGTTCGCCCGCGTCGCCAGCTACTACGCCGACGACACGGCGCACGCCCAGCGCCTCTACGACTACATCTCGCGCCTCTGGTTCATGCCGGCGACGCCGGTGCTGTCCAACGGCGGCACCGACCGGGGCCTGCCGATCTCCTGCTTCCTGAACGAGGCGTCGGACAGCCTGGAGGGCATCGTCGGCCTCTGGAACGAGAATGTCTGGCTGGCCGCCAAGGGCGGCGGCATCGGCAGCTACTGGGGCAACCTGCGCTCCATCGGGGAGCGGGTGAAGGGCAACGGCAAGACCTCGGGCGTCATCCCCTTCATCCGGGTGATGGACAGCCTGACGCTGGCGATTTCCCAGGGCTCCCTGCGCCGCGGCTCGGCCGCCTGCTACCTGCCGGTCTGGCACCCGGAGATCGAGGAGTTCGTGGAGATGCGCCGCCCCACCGGCGGCGACCCGAACCGCAAGGCGCTGAACCTGCACCACGGCGTGGTCATCCCCGACGCCTTCATGCGCGCGGTGGAGGCGGACGAGGACTGGAAGCTGGTCAGCCCGAAGGACGGCGCGACCCTGCGCGTCGTCTCCGCCCGCCAGCTCTGGATCCGCATCCTGACGGCGCGGGTGGAGACGGGCGAGCCCTATCTGCTGTTCATCGACCATGTGAACCGCGCCATCCCGGAGCACCACAAGCTGGCCGGGCTGACGGTGAAGATGTCGAACCTCTGCGCGGAGATCACGCTGCCCACGGGGCTCGACCCCTGGGGCCAGCAGCGCACGGCCGTCTGCTGCCTGTCGTCTCTGAACCTGGAGACGTTCCTGGAGTGGCAGGACCACCCGACCTTCATCGAGGACACGCTGCGCTTCCTCGACAACGTGCTGACCGACTTCATCGCCAAGGCGCCGGACGAGATGGCGCGGGCGAAGTACGCGGCCATGCGTGAACGCTCGGTCGGTCTCGGCGTCATGGGCTTCCACAGCTTCCTGCAAGGCCAGGGCGTGCCGATCGAGGGCGTGATGGCGAAGGTGTGGAACAAGCGCATCTTCGCCCACATCAAGCGCCAGGCCGATGCCGCCAGCCTTGCGCTGGGGGCGGAGCGCGGGCCCTGCCCCGACGCCGCGGAGTATGGCGGCAAGGAGCGCTTCTCCAACAAGATCGCCATCGCGCCGACGGCCAGCATCTCCATCATCTGCGGCGGTGCCAGCCCCGGCATCGAGCCGATCGCGGCCAACGCCTACACGCACAAGACCCTGTCGGGGAGCTGGTCGGTCCGCAACAAGTACCTGGAGGCGGTGCTGGAGCGGCACGGCCGCAACGACGAGGACACCTGGTCGGCCATCACCCTGAACGGCGGCTCGGTGCAGCATCTGGACTTCCTGTCCCAGGACGAGAAGGACCTGTTCAGGACCGCCTTCGAGATCGACCAGCGCTGGCTGATCGAGCACGCCGCCGACCGCACGCCCTTCATCTGCCAGTCGCAGTCGCTGAACGTCTTCCTGCCGGCGGACGTCCACAAGCGCGACCTGCACCAGATCCACTTCCAGGCCTGGAAGAAGGGCGTGAAGAGCCTCTACTACCTGCGCTCGCTCTCCGTGCAGCGCGCCGAAAGCGAATCCCGCCCGGCCGCCGCCGCGAAGCCCGACACGCCGCCGGAACCGGCGAAGTACGAGGAATGCCTCGCCTGCCAGTGAGGGGCGGGGCGGCTGATCCTGCCGCGCACACGATCCAGACCGCGAGCAGGAACCTGGACGATGGCGGTCCGCCAATGGATGCCATGGTAATGGAGGATGGCGCCCGCCAGTCCTTTTTTTGAGCAACAGATGCGCTTCGATGTGGAAGGGGGGGGCAAATAACAACAAATAGTAGCAAATTTATTGCATAAATAAATTATTCATACAAAAATTTATATTACCTTTAAAGGAAATCTGGTTTTGCTTTGATAAAACTGTCGACACGATCCCTGTGGTCGTGGTTTTATATGACGTGTGCCCTCGTTGCTATTTTTTAAATTCGGTCACGGTGATTTGTGGGAATTTAATGTATTCATAGAGGTGTAGAGGTGAGCCTCTTCGGGGAACTTCACGAAGATGCCTTCCTACTGTTCAGTCGTGCGAACAGGCATCTCTACGCGCAGCTTGTTACCGACCTGTTCGAGCGATTCTTCAGCGACACGGTGACCTTTCCCAATCGCCTGGAAGTAGTTGGTTATATTTACGATCTGCTGCGCAATCAGCCCGAACTCTGGGCCGACGACGGGGAGGATTGGTCCGGGGTTGCCGATGTGAGAACCACAGGGCGCCGGATCCGACGCGCCCGTCCCGAGGACAGGCGGCAGGACCTCCTCCTCGACTGCGCCTATCGGGCTTACGGCCGCCTCATCGATACGGGATGGCTGGAAGAGGAGAGTTACGGCCTGAAGATCACGGTCGACATGCCGCCTGCGGCGATGCTTTTGGCCGAGCGGCTGGCGGCGATCCAGAGAGGACTGGCAACCTCGTTCCGTGGCGTGGTTGTCACCATTCGAAATGCGCTTGCCGCAGTAGTCAATGTCGATGGCCGCGTCAATGCCGTCGGCCTGAACAAGGCGGCTGAGATGGCAGTCCGCTTTTCCCGTGAACTGCGGGCGGTGTTGTCAAGTCTGCGCTCGATTGAGCGGGACATTCTCGCGTCGGAAAGCCTGAACGAGCGCCTTGCCACGTTCGTGCAGGATTTTATTGGTAAGCTCGTGCTCAAGGACTTCGAGTCCATCTACAAGACAAACCATCCCTACCGGTTCAAGCATGAGATCCTCGGCTACGTCGACGCCATCAGCGACGAGGGATACCTGCGTGACCAGATCATCGATGGCTATGTCGAAGGTGAGGTTTCGCTTACGCGAAGCGAAGCGGGGTTGCAGCTCGATCAGGACCTCTTCACCATCCGCAATGTCTTTGACAACGTCGACCAGACCTACGACCGGATCAACGTCTACCGGGTACGGCTGGAAGGACGGCTGCGCAATGTCTTGAAATACGCTGAGCTGGGTGACCATCGCCATTCCCAGCGGGTCACCGGACTGACAGCACGGCTCGACCGGGTCCTGACCGGACTCGGCGAGGTCGGCATGATGGGATGGCTTGATGACCGGCAGCCCAGAGGGTTCGTCCTGCCGGAGGTGACTCCCTGGGCTCCGCACTTGCTGGCCCAGCCGCGGGCTCCCAAACCACCGGTCGAGGCGACCGCCGTGCGGCGGCAGCAATTTGATCCCGTCCTTGCCGCCTTCCGCCGCCTGCTTCGTGACTACAATGATCTGTTTGTGGTGGAGACGGCCCGTGTATTGCGCTTTCTGGACTGCCGGGTGCCTCCAGGCTGTACCGGCGAAGCCCGATGGCTGTCCATCAATGGCGTTGAAGATTTCCTCGTTTTCGAACAGCTGCGCCGCCTCCGCTATAAGCCGTCGTCGGAGTTCGCGCAGCATTACGAAATCCTGCCATGCCCCGAGGGGGCTTGGCGGGATGACGAATGGATTCGCTGCAAGAATTTCCTGATCCGCACTAAGATCGCCGGTACAGCTATCGACAACGATGCGTAAGTGCTGGAGGTCCATCACCATGCTGAAGGATTTGGTCGACATAGAAGTGCGTTTCGGCGACCGGGTCGTGGACGACGTCCGGCAGGTCGCCAACCAACTCCTCCAGCGTCAGTTCCTGTTCGCCGGCGACCGCGGCACCACCCACGCCTATGAAATTGTGACAGGCCCGCGCTTCCGGAGCTATTTCACAGCGCTGTTCGATGCGTTGGGCTATCAGTTGCGGATCAGCGAAACTGAACAGTGGGTCGGCCTGCTACCCGATCCCGAGCTGGACCTTTTCCCGAAAATGCGGATGGACAAGACCATCGTGCTGCTGATCCTGGCGCTCGCTTGGCAGGATGCGGCAAACCGCGGCGCCGCGGAGGCCCGCGCGGTGGTGAAGACCACGCTCAATGAGGTGCTCGAACGCTACCGCGACATCGCAGGTCGTAACCGTAAGGAGGCCCTGATCTCGGCGCGCTTCGAGGATGCTCTACGCGAATTCCACCGGCGCGGCCTTGTCTGGCTCGGCGACTGGGATCCGGAAGCGGCCGACCGCGAAATCGAGATTCGCCCGATGCTGCATCTGCTGGTGGGCGGAAACGCGCTCGATCTCCTCGAACGCTTCGCCGCGGAAGCGGAGAGCGCGATTACACGGGAGCGGAGGACCAGATCGCCGCAGGACGACGGTGAACAGGAAGGAACGGAAGAGTGAAGCACCTCATCCGCATCGGCATGATCAACTGGCATCTGCTGCCCGCGACCGACATAGACGTGAGCGGCGACATCGGCGTGATCGGCGAAAACCGCAGCGGCAAGTCGACCCTCCTTGATCTCATCCAGGTGGTCGTCACGGGCAATAACGGGCGCTATCTGCGTCTCAACGCGAGCGCAACCGACGGCAACCGCAAGCGCAGCCTCCGCTCCGTCCAAGCCTACTGTCTCGGCCGACTTAGCCCTGACCAGGTAATGCGCTCACAGGCGCTTACATACATCTATCTGGTGTTCCAGGACACTGGGCTGCCTCATCACGTGACCTCGATCGGACTCGCGCTGGAAGCGAGCCAGAACGAGGCTGCCGAACGGCCACCGGTACAGTTCATCGCCGACGGGATCAGCCTGAGCCATACCCATTTCCTGGAACTGTCCGCTGACGGTGCCGAACAGCCGCGCGACTGGGCCGTGGTGCGCCCGCACCTGGAGCGCCTGTGCAGCGAGGCGGGCGGTACTCTGTTGACCTATCGCAACGAGCCGGGCAAATACGTGCAGGACTACATGAAGATCCTGTCGACCGGCGGCCGCTTCATCAACACCGATCAGTTCCTGAAGGCGTTTGTCAACGCGATTTCCTTCGAACAGATCCCCTCGGCTACAGACTTCGTGCGCCGCTACCTTCTCGAAGATTCCCCGATCCGCATTGGTCAACTACGCGAGTCCATCGCCACCTACCACTCCTTCCGCAAACAGGTCGAGGAGGCGCGGACCAAGCTGGCTCGGCTGCACGCTTTGCGCAGCGCCATTTCGACGTTCAAGGACGACCTCCTTGCCCAGGATCGTGAGCAGTGGATCGCCGCGCGGGCTCAGTTGGACCATGCCTTTGTCGAGAACCGCACGCTACGTCGTCGGCGCGATCAGAACCTGGCCGATCAAGCGGAGGCCAAGCGGGCGAGAACGCAGCTGGAGGCGCTGCGCGAGGAGCTCGGGAACGAGCTTGGGACGGTGCGCGACGCTATTGCTGCACAGAGCGGCAGTGCCCAGCGGCGCCAGCTCGAAAGCGAACGGGCGCTTGCAGAAACCCGGTTGAAGGAGACAGTCGGGCAGTTGGAGACCATCCAAAAGGCGGTCAACCAGGGGGCCCATGCCCTGAAATTCCGTATGCTTCTGCCAACCATGCCCGGGGAGCCCTTCGTGGTCGTGGAGCGGATGCGCCAAGCTGGCGGGCCGGCGCGGGTGCCCGTCTGGCCGAACGATCCTCAGGCTCTGGCCACCGCCCTCGACGACCCCCGTCTCCGCCTCCCTCCGTTGATCGATGCCTGCGAAAGGGCGGCCAACGAGGAAACCAAGGCTCAGGGCCTCAAGGAACAGGAACTGCGGGAAGTGGTCCGGCAGATCAAGGATATCGAGGCGACCGGCATCGCTATCGACAGCACCGTTGAGAGACTGGTGGCCGAGATGGAGGGCTTCGGCTGGCGACCGCGCATCGTCTGCACCCTTCTGCGTGTGATGGACGACCGTTGGCGCGATGCTGTGGAAGCCCTGCTGGGACGCGACCGCGAGGCTGTCATCGTCGCGGACGCCCACGTCGAGGATGCGATCCGTTACCTTCAGCACAACCGTGTCCGCCTGCGAGGCTGCCGCGTGGTGAACAGCCGCAAGCTGTCGCCGGCGGAGGGGCGGCCGGAACCAGGAACCTTGGCGGGCGTGCTCGCCTCGGACGATCCACTGGCGATGGCGTTCGTCGTTCGTCGCATCGGCGGGGTCAGGCTCGCCTACTCGGTCGAGGATCTGCACCGCCCCGGCCGGGCCGTGATGCAGGACGGCACCTACGACGATGGTCTGGTTGTCGAGATGCGCGCGGTTGCCGGAGGCTACAAGATCGGCGCGGGTGCTGGCCGTATCGGGCTGTCAGCCCTGGAACGCCGGCGGAATGCGATCAAAGAGGAGTTGGAGGAACTGGAAGGCCGCGCAAAGGACCTGCGCACCGCGGCCGGCTGTCTTACGGTGCTGTCGGCGGCGGTCGGCAGGGGCACGGACCTGATCGCCGCATTGGACCGTTACACTTGGTTGAAGGAAAAGCTCGACACGCTTGCCGAGGACATCCGCGCGCTGGAGCGGAACATCAATCCCGAATTCAAGGCGCGCATGGTGGAGATCGATCAGCAGATCCGCCTGTACACCAAGGGTATCGAGGACGCCGTCCGCGCCGAGGAGCGGGCTACGCAGAGCATCAGCACGGCCAGTATGACGCTTGGCGGTGGTGAAAATGCTGTGGGTTCTGAGTTGAGCGTCCAGTTTGCCCGCCAGAAGTTCCAGGCAGTGCGCCACCGGATCGATCGGCCGGCGTCGCGCGCCGCCTATCGCGCGGCCGTGGCGGCGCAGAAGGGAAACCTCACCCGGACCGCGGATCTCGCCCGCCGCAACGCCGAGGCCGCAGCCCAGCGGATCCAATCGGTAAGAATTGGCATCTTTGATGGCTATCTGGCCTTCAATATGGAGTTCGGGCTGAAGAACGAGTTCACCCGGGAGCAGGCCCAGGTCCTCCGCGACATTGCCCCCTGGGTCGAACAGGGTATCGCGCGCATCGAAGGGATCGATCTGGTGCGCCATCAGGCGGAAGCGGAGGCTGCGGCGGACCGTTCTCGTAACTTCTTCCAACACTCCTTTGCCTATGAGTTGCGACGCCGGTTCGACGCCCTTCACTCCGCTCTGGAGGACATGAACCGGACGTTGCGCGCGCACGACTTCCACTACGAGGTCTACCGCTTCGTTGCCCATCCTGTGGAGCCCTATCAGGCGATCATCAGGCTGGTAGAAGCCTCTCGGGTTGACGATTCCGTGTTTGCGCTGCTGTTCGACAGTCAGGCCGATGACACGCACCCGCATGCCATCGCGCTGAAAATGGTGCAGGAGCTGCTGTTGGATGAGAAGCGAGATGTGGCGGATTTCGAGGACTATCGCCACTATTACAGCTTCAATCTCATCATGAAGGACATCAAGACGAACCGCGAAGTGGATCTGGAAACCCGGCGGGGTACCGGATCCGGCGCCGAGCAGCAGGTGCCTTTCTATATCGCCATCGGCACCGCCCTTGCCGCTGCGTACCATGGTAAGGCGGCAGGTGACGTGGCAAAGGAGAAGGGGATCGGCCTTGCCGTGTTCGACGAAGCCTTCTCCAAACTCGATGGCAGGAACCAGAAAGCCTGCATGGATTATTACGAGAATCTGGGATTGCAGGTCATCGTGGCTGCGCCGTTCGAGAAGCGGGCAACGCTCTACGAGACCCTGGAGTATTTCGTCGAAACCTTCCGCAACGGGGACCTGATCCACGTGGATTGGTATGGGGTGGGCGAACGCACCCGGCAGGATCTTGCCGAGGCGAACCCGGCTAACCTCGGCCTCGACGGGTTCCGGCGGATGATGGCCGCTCAGGCGGAGACGTGAGCCGTGGCGAAGCGGTTCCGCGATGCGGTCGGCGCCCTGGAGCATATGCTGTCGACCATAGAGCGGGAGCCGGGGCGCACCGTCGTCCGTGTTTATCCAGATTATGAAGGCATGCGCACCGGCGAGGAACTGGAGCGCTTCGAACGCGTGATGACGGCGGCGGGGAAGGCCGGCGCCGTGCACATCGCCCTTGAACGACGGCCGAGCGGCCCCGCTTCGATCCGCTCTGTGGCACTTGCCGACGCAACGAAACTTGCGGCTCATCTCGGCCGCGTGCCTGCAACGGACGAAGCCGCTCGGGCGATCGACGTTCTCCGCCGCCTCACCGGCCCTCTGCCCGCCTGGGTCGGTGAGATCGTGGATGAAATCGCCGCCGCATGGGCCATTCGACGCGAGGGGTATCCGGGATTGGAGCCCGGTGATGTGGCAACGGCGGCCGGTTTCATTCGGCTCCTGTGTGCGGTGGATCGCGGGGAGCATGTCGGAGTGGACATGCGTACCTTCTCCCGACGCGCCTGCGGCGACAGCAAGGCGGCCGAGCTGGGCTTGCCACGTCTGGCACGCGCTCTGCGCAAGCGCTTTGATCTTCCCGACGCTCCTCCGCGCGAAGCTCTCGCAGCGTTCGGCATCGAGAAGTTCCCCCAGCCGGTCCTGCTGCGCGGGTCGCTGACGCTGTCCGGCGACACGCGGCTGGACGGACGGCCCTATGTCGGAGTGCCTCCGGAATGGCTGGACACTTTGGTGATTGTCGGCCGGCCAGGGTATTTCCTGGTTATCGAGAACCTCGCGTCCTTCAACCGTTACGTCCGGGAGGTGGATGATGGCGGCATCATCTTGTATTCCGGCGGCTTCCCTGCGCTTGCAACGCTGAAGGCCATCCGTCGTATGGATGCGCTCCTGCCCGCCGATGTGCCGTTCTTCCATTGGGGAGATGTCGATGCGGACGGCGTGCGGATTCTTCAGTACATCGCACGGTCCATCAGTCGCCCGTTGCGCCCTCACCTGATGGGGGTCGATGCGTGGAGCGACACGGCCGTTTCCGAGCTTTGCTCGCAGCTTGGCGAGCCTGCCTTCCTGCCGATGGAGCAGGAGCAACTGGATCCGGAAAGTCCTTTGGCCATCACTTCCGCATCGTAGCTTTGTGTCGCCAGGGCGCGGGCCGTACTGAACAAGATGATGCTGGGCACCCGCGTCCAAACGGTTTCGAGTTGAGCTTTGTCGAGCGCCCCCTGGCTGTCTTTGCGCTGGCGCTTTCTTTCCTTGCGATTCCCGATGGCCACGATGCTGTCTTCCGGGTTTCTGTACCGCTTGGAATGCTCCCTTTGTCACGGAGATCGCCTGCCGCCTTCCGGCGAGTGTCCGTAGCACTCAAGTGTCAATGTATGATCTTTCTGAATGATATCAAGATAATCAGCGTTATTTGCGGGTATTTTTATTGTCTATATTATTAATTTGTTTTAATTAATTGAAATTTTTATCTGGGATAATACACAGAGAAATCTTTAAATGGTGACTCTAATATTCGGGCCAGGATACGTCACGGTCTGCTGCAGCGCATAGCGGATGCTGCCGTCCAAGGGAGCTTCTAAATCTGGGATAGGACGGTGTAGCGTCCGAATAGAGCTTCACATACCTCTTTCGTGCAGGCATCATACGCTTTCTGATGGGTGCATTTGCCGTCAATGCAGCTTTTTGAGAACAGTTCAAAGGGGGCGGCCCACCCATGATGTTCCTGTGTCCCTAAAGGATGCGCCTTCATGGACAATAAACTTATAAATAATCAACCTGGTATTTCATCTCGGTCCGGCGTGCCCTGTCAGAAGGAAGTATCTTCTGCTGAATCGGATGTTGTTCGCCGGTTCTGCCATGAGGATGGTGATGCTTCCGATCCACAGCGCCACCCGTTTGGTGGTGCCGCACCTCCCGAACGGGCAGGGGGCAGGCCCGACCATCCCGGCCATTTCAGGATGGCGGTGGCGGCGGCACTTCAGAGCAGTGACCGGCTCGGGCTGCTCACCGTTGCCTTGGGGCCCGTACAGCCTTTCATCGCAGCCGCCCGATCGCTCCGCGATCTACGGACCGGCAGCGCACTTCTGTCCTACCTGTCGTTCTGCGCGATGCGGCCGGTGATCGACAGACTGGGCAAGCACAACCTGATATCGCCCAGCCTGTACGGAAACCCGTGGCAGAGATCTGGGCAGGGCGAAGAAACCATCCCCACGTCCGGCCTACCGCATCGGTTCCTGGCACTCGTCCCCTGGGGAGAGGAGGGGGCAGAGGCTGCGACCCTGGCGCGTGCCTGCGAGGCAGCTGCGAAGGACGCGCTGGTTGAGATTGCTGCTGCGGTGCGGGGAAAGATCGCTGAGCGGATGGACGATTTCCGCGGCTGGGATGCACTGTGGGATGCGCAGATCGACGCCATGCTGCATGTCCGTGCCGTGGCGGTCCCGTTGGATGTCGACGCATCAACGCTTTCCCGCCTTGGGATTCCGACGGATGCGGATGAAGGTGGAGGGGTGGGCTGGATCGGGCTGGTGGACCTCGCCGGCCGGGTGCTGGCAGCCCGACGATCAGTCCTGCCGGTGCCGGTGAACCCTGCGGCCGAGGCTACGGGAACTGTAGCGAAATGCACCCTTCTGGGCAGCTGGGAGCAGATGGGAGATGGGGTCTTCTGGAAGGTCGCCCCCGATCGGTTGAGAATGGGCGGCGTGCGGATGCGCCCGAGCGAACGGTTCTGCGCCCAGTCCCTGGTCAAGCGGTTCGCCTTTCCAGCTTTTCCTCAGATCACGTTCGGGTTTGAACCGAAGGATGTCCGCTTCCCTGATACCGCTACCGTGGCAGCCGCGGAGTGGCTGGAGGGTGCCGGACCGGATTTGCAGCGGTATGCTGATCGGGGTGAGTGGTCCGGGCAGTGGCTGCACTGGGTGCGGCAAGATCAGGATAAAGACGAAGCCCGCTGCCCGGACGAGGTCTGGGCGCAGATCTTGGAGGCTAAAAGAAATAGCAAAAACAATCCGCCGTCTTATTATGCAATTCTCGTCGCCGATGGCGACAATATGGGGCAGTGGTTGCGGGGGGATAAGCTTGACCAAGGCCGGCGCATGTCGCCCCTGCATCATATGGCGATTTCCGAAGCCTTGGCGAATTTTTCCGTCCATGCAGCTCCTGCCATCGTCACAAATCATAAGGGCTGGCTGATCTATTCCGGGGGAGATGACGTATTGGCCGTACTGCCGGCCGCGCGTGCCCTGTCCTGCGCCCTCGCCTTGCGCAATGCGTTCCGCGGCACCGGGGGGTGGTATGAGGGACGGCTCGCATTGGGTGACAAGGCCGGCCTGTCGGTCGGCGTGGCCGTGGTCCATCACAAGGAGGATCTGCGGGAGGCGCTGGACGCTGCCCGCACGGCGGAGAAGAAGGCAAAGGGTGATGGCCGAGACCGTCTGGCGCTGACGGTGCGCCGCCGGTCGGGGGAACATGCGACCAGCTTTCTGCGCTGGGAGAATGTGCCCTGGATGACCGCGCTGGTGGAGGCGTTCCGCGATGGTGCCTCCGACCGCTGGGCCTATCGACTGCGGGGCATGGCCGGCACCCTGGACGGGTTGCCGGTGGACGCGGGCACGGCAGAGCTGAAACGCCAGGTCGGCCGGTCGGAAGGAGAGACGCTGGAGAGACTGGCCCGGCTCGGGCCGATCCTGGACCTCGCGCCGGCAGCCACGGATGACGACACCAAGGCCATGGCCCTGGCGGCGCTGGCGGCTGCCTATGAGCGGTTCCGCCATGGCCATGATGGCCCGCGGATCGCTGACTTCGCCCTGGCCTGTCAGGATGCCAGTTTCCTCGCCCGTGGCCGCGACCGCTGAGAGGGGCAACGCGCGATGACCGGAAGAACTGTCACTTTGATCCTTGAGCCGCTGGACGGCCTCTTCTTCCGCGGCGGCAAGCCGTTCGGCGCCGGTACCGGCGCCACCAGCGGCCTGCCCCAGCCGCAGACCCTGGCTGGTGCGCTGCGGACTGCGCTGATGCAGCGTCTGAACTGTAATTTCGGGACGCTGAAGTCAGACCTGGAGCGCGGTGTACCGCTGGATGCCGCGCTGGCCGGTCAGGGCGCCGATCTGGGCGCCATCGCCGACCTGTCCGTCCGCGGGCCCTGGCTGGCGAAGGACGGTGCCCCGCTGCTTCCCGCGCCGCTGCATCTGCATCGGGAAAAGCATGGACAGGCGCTGCACCTCCTGACCCCGTTGCGCGATGACCTGCCCGGTTGGCGCGAAACCGCAGCGCCGGAGTGGGAGCGGCCGTTATGGGCGGCGACAGAGGCTGTCACCGAACCGGCGGGTGGCTTCATCACCCTGAAGGGCATGGCCGAAGTTCTGGAGGGCCGCCCGCCGGCCGCCGATACCCTCTGGCCCGGGGACTGCCTGTATGACATCGACCGTCGCGTCGGGCTGGCGATCAAGGGGGACACGCTGACCGGCGAGGACGGGATGCTCTATGGGGTGGGCTTTCTGTGCCTGCGAAAGGGTGTGTCCTTCGTCGCCCAGATCGACGGGCTGACCGACGCCCTCAAGGACGTCCTCAGCACCTCTGAGGTCATTGCCTGGGGGGGAGAGGGCCGGCGGGTCAGGGTCGGGATCAAGGACGGCGCTCTGCCTTGGCCCGAACCGCCCGACACGCCGGCGTCCGATCAGGGCGGAACGGTGCTGGTGCTGACCACGCCCGCCTTCCTGGACGGCGGTTGGCGGGGCGCGGACTGGCGACCGCTGGCGGCCGCCGTGCGCGACCCGGTCCCGGTCTCCGGCTGGGATCTGGCGCGCCGTCAGCCGAAGCCCACCCGCTTCGCCGTGCCGGCTGGAAGTGTCTTCTTCTTCGCGGGTGATCCGCCGGAGGATCTGGCCCTTGGGCCGGGCACGGCGGAGGACCGGCATCTTGGTTATGGATGTGTCCTGAAGGGAGTGTGGCGTCATGCCTGATGGGGCGAGAGCAAGCCTGTTCATTCATGCCTTGACCGGCCTGCACCCGGGTTCGGGCACCGCTCTGGGGGTGGTCGATCTGCCGGTCCAGCGCGAGCGGCACACCAATTGGCCGTTGATCCCCGCCTCTTCAATCAAGGGCGTGCTGCGGGCCGCGATGAAGCGCAAGCACAATGACGATGGACAGCTCTGGGCCGTGTTCGGCCCCGATACGGACAACGCGGCCGAGCATGCCGGTGCGCTGGCGCTGACCGATGCCCGGATCCTGGCCTTTCCGGTGCGGTCGCTGAAAGGCGTGTTCGCCTGGATCACCTGCCCGACGGTGTTGGCCCGGTTCTGCCGCGACCGGGCCCTTGTGGGCGAGCAGCCGCTGCCGGCCGTACCGACCGTAACGACCGGCAAGGTCCGCTGTCCGAAGGTAGGCCCGGAGCAAGAAAGCCCGCTGCTGATCGACAACACCGCGCTGATCCTGGAGGAGTTCGACTTCGACTACGAGGGCGATCCCGGACTATGGCCGGAGGTGCTGGCCCAGACGGTGGATGCGGCGACCGGGGATCGGATGCGCACCCATCTGGCGATCCTGTCGGATGATGATTTCGGTCATTTCGTACAGCATGCGACCGAGGTGGTCGCCCGCATCGGACTGGACGCGAAGACCAAGACGGTCAAGAACGGCGCTCTTTTCTATGAGGAGGTGCTTCCGGCCGAGACCCTGTTCCATGCCTTGGTCATGGCGGAATCCAGCCGCAGGGCAGAGGTGCCGATGCCGGCCGCCGAGGTGCTGGCGTGGGTGCGCCAATCTGAGCTGGACGTGGTTCAGATCGGCGCCGATGAGACCATCGGCCGTGGCATCTGCCGCCTGACATGGGCGGACGGAGGTGCGCGATGAGCAGGAAATCGAAGGGGCGCGGTGACCATCATCACCCCCGACAGGCGGTGCCGGCCGGACCGCCCCAGGCGGTCGCCGTGAGTCCCCCCCCGTATCACCCCACGATGGCTGCGCAGGCGTCGACGCCTGCGGGGGGCCCAGCGTCAGGGGGCCAGGGTTTTACAGGCGGATCGGCCGCGGCGGGCTCATCGCCCGCATCGCCGAAGTCCGTTACCGCCCGTGCCCAGGACGTGGCCCAGCAACGTGCCGCCCACGCCTGGGCTGTCATCAAGAAGATCGAGACATGCCCGGCAGAGGCGAAAAAAGACTTCGGCGGTCACGCCAAGAAACTGCCGATGCGCATCCGGGCCGCCGGGCTGGGCCAGGCCTTGGCCTTCGTGCGGGCCAAGGCCAAGGCCAAGGAGAAGGAGGGAAAACGAAAGGAGGGCCTTGTCCTGCTGCTGCAAACCGTCGGCGGGTGGGTCCTGCCCCGTCTCAAGTCTGATGCGGACATTACCGGCACTCCGGCCCTCGCATCCGACGACGCGCTGATCCGCGACATCCTGGGCGGCGACAGAATCTTTCTGCGCCGGGCCACGCTGGAGACGCTGGCCTATCTGGAATGGCTGAACCGTTTTGCCGAGGCGGAGGGGCTGGGCGATGGCGACGACACAGAATGGGATTGACGCCGGGCCGTTCGTGCCGGCTGGAACGCGGGCACGTTTCGACCGCATACAGCCACCGGAGCGCCATCCCGGCCTGCAACTGGACAAGTTCAGCGTCGGCGGAGCGCAGAAGGATCTACAGGCCGAGGCTCTGAAAGAGGTCTGTGCGACGAAGGGCGACAAGGCGGCGCTGGACTGGGCGCTGAAGCGCCGCAACGCGATGCTCGACGCGCTGGGCGCCACCCGGTTCGAGGCGACGACCGAGGGACCGCTCACCCTGCATCTGTCACGCGCCTCGGCGCTGGAGAATGCCGGCATCTGCCTGCACCCGCTTCATGGTTTCTGCTATCTGCCGGGCAGCGGCCTCAAGGGCATGGCGCGCGCCTGGGCGCTGACCGAAGCCGGCCTCACGGAGGATGATCCGACCTTCACGGCGATCTTCGGTCGTTCCCCTGACCCGAAGAAGAACGTTGCGGGCACTGCGGGCGCAGTCGTGTTCCATGACGCCTGGCCGCTGACCTGGCCCAGGCTGGTCCGCGATATCGTCACCAACCACCATAAGAAGTACTATCAGGACAGCGAGCCTCCCGGGGACTGGATGGAGCCGGTGCCGGTCCAGTTCCTGGCCGTGGAGCAGGGCTGGCGGTTCAGCTTCGCCCTGTCCGTCCGCTCCGGTGCCGATGCGGCCTTGGCTTCGGCCCTGGTCGCCACGGCGGCGGACTGGTTGCGCGCCGCGCTTACCGTGAAGGGGGCCGGGGCCAAGACCAACGCCGGCTATGGCACCTTCGTGCCGGTGGAGGGGCCACGCCCGGCGCCACCGGCGGAACGCTCGCTGACCGTCACGCTGGATCTCGTCAGCCCCGCCTTCTTCGCGGGTGCCACGCAGGACGGAAATGACTGCGATCTGCGCCCCGCCACCCTGCGCGGCCTGCTTCGCTGGTGGTGGCGCACCCTGCACGTGGCCCACGTCTCTCTTAAGGACCTGAAAAACCTTGAAACTCTGGTCTGGGGCGATGTCAAGACCGGAGGCTCCGTCAGAGTAGCCTTGACACCGATTGAGAAGAAGGGGTGCTTTAAGTTCGATAAAGATGACGCTGGATTCTACAATAAAAATAATCTCCAGAAGCCTTCTGGCAAAAAAACAACCCAAGGATTGTTCTATTCGTCCTATGGTATGGACGAAAAATCCAAAAATATACGCCGGCAGAGATGGTGCATGGAGGCAGGATCAAGATGGCAGCTTACCTTGACGGCTCGCTCCCCTCTGGTTCTTCGTCAGGCAGCCTCCGCATTGTGGTTGCTTTGTAATTTTGGGGGCGCTGGCTCTAAAAGCAGAAAGGGCTTCGGATCATTTGCAGATGTACAGATTCGGGTCGGATCAGAATCTCTTATAGATTCTTTGAACGACTGTAAATCTGCAGCGGCAGAGTTTCGTTCGATCTATCGCATTGTTTCAATGCCCTCGAAAGCCGAGACTGCTTCCATCGACGATCTGATGGGACCATTGGAGATAGACCTGCCATGGCGGAATCCCTGGTTCGCATTGGACCAGGTCGGTTATGCGACCCAAGCCTTTGCTCAGAAATATAAACACAACCCGGCAAAACAGGTGCTGGGTTTGCCTCGCAAAATTCATGGCCCTAAAGACGATGGCCCGATCACCAACAGAGATGGAATTCGACAGCAAGCGAACTGGGAACCGCCTGTCTGGCTTGGCCACGATCACCCGAGGCGGCCAAGGGAGGTGCTGCCAGAGCGGTTCCGCGATGCATCGCCTGTCCACTATCATCTTACTCGTAGCGCGAATGGCACGCTGGCACTGCGGGTCGTCGCGTTCCCGTCACGCAATCTAGGGGGCAAGGATGGCGGGCGCGCCCTGTTCGCCGACTTGTTCGAGCGCCTTCGGGAGGAGCTTGGCCGCAGGTGCTCTGATCCTGCCCTGTCCAGACTTGGTCAGTCAGCGCTCCGTTCGTCGAATCCTGCCCCTTTCCAGCAGAACAGCTTGCCCGCCCCAGGCACACGGGTCAGGGCAGTCCTGCTTGAGGAGAAGACGAAAAAGGGCGGGTGGAAAGCGCGCTACCCGCAAAACGGGACTGTTGGGCCGATTCAGAACACCCAGGATGTCCCGTCGAACTGTAAGGCAGGGGATGAGGTAGAACTTGTCATCCGCAGCAGGACCGATTTCGGATGGCCAACGCTGAGGGATGACGCACCGCCTAAATCGCCGATAACTTCACAGAATAGTGGGCCGAGCGGTGGAGCCGGTCGGCGACGATGATGGCCATTCTTCTGGCCGATGGATAATGAAGTCAGAACATCTTGTATATCCTTTCCTGAAATGAACTCTATCACTTTTGCCTAATTATTAATGATGGAGATGTCGACATGGCTAAAAATATTGATCGTCTTATCAGCTTTGTTGGACTTGGTTCGAAAAACGAATCGGGGCAGAATGATTACAAACCTACTCGCTATTTTTGGGAGGGACGGGGCGAGGGGCCGATTCAAACAAAGCATGTCTCCCTGGCGTTGACGCGTATTTTGCAGCCGGCTGAAACCGTACTGCTGACCACGGCAAAGGCCAGGGAGACGTGGCAGGAACGACTGCCCGCAGCCTTTCAAGAGGTCGGGCTGCCTGCGCCGAAGTTCGTGGACATCCCCGATGGCAAGGATCAGTCGGAACTGTGGCGGATCTTCGAGATCTGCCGCACGCACCTGGACCCGCCAGAGGCCATGTCGGGCGGAACGGTCATGGACATCACCCATGGCTTCCGATCCCAGCCCTTTCTGGCCGGTGCTGCGGCGGCCTTTACCCGCTTGACGCGAAACCTGGACGACAGCCGCTCGGTCACGCTGGTCTATGGCGCTTTCGAAGCCAGGGATGCAGAGGATCGAACCCCCATCATTGATCTCACTTCCTTCCTCGACATCGTCGATTGGGCTCAGGCGATCATGCTGTTCCTGCGCACCGGCCGCGGCAAAGATCTGGTTGCGCTGACGAGTCGAGACGCTGGGGCGCTGTTCCGCCGTTGGGATGAAGGGGGGCGTCCAGGGACGAAGCCCGGGCTCACCGGTTTGAAGAGGCCGCTTGAGGATTTCGCCGCTGATCTTGCCACGCTGCGTACCGGAAGCCTTCTGTTGCCGACCGGGACGGCGCAGAAGCTGAAAGCCAAGATCGACGAACTCGATACAGAGCTTAAGGGGCATCCCGCTCTGACAACCATCATCGATCGGCTGCGGACCATGGCGGCCGATCTGGTCCTGCCCGACGGTGTGGACACCCTGTCCGGTCCCGACGCCCAGAAGACCATGGCCGCCCTGGCCCGTCGCTATCTGGAGATGGACCGCTACATGGAGGCGGCGGCGATTGTCCGCGAGGGGATGGTGAGTCTCTATGCGCAACCTGAAGCCGGTCGGCCAGGGCAGAGCTTCTCCAAAAAAGCTCGAGACGAGGCGGAATGTCGTTGGCGCCGACTGGATTCAAACGCCAGGGGAGATGGACAGCTACGCAATGACCTGCTGCATGCCGGTTTCAATAGAGGTCCGGCTGGAGCGCCGCAGATTGCGAACGGTGTCAGGAAACTTGTGGAGAACCTTGCCACCGCTCAGATCCCTGAGGAAACTCAGTCGTCCCCTCTCTTCCTCAACCTTTCCAACCACCCCAGTGCCGAGTGGGAGGCCACCCAGCGGGAGGCCGCACGGAAGCTCGCGCCGGAAATCCGTGATCTGCCCTTCCCCGCAGTGCCGCCCGAAGCAGATGACGCTGCCATCAGTCAGATTGCCCGGGACCTTGCCAAGCAGGTGCCCCCCGGCACCACCCATGCGATGATCCAAGGCGAATTCACACTGGCCTTCGCGCTGGTGCGCGAGCTTTACAGAGATGGCGTTGTCTGTCTGGCGGCCACCACCGACCGGGAAATGGAGACGGAGCCGGACGGCAGCCGGCGCTATCGCTTCCGCTTCGTGCGCTTCCGCGCCTACCCCGTCTGAATCCCCGCCCGTGACCACCCTCTATGTCACCGTCCCCGGCGCCATCGTGCGCACCGAGTCCGGCTCCCTGTCCGTCTGGATCGAGGTGCAGGCCGACGACGGCGGGCCGGATGACGGGCCGATCCGCCGCAAGCGCCTGACCAGCATCGAACCACACCGGCTGGAGACGCTGGTGCTGCTGGGCCAGACGGCGCTGACGCCGAACGCCATGCGGCTGTGCATGGCCCACCGGATCACCGTGGCTCTGCTGGACGGCGGCGGCAATCTGGCCGCCCGGGTGGTCCCGCCCGAGGCGCGCACGGCCGATCTCCGCCTGCATCAGTACACGCTGCATCATACCCCGGAGGAGCGGCTGATCCGGGCGCGCGGCGTGGTGGCGGCCAAGCTGCACAACGCTGCCGAGGTGCTGCGCGCCGTCCGCAGCAACCAGTCCAACCCGGACATCGCACGGGCCATCGCGGAGGTGGAGCGGACCGCCGCCACGGTCGCCGATGCCGTCACGCCGGAAACCCTTCTCGGCATCGAGGGCAACGGGGCGCGCCAGTACTTCGCCGGCCTGCGCGCCGCCTTCGTGGGGGACATCCGGTTCACCGGCCGGGCCCAGCGGCCCCCGCCCGACCCCGCCAATTCCATGCTGTCCTTCGGCTATGTGCTGCTGGGCAACCGCATCGCCGGGCTGCTGGAGGCACGCGGGATCGATCCCTGTCTGGGGTTCTTTCATGCGTTGCGTCCCGGCCGGCCGTCGCTGGCTCTGGACCTGCTGGAGGAGCTGCGCCAGCCGGTCGTCGACCGGCTGGTGCTGCGCCTGTGCAATCTGCGCATGCTGAAGCCCGACATGTTCGAAGCCGATGCCGAACGGCCCGGGGGCGTGCGCCTGACGGTGGAAGGGCGCCGCACCTTTCTGGAGGAGTGGGAGGCCCAGCTCGCCCGGCCGCTGCGTGAACAGGGAACGCCGTCCGGGCAGCGGCTGGACGTGCATCGGCTGATCCAGCGCCAGGTTGACCGTCTGGTCGCCGATCTGCGCGGGGGCGAGCCGTACCGCCCCTTCCGCTTCGGCGGCTGACCGGCTGCGCACGCGGAGCGGGGCCGCATCATGGCGCTGTGGACCGACCCCGACGATGACGAGTTCTTCGAGGACCCGTTCGATGCCGATGTCGATACCCTTGCCACCCTGCTGACCGGGAAGCCGCCGATGAACCGCTACGTCGTCTCCTATGACATCATCGACAACAGGCGCCGCGTGAAGGTGTCCAACTGCCTGGACAGCTATGGCCAGCGGGTCCAGAAGAGCGTGTTCGAGGTGCTGATCTCCAAACAGCTCCATGCCCGCATGATCCGCGAACTGACCGCTCTGATCGACGCCGGACAGGATCGGATCAGCATCTATCCCCAGTGCGGCAGTTGTGATGCCCGCCGCGTCGATCTGGGGGTTGCGCCGGACAAGCCCGTACACCAGAATTGGATCATCGTCTGATCCTCAAGGAAACGGACGGTCGGCAGGCAAGGGGAATCGTAACCGCTGTGGCATGCCAGGGCCGGGGGGGCTCACGATTCGGGCCAGGGTCTTGAAACTGTGAAGAAAAAAACCTTCTTCCCGCGCCGACGGCGGCTGAAGAGGTGGGCTGCGGGCCGGGCGCCGGGCCGGTTACGAGAAACCGCCGGCCATGCCTTTGCTCCACTTTGTCTTTTCAGGGCTGCTTCCGCAGCCCTCTCCCCGCTACCGAGGGGACTGAAACGAGCACCTCCTCCATCTCGTCACGTCGCCAACGGTCGATCCGCAGCCCTCTCCCCGCTACCGAGGGGACTGAAACGCCACCTCGGCAAGCGCCACCAGCGTTTCCGCATCCAGTCCGCAGCCCTCTCCCCGCTACCGAGGGGACTGAAACGCGGTTGGTCCAACGTGCGTTACACCCATCGTTACGCCACTCCGCAGCCCTCTCCCCGCTACCGAGGGGACTGAAACATGCTGGACGATTTCGCGCTCTTCCTCGTCGGTATCATAAAAGTCCGCAGCCCTCTCCCCGCTACCGAGGGGACTGAAACGTCGTCGAGGTCGATGTCGTCCTCGGGATGGAGCCACCAGTCCGCAGCCCTCTCCCCGCTACCGAGGGGACTGAAACAGGAGCGCCGCGCCGAGCTACGATGATTGACGCTCGCTCCGCAGCCCTCTCCCCGCTACCGAGGGGACTGAAACGAGGTTGGCCTCCACGGTCAACGTGTCGAAGGTGAGCTTTCCGCAGCCCTCTCCCCGCTACCGAGGGGACTGAAACCATCGCGGCTTGCGTCGGAACGTCCGGTCTGCTAAGAAAACTCCGCAGCCCTCTCCCCGCTACCGAGGGGACTGAAACCCGGTCGGGTTCCTCTTCCATCAACTCAAGCAGAGCCGCTCCGCAGCCCTCTCCCCGCTACCGAGGGGACTGAAACTCCCCAGCCGTCACGACGGTGCCGCCGTCCGCGGGTGTTTCCGCAGCCCTCTCCCCGCTACCGAGGGGACTGAAACGCGGGCGAGCCCCCGCCGAAGAAACCGACGGTGATATCCCGCAGCCCTCTCCCCGCTACCGAGGGGACTGAAACCCAAGGGACGCGAGAGCAATAACGGAGTGGTGCGGGGACCCGCAGCCCTCTCCCCGCTACCGAGGGGACTGAAACAATATTCATGCTCGCTGACACATAAGAATTGCCGTCAACCGCAGCCCTCTCCCCGCTACCGAGGGGACTGAAACCACGTGCGGCGGACGCCATTACCCGAATGGCGGGCGACCCGCAGCCCTCTCCCCGCTACCGAGGGGACTGAAACGCGGGCGCAGGGTGTGAGCGTCAGTCCGCGGTCCGCAGCCGCAGCCCTCTCCCCGCTACCGAGGGGACTGAAACTCCTCTCGGAGATGCGCTCCAAGGGGCTGGACTTCGCCGCCGCAGCCCTCTCCCCGCTACCGAGGGGACTGAAACCCGTACTCCAGTACGGCATCCTGATTGAAACGGATGCTGTCCGCAGCCCTCTCCCCGCTACCGAGGGGACTGAAACGGTGCGGACGACGACCATCCTGCCGATCATGTCCAGACCGAGTCCGCAGCCCTCTCCCCGCTACCGAGGGGACTGAAACTCGCGCCGCTCGCCACCATCGTGATGTCACGACCAAATCCGCAGCCCTCTCCCCGCTACCGAGGGGACTGAAACCCGCGGCGATGCGCGTGCCGTCGGCTTTGGCGGCGTCCAGCGTCCGCAGCCCTCTCCCCGCTACCGAGGGGACTGAAACAGGTGCTGCCCCGTCGTGAGGCACGCGACGGCAATCGCTCCGCAGCCCTCTCCCCGCTACCGAGGGGACTGAAACAGGGCGTCCCCGACGCCCAGAGCCGCAACCGGGACGCTCCGCAGCCCTCTCCCCGCTACCGAGGGGACTGAAACACCCCGCTTCCTTTAGCCGCTGAAACAGTCCAGCCGGTCCGCAGCCCTCTCCCCGCTACCGAGGGGACTGAAACTTGAGCATGTCGGAGACGCATCCGTTTTCGAGCATGCAGTCCGCAGCCCTCTCCCCGCTACCGAGGGGACTGAAACAGGACGCGGGCCGAGGCGAAGGGGTCGGCCGTACAGAACCCGCAGCCCTCTCCCCGCTACCGAGGGGACTGAAACGACGAACGACGCGTACCGCCCGCACGGGGAAATGGTGTCCGCAGCCCTCTCCCCGCTACCGAGGGGACTGAAACACAGCGGGGCCATCCTCTCTATGTAGCTTGCCATTCAACCCGCAGCCCTCTCCCCGCTATCGAGGGGGGAGAGGCGCGGGCGGTTCGTTCTTGCGGGGATGGAGGGCGCGGGGGTCACTCCAGGGGCTGGATGAGCACCTGCCCCAGCCCGAACACCGTGGCCTTGCCCAGATGCACCCAGCCGAGCGCGGCCAGCAGGGGCCAGAGCGGCCCCGGTCCCTCCGGCAGGTCGAGCGAGCCTGTCACCCCGTGCAGGTCCAGTTCGCCCTGGTTCGCGGAATACCGGTGCAGGTGGGCCGGGCTGCCCCGCCATCGGCCGGCCGGCAGCGCCCGCGCCCAGGCGAGCGCCGGCCCGTTCAGGGCGGACAGTGCCGCGCCTCCGTTCCCGGCCGTGGCCCCGGCCAGCCGGGACAGCCGCCGCAGACCGACCGCCACGATGTCCGGCAGGGTGGGCTGGTCGATCAGCCGCCCCCGGCGCAGCATCCGCACCGGCACATCGAAGACCAGACGGCAGGGCAGCCCGGCCGTGGCCTCCCCTGCCGTGCCCAGGGGCCAGACCACCTGATCCAGGCCGAACGGGTCGGCCGTGCCTGCCCGTACCTGTCCGTCCGGCCCCAGTGACCGGATCGCCCGGACGGCGAAGGGTCGGCGCTCCGGCCCCAGCCCGCGCGCCGAGGCCAGCAGCCAGCCCTCCAGAAGGGCAGGGTCTTGGTGCAGGGCCTCTGCCATGCTGATCCACTCCACCGCCGGCCAGTCCACCGCATCCGGGGGCGCGGGGCGCAGCAGATACCGCGGATGCGCCTCTGCCCCCGATTCGGCACGCCCCTCGAAAACGGCGGCGTAGCAGCCCGGGTCATGGTCGTGCAGAGCCGCGCCCCAGACCCCGCGCAGCATCGGCACCGTGGTCATCACGCCCGGCGTATCCAGCACCAGTCTCCGGGCCTTGACATGCACCGAGGCGAGGGCGACGCGCAGCTCATCGGCCAGGGCGGAGGCCGGGGGAAGGTCGGCTGTCGGGAGCATGTGCAGGCCCGGGCTCCAAAGCAGATGGCTCAGAAGCCGCAGCTTTCATCGAGCCCGGCCGCGCGTCAACGTGCAGCGGTCGCTGACGGCATGCTGCGGGCCGGATGATGCGCGTCGGCGTCCGCGTCGAGCGCCCGTCCGGACACCGGCCGGACGGACCGCCCTTCAGTCCGCCAGGCGGTAGACGTACCGACAGGACGGACGCTGGCCGCCGCGCTGCGGCAGGTCGGAGACATAGTCGCCGTCATAGGCGAAGCCCATCCGCTCCAGCACCCGGCGGGAGACGTGGTTCTGCGCGAAGGTGTTGCCCACCACCTCGCGGTAGCCGCGCTCGCGCAGCAGGTCCAGCGCGAAGGCCACGGCCTCCTGCACATACCCCTGCCCGCGGAAGGGGAGGCCGATCCAGTAGCCGATCACGGCCACCGGCTTCGCGTCCTTCCAGCCGATGCTGCCCAGCACGGCGCCGTCCTCGCGGCGGCGGATGGTGAAGTAGGGGCTGGCCGTGCCCCGCCCCTCGATCCACCGGCGCATCGCCTCCTCCGTGCAGGGCCAGGGCATGGAGGCCGTCATCATGATGGCGTCCCGGTCCCCGCCCAG
The DNA here is from genome assembly GCF_000016185.1 of Rhodospirillum centenum SW. Classification (NCBI taxonomy): domain Bacteria; kingdom Pseudomonadati; phylum Pseudomonadota; class Alphaproteobacteria; order Rhodospirillales; family Rhodospirillaceae; genus Rhodospirillum; species Rhodospirillum centenum. Next base: position 3,610,623 of record NC_011420.2, read on the forward strand.
GAGGGCCGCAAAGGCCCCGGCATCGTCGGGCACCTGGGGGCGGAACTCCAGCCGCGCACTGTGGTAGGTCTCCGCCACCGCGGCCGCCACCAGACCGGCAGGGTCCGCATTCACGGGACCGGCGTTCACGGATTCGGTGCTCATGCAGCATCCCCCCGGATCAGCGCAGCCAGGGCATCGGGCTCGAACCCCTCGTCGAGCAGCAGGTCGAGCCCGGCGGGGCAGGGGGCGGGCAGGTCCGGGGCGGTCTCCCCGTACTCTGCAAGGTCCGCGAGCGCGTCACGCCGGGCCAGCCTCCAGGCCCGCTCCAGATCAAGACGCTGGCGCATGCCCTCGCTGAAGCGGGTCAGGGCATCACCCTGCCAGGTGCGGATCTCCCGCCGCCAGCCGGCCGCCGCCAACGCCTCGGGCGAGGCGGCGAGCTTGATGCCGTGGCCCAGGACCCGGCGCAGCAGGGATTCCACGGTCCGCAGTTCGGAGATGCCCAAATCCTCGATCTCCTCGGCCACATGCTGGAGGTCGAGGTCGTTGGGCAGGTCCCGCCGGCCCTTCGCCAGACCGCGGAGAACCTGCGCCTGATGCTGCGACCAGGCGAAGATGTCGGTGTCGTATCCCAGCGGATCGCGCATCGGTCCCTCCGGCCGCGATGGTAGCGTGGCCCCCGATGGCGGTCCAGCGGCTGCGGGGGGCCGGCCCCTCAACGGAAAACGCCGCGCGGGGGGCTCCCCCGCGCGGCGTGTTCTTCCGCAGAAATGTCGTCGCCGGACCGTCCGGCGACCCTGCCGGTCAGCGGTCCTTCGGCGGGTCCATCAGCTTTTGCATGAGGTAGACCCCCTGCAGGCCGGTGATGAAGGCGCGCTGCTTCAGGTTGGCCGCCGCCGAGTGGCCGCCCTCGATGTTCTCGTAATAGAGCACCGGATGGCCCTGGGCCTGCATCCGGGCCGCCATCTTGCGGGCATGGCCGGGGTGCACGCGGTCGTCCTTGGTCGAGGTGTAGAAGAAGACCTCGGGGTAGTCCTTGTCCTTCTTCACGTTCTGGTACGGGCTGTACTTCTCGATATAGGCCCGTTCCTCGGGGATGTCGGGATTGCCGTACTCGCCCATCCACGACGCGCCGGCCAGCAGCTTGTTGTAGCGCAGCATGTCCAGCAGCGGCACGGCGCAGATCACGGCGCTGTAGAGGTCCGGCCGCTGGGTGAAGGCGGTGCCGACCAGCAGGCCGCCGTTGGAGCCGCCGAAGATGCCCAGCCGCTTCGGGCTGGTGACCTTCGTCTTCACCAGATCCTCCGCCACGGCGGCGAAGTCGTCGAAGGCGCGCTGCCGGTTCTCCTTCAGCGCCGCCTGATGCCAGCGCGGCCCGTACTCGCCGCCGCCGCGGATGTTGGCGACGGCATAGACCCCGCCCGCCTCCAGCCACGCCTTGGACAGGGGCGAGAGATAGGACGGCGTCGAGCTGATCTCGAACCCGCCATAGCCGTACATCAGGGTCGGGGCGTCGCCGGTCGGCTCCAGCCCCTTGCGCTTCACGATGAAGTAGGGGACGCGGGTGCCGTCGGCGCTGGTGGCGAAACGCTGCTCGGTGGTGAAGGGGGCGGCGTCGAAGCGGGCCGGCAGCGACTTGATCGCCTCCGGCGCGCCACCGCCCGGCATCAGGTACAGCGTGTCGGGCTGCAGGAAGCTGGCGAAGTTGACCAGCACGTCGGTGCTGAAGCTGTCGGTGGAGACGATGCGGAGGCTGCCGGCCTCGGGCAGGGCCACGTCCTTGCGGACCCAGCCGTCCTTGCCCGGGGTCAGCGCCGTCAGCCGGCCCTTCACGTCGTCCAGCAGGGCGGCGTAGACGGCGTCCTTGGCGATGGCGACGGACTGGATGGCGACCGTGTCCGTCGGCGCCAGGATCAGCTCGGCGGTCTTCGGCGCGGCACCGCCTTCGATCTCCGCCAGCGGCACGGCGACCAGCGCGCCCTGCGGCAGGGTCTTCCCGCCCACCGTCCAGGCGGCGCGCAGCAGCAGCAGCAGCCGGCCCTGGAAGGTGCCCTGCAACTCCACGGTCAGCGGCAGCGCCAGCTTCGTGGTCTTGCCGTCCTTGCCGACCAGATGCCATTCCTCGGTGAAGAAGTCGGGGCCGCGGTTCAGCAGCAGCACCGTGCCCTCCGGCCGGTGGATCGCCAGCGGCCGGGCCCAGACGTCATCCTTCGCCACGGTCAGCAGCACGGGCGCCTTGGTAAGCTCGGTGCCGCGCTTCCACAGCCGGACCTGCCGCGGATAGCCGCTGTCGGTCATGCTGTCGGGGCCGAAATCGCTGGCGACCAGCAGCGTGTCCTGGTCGGCCCAGGCGTACCACTGCTTGGCCTCGAACAGGACGAAGCCGCCCTTCACGAACGCCTTCTTCTCGACGTCGAACTCGCGGATCACGGCGGCGTCCTTGCCGCCGCGCGACAGCCGGACGAGGCAGCGGCTGCTGTCCGGCGCCAGGCAGAGATGGCCCTGGTAGACCCAGTTCTCGTTCTCTTCCCTGGCCAGGGCGTCGATGTCCAGCACCACGTCCCAGGCCGGATCGGCCGTGCGGTAGCTGTCCACCGTGGTGCGGCGCCAGAGGCCGCGGACATGGTTCTCGTCCTGCCAGAAATTATCGACCACCCCGCCTTCCAGCGAGCCGTAGGGGATGCGGTCGCGCGCCGTCAGGATGCGCTCGGCCTCGGCCCGCAGCGGTTCGAAACGGGGGTCCTTCTCCAGCCGGGCGAGCGTCTTCGCGTTCTGCTCGCGGGCCCAGGCGATGGCCTTGTCGCCCTCGACCTCCTCAAGCCACTGGAACTCGTCCGCCGCCATGTCCTTGACCTGTGCCGTCTGCTGCTGTGCCAGGGCGGCACCGGCCAGCCCCGTGCCGGCCAGCAGACCGGCGGCCAGCGCCGCGAGAAGGGAACCCGTCTTCGCCATCGTTTCTTCTCCAAGCCTCCTGACGGGGGCGGCCGCCCCCCTTCCTCGGGGTTTACCATCCCCCGGAGGGTGGCGGAAGGACAGCTTCGGCCCCGGGTCGGGGGTCCGGTCGGGGACACGCCCCCGGCCTATCCTTCCCGCGCCGCGTCGCGGCAGGCCCGCAGCAGGGCGGGCCAGTCCTCCGGCGGGGTGCCCCGCGCGACCATGCGCCCGAACACGGCATAGGGATCGCCGGCATCGCCGTCCTTGCGCAGCCCGTCCGCTCCGTTCAGCCAGCAGTAGGCGATGATCCGGCTGCTGCTGTCGAAGCGGAAGAAGAGCCGCCAGCGCCCGGTCGCAACGCGCCGCCAGGGCGAGAGTGGCCCCTTCAGCCGGTAGTCGGCCCGGTTCGGGTCGGCCGGCACCTCCACCAGCATGATGGTCAGCAGCCGGCCCAGCAGCTTGGCGTTGGGATGGTGGACATAGTCCACCGGGTCCGCCGCGCGCAGCCGGCGGACGCTGTCGGCCAGCCGGTCCAGGCTCGCCGTCAGGGCGGGATATTCCAGCAGGCGCCAGCCGTTGCGGATGACAGGCATCGCCCCCGCGGCCCTCAGAACGACGCGTCGCCCAGGTCGTCGTCGTCGCCCACGGTGACGCCGACGACCAGTTCCCCCATCTCCGCCAGCCGTTCCTCGGACAGGTCGCGCAACTGGCGGGCATCGGCCTCGATGAAGGACAGCCAGGCTGCCAGCATCGGGTCGGCAGCGTCCTCCACCGCGGTCTCCTCGGGCAGCTCCTGCGCCACGACCAGCATGACGCCGGGTCCGACCACCCGCGCCTTCAGGGCGCCGCGGAACTCCGGATGGCGGCGGAACAGCGCCTTGTCGAAGCGCAGCGCTTCTGAATTGCCGGCGGTCGTGCCGCGACCCTGGTAGTCGGTGCTGTCGGTGTGGCCGCTGCGCCCGGTCATGTCAGCCTCCCCGCCGGCAGTGCGGATGCCGGACGTACGAACAAGAGTACGCACGCTGCCGGGCGAGGGTCAAGGACGCTCCCGTCCGCGGACGCCTCAGTCCGCGAATGCCTCGTCCCAGGTGCCGCGGGTGGCGGCCTTGCTGTATTCGGTGGCGCGGTTCTCGAAGAAGTTGGTGTGCTCGATCCCGTTCAGGATGGCGTCCATCCAGGGCAGGGGGTTCTTCTCGATGCGGTAGACCGGCTCCAGGCCGAGCTGGCCCAGCCGGCGGTCGGCGATCCAGCGGATGTAGCGCTTCACATCCTCGGCGGTCATGCCCTCCACCGGGCCCATCTCGAAGGCGAGATCGATGAAGGCGTCCTCGTGATGGACGATCGTCTCGCAGCAGACGGTCAGCTCGCGCTGGAACGCCTCGGTCCAGACCTGCGGGTTCTCGTTCACGAAGGTGCGGAACAGCTTGATCATCGAGAGCGTGTGCAGCGTCTCGTCGCGCACCGACCAGGTGACGATCTGGCCCATCCCCTTCATCTTGTTGAAGCGGGGGAAGTTCATCAGGATGGCGAAGCTGGCGAACAGTTGCAGCCCCTCGGTGAAGGCGCCGAACACGGCCAGGGTCTTGGCGATGTCCTCCAGGCTGTCGACGTTGAAGCCCTGCATGTAGTCGTACTTGTCCTTCATCTCCTTGTAGCGGAGGAAGGCCGAGTACTCGATCTCCGGCATGCCGATCGTGTCCAGCAGGTGGCTGTAGGCCGCGATGTGGACCGTCTCCATGGCGGAGAAGGCGGCCAGCATCATGCAGACCTCGGTCGGCTGGAAGACGCGGCTGTAGTGCCGCATGTAGCAGTTGTTCACCTCCACGTCGGCCTGCGTGAAGAAGCGGAAGATCTGCGTCAGCAGGTTCCGTTCGGCCTCCGTCAGCTTCTGGCGCCAGTCCTTCACGTCGTCGGCCAGCGGCACTTCCTCCGGCAGCCAGTGGATGCGCTGCTGCGTCAGCCACGCCTCGTAGGCCCAGGGATAGCGGAAGGGCTTGTAGACCGGGTTGGGCGTCAGCAGGGGGGAGGCCATGGCGTCCACACTATATCTAGGGGGTGGTGCGATAAGATAGCACAGGATAGGCCCCGGGGAAGGGCCTCCTCCCGTCGCGGCCCTGTGGAAAGCGGGGGCGGTTCCGCCCGCCCCGGCGCGGCGGTCAGCGCCGCCGCGGGTCCACGGCCCGGGCCGCGGCCTCCAGGGTGCGGGTGGCGAGCGCCTGCACCTCTTCCAGCGTCAGGCGGCCGTCGCCGTCCGCGTCGGCGGCGGCGAAGCGGGCCTCCGCCTGGGTCCGCAGCTCCGCCGCCGTGACCTGGAAGTCGGCATCCGTGTCGGCCGACATCACGGCATCCAGCCGGGGCCGGGCCCGGCTGCGGGCGGCGCGCTCACGCGGGACGACGCCTGCCGCGGACGGATCGCCGCCCGGCGTTCCCTCCGTCCCCGGCCGGTCGCGTCCGGTCGGTTCCGGCGGGGCGCGGAACGGGGAGCGCAGGCGGTACTCGGTCAGTTCCGCGGCGGTGATGCGTCCGTCGCGGTTCAGGTCGAAGGCGGCGAAGGCGCGGTCGGTGTCGGCCAGCAGTTCGATCCGGTCCACGGCCCCGTCGCCATTGCGGTCGGCCCGCCGGAACCAGTCGGTCAGCGCGGCGCGGTAGGCTTCCGGGTCGGGGGTGGGGGCGGAGAGCAGCTCTCCCGCCGGGCTCAGGGCGGTCAGGCGTGGGCGCGGGATGTCCGGGTCGGAACCGGCGCAGGCCGCAAGCAGCAGGGTCAGCGCGGCGAAGGCGGGAAGCTGGCGCATGGGCGGCGGGTCTCGGGCTTCGGCGCGGGAGCGCCGGGGAAGGGCAATGGCGCGACAGCGCCGGGAAAGGCGACGGCGCGACAGCGCCGGGAAGGGCGACGGCGCGACAGCGCCGGGGAAGGGCGACGGCGGAGCGCCGGGACGGCAGCGGCACGACAGCGCCGGGGAAGGGGTGGGACCTCAGCTTACACGTCGGCCGTGGCGGCGAGTAGCCTTCCGGACGGGCCGCCGGCACGGGACCGGCATTTCGCAGGTGCGCACGGGGGCGGCGCGGGGTAAAGCTGGCGACCCGCCTTCCGCATCCGCTGCCCGGCCTGCCCATGACCGTCCGACTGGCCATCTTCGACTTCGACGGCACGCTGGCCGACAGCTATCCCTGGTTCGCCGCGAATTTCAATTCGATGGCGGAACGATGGCGCGTTCCCAGGCTTTCGGCGGAGGAGCTGGAGGCGATGCGGGACACCGGCGCGCGCACCCTGATCGCGCATCTGGGCGTGCCGTCCTGGAAGCTGCCGCTGATCGCGGCCGACATGAAGCGGCGCATGGCGCGGGACATCGGCAGCCTGCCCCTGTTCGACGGCGTGCCCGCCCTGCTGGCCGGGCTGCGCGCCGCGGGCACCACCGTTGCCGTCCTGACCTCCAACTCCGAACCCAACGTGCGCCGGGTGATGGGACCGGAGGTGGCGGAAAACGTGGACCGTTTCGTCTGCGGAACAGCCTTGTTCGGCAAGGCCCCGAAGCTGCGCCGGCTGCTGCGCGACCTGCGCGTCCCGGCGGCGGAGGCGCTCTCCATCGGGGACGAGATCCGCGATCTCGACGCGGCGCGGGAGGCGGGGGTGCCCTTCGCCGGGGTCGCCTGGGGCTATACCCGCCCGGCCGCGCTCGCCGCGGCCGGGGCCGATCCGGTCTTCGACACCGTGGCCGGAATGGCCGCCGGACTGGGCGTCCGCCTCTAGCCTCGCGGCCCGGTGCTGGCACGCCGGGCGGGATTGGTGTACCTCACCGCCATGCTGCGCCGCGGGACCCGCCGGGGTCCGCCGGCGACCAGTCCGCAAGGGGAGGGACCCGCCATGAGCGCCACCGGTCAGTCCAAGCGCCTCGCCGTGCCCGACATCGCCGCCCGCAAGGGCCGGGAGCCCGTGGCCGTGCTGACGGCCTACACCGTCTCCATGGCCCGCCTGCTGGACCCGCATGTGGAGGTGCTGCTGGTCGGCGACAGCCTGGGCATGGTGCTGTACGGCTTCGACAGCACCCTGCCGGTGACGCTGGACATGATGATCGCCCACGGCGCTGCCGTGGTGCGCGGCTCGTCGCGCGCCTGCGTCGTCGTGGACATGCCCTGGGCCAGCTACCAGGAGGGCCGCGAGCAGGCCTTCCGCAACGCCGCCCGCATCCTGGCCGAGACCGGCTGCGCCGCGGTCAAGCTGGAGGGCGGGGAGGAGATGGCGGAGACGGTGGATTTCCTGGTCCGCCGCGGCATCCCGGTGATGGGGCATGTCGGGTTGACGCCGCAGGCGGTCAACGCGCTGGGCGGCTACCGCGCCCGCGGCCGCAGCGACGCCGAGCAGGCGAAGATCCTGGGCGACGCCCGTGCCGTGGCCGAGGCCGGCGCCTTCGCCCTGGTCGTGGAGGGGGTGGTGGAGCCGTTGGCCCGCGCCGTGACGGAGGCCGTGCCCTGCGTCACCATCGGCATCGGCGCGTCGGCGGCCTGTGACGGGCAGGTGCTGGTCTCCGACGACCTGCTGGGTCTCTACGGTGCCTTCACGCCGAAATTCGTCCGGCGCTATGCCGAGCTGGGGCCGGTGATCGAGGAAGCGGCCGCCACCTATGCCGCCGACGTGCGCGCCCGTCGCTTTCCCGGCACCGAACACGTCTTCGCGGCCCGGAAGGCGTCCTGATCCTTCCGGCCCGTTCCGTATCGGCCGGCGCGCCTCAACAAGGCGGCCGGCGGTTCAGCCGGCCGCCGTCGCGGCCGGCTGGCGGGGGGCGCCCTTGGTCGGTGCCGGCAGCTCGACATTCACCTCAAGCATGGAGCAGCCGCTTTCGCGCTCCAGCTTGACGGCGACCTTGTCGTCGTCGATCGGCACGTACTTCTTGATCACGGCCAGCAGTTCCTTCTGCAAGGCCGGCAGGAAGTCGGGGGCGTTGCGGTCGGCGCGTTCGTGCGCCAGCACGATCTGGAGGCGGTCCTTCGCGGTGGTGGCGGTCGGTTCCTTGTTCCGGCGGAAGAAATCCATAAGGTTCATGCGGACCTCCGCAGCAGCCGGTCGAAGAAGCCCTTGCGCTCCGGCTTGGCGAAGCGGTGCTCGATCTTCTCGCCCAGGAAGCGGGCCACCGCGTCCATGTAGGCCTGCCCGGCGGTGGACTTCTCGTCCAGGATGACCGGCATGCCGACATTGCTGGCCTTCAGCACGGCCGGGCTCTCCGGGATGATGCCGATCAGCGGGATGGCCAGGATCTCCAGCACGTCCTCCACCTTCAGCATCTCGCCCTTGTCCACGCGCTCCAGGTCGTAGCGCGTGACCAGCAGGTGCTCCTGCACCGGGTCGAGCCCCATCTCGGCGCGGCGCGAGCGGGCCTGGATGACGCCCAGGATGCGGTCGCTGTCGCGCACCGAGGAGACCTCGGGGTTGGTCACGATGATGGCGTGGTCGGCGAAGTAGAGCGCCATCTGCGCGCCCCGCTCGATGCCGGCCGGGCTGTCGCAGACGATGTAGTCGAACTCCTTCTTCAGCTCCTCCAGGATGCGCTCCACGCCGTCACGGCTGAGCGCATCCTTGTCCCGCGTCTGCGAGGTGGGGAGGATGAACAGGTTCTCGACCCGCTTGTCCTTGATCAGCGCCTGGCTGAGCCGCGCCTCGCCATGGATCACGTTGATGAAGTCGAAGACGACACGGCGCTCGCACCCCATGATGAGGTCGAGGTTCCGCAGACCCACGTCGAAATCGATGATGCAGGTCTTGAACCCGCGCAGGGCAAGGCCCGTCCCGAAGGCGGCGCTGGAGGTCGTCTTGCCCACGCCGCCCTTGCCGGAAGTCATCGTGATGATCTTGGCCAAGAGGCGTCTCCACTTCTTCTGGTTGACGGGCGCCCCGTGCTCACACGGCCACGGGGTCGATATGCAGGAAACCGTTGTCGAGATAGATCTGGACCTGCCGGCGCCGCAGCGACTTGTCCATGTCCTCGCTGACCCGGTAGAGGCCCGCGATGGAGACCAGTTCGGCTTCCAGGCTGTGGCAGAAGATGCGGGCGCTGCGGTCGCCGCCGACACCCGCCAGGGCACGGCCGCGCAGGGCACCATAGACATGGATGCTGCCGTCGGCCACCAGTTCGGCGCCGGGGCTGACCGCCCCGATCACGATCAGGTCGCCGCCCTCGGCATAGATCTGCCGGCCGGACCGGATCGGCTCGGTGACGATCAGGCTGCCGCGGGAGGGGGCGGGCGCCGGGGCCGGCTGCGGTTGCGGGGGCTGCTGCGGCTGCGCCGCCGCGGCCGGGGCGCCGCCGCCCAGCGCGCCCTGTGCGGCGCTGCGCCCGGAATCCGCCAGCGGCCGGATCGGTTCGGAGGCGCCGCCGCGGGCCGGCGGCACCACGGCCAGCCCGGCCGCCAGCGCCGCATCCTGCAATTCGCGGGTGCCGCCCTGGAGCCCGATGCAGATCAGGCCCAGATTGCGCAGCAGCCCGGTGAACTGGGCGAAGTCGAAGGGAGCGCCGGCCGGCAGGTCGTCCAGGTCCAGCACCACGGGGGCGTTGCGGAAGAAATTGGGCGCCTGCGCGATCTTGCCCGCCAGAACGGGGAAGAAATTCGGGTTGCGCGGATCGCCCACCTTCAGGACCATCAGGGTGAAGGTGCTTCCGCGCATCTGGAACGGCGCATCACGATAGGCCATCTGGGCGCTTGTATTCACTGGTCCCCACCCGTCATCCGCGACCCGGCCGGCGCCACTCTGTTCGAATCGAAACGGTCGCACTCCCGGATCGGTGCACCGGACCCCGTCCTCGGAATCCTGGCACCGACCTGTGCGGGAAGCGCCGTTCAAGCCCAAGCAGGCGCTGCCGTCAAGCGGGATCATCCGCCATATTTTGAGACAAAACCCAGGTCTTATACAAGATTTATGTTATTGCGTGCAAAGGCTTCGCAGGGGGCGGGAAAAGATCGCGGACCCACGGCCGTTCCCCCGAACTATGCCGTCCGGAAGGGCGGCGGCAAGCGCGGAATCGGGTAACCGGCAGGGCCACGGCATGCCCCTGGCGCGGGATCAGCCGCCGTGCCCGTCCCCGACCGCGCCGCCCAGACGGGCCAGACGCGCCCGGTACTCGGCTTCCGGGATCAGGCCGCGGCGGAACAGGGCGGTCAGCGCCTGCCGGGCGCGGCGGTCGTCCTCGTCCCGGTCCGGCGCCTCGGTCCCGGACTCCTCGTCGGTCACCGCGCCGGCCGCCGCCGGGTATCCACCGCCCCTGTGGCCGGGTCCTGCCGCCATTGCCGCCTCCGCCGCTGTCCTGACTCCTGCTGCCGCCGCGCAGTCTAGCCGAGCCCGCCCGGCCGGGCCACCCCGGGCCGGATGCGGGACCTGCTCCATGTCCCTTGCGCAATATCTTGTGTGAATCTTCCGTTGCCGCCGCAACACATGCTGACGTGCGGCATTTATTCCGGTACTCTCCTGACCGTGGTGCAGCCGCGAAATGGATACCGGGACTTGCGATACCGGGATTTGCCAGGCCCCCCGATCCCGCTCCAGGCGACGGAGCCCGCCCCCGATGGCGGTGCCCTTCCGGCCTCTGCCGCTGCCCCCTGCCGAAACCGCACGCCTCCGCCGGAGGGTGCGGTTTTTTCGTGCGCGCGTTTCCCCGACACCCTTGGAGGAGAAACCTAGATGGCCAAGCGCCAGTCCAGAGCCGCTGCTTCCGCCGATGCCAAGGTCCATCCGCTGTTCCCGCGCGGGGCGGCCTGGGACCCCCTGGGCGAGGACCGCCGGGAGCAGAGCTACGTCCGGACGGTCAAGCCGCAGAGCGAGGGGCAGAAGGACCTGATGGAGGCGATCGCCGGCCATCACCTGACCCTCGCCCTCGGTCCCGCCGGGACGGGCAAGACCTACCTCGCCATCTCGGCGGCGGTGGAGGCCCTGGACGCCGGCCGGGTGGACCGCATCGTGCTGTCGCGCCCGGCCATCGAGGCGGGGGAGAGCATCGGCTACCTGCCGGGCGACATGGGGGAGAAGATGGCCCCCTTCCTGCGCCCGCTCTACGACGCGCTGAACGACCGGCTGGGCGGCAAGCGCGCCCGCGCCCTGATGGCGGACGGCGCCATCGAGATCGCGCCCGTCGGCTTCATGCGCGGGCGCACCCTGAACAACGCCTTCATCGTGATCGACGAGGCGCAGAACTGCACCTATGCCCAGATCAAGATGCTGCTGACCCGGCTCGGCTGGCACTCGACCATGGTGCTGACCGGCGATCCGGACCAGTCCGACCTGCTGGACGGGCTTTCCGGTCTGGCCGACATCGCCCGGCGGCTGGAGCCGGTGGACGGCATCGCCGTCGTCCGGCTGGGCGACCGCGACATCGTCCGCCATCCGCTGGTGGCCAGCATGCTGACGGTGCTCTGACGGGCCGCTGACGGCGGTTCCGGATACGGGATGGTGCCGTGGCACCGTCCCGTTCCCGCCCCGCAGGGTTACAGCTTCACCCCGTCGAAGGCCGACTTCAGCACCTCGGCGCTGCGGCGGAGCGCCGCGGCCTCCGCCTCGTCCAGTTCTGGCGTCAGGGTGCTGATGATACCGGCTGCCCCCAGCAGGCGGGGCAGGGAGAGCGCAACCTGCGGCACGCCCAGGCAACTGTCCGTCAGCATGGAGCAGGTGACGAGCGCCCGCTCGTCGTTGGCGATCACCTGCGCCAGCCGGGCCAGACCGCCGCCGATGCCGTACCAGGTGGCGCCCTTGCCCTTGATGATGCGGTAGGCGACGCAGCGCACCTCGTCGTCGATGCGGGCCTTCACGGCTTCGGTCAGCGGGCGGCCGACCTGTTCGCCGACCACTGCCACGTTCAGCCCGCCGGCCTCGGCATTCGACCAGTGCAGCACCTCGCTGTCGCCGTGCTCCCCCAGGACATGGGCATGCACCGACTTCGGGCTGACGCCCAGATGCTGGCCCAGCAGCGCGCGGTAGCGTGCGGTGTCCAGGATGGTGCCGGAACCGATCACCCGGCAGGTCGGCACCCCGTGGCGGGCGGCGATGACGGTGGAGATCTGGGTCATCACGTCCACCGGGTTGGTCGCCACCAGCAGGATCGTCTGCGGCGCGGCCTTCAGCACCTCGGGGATGATGCCGCCGAAGATCTCGGCGTTGCGGGTCAGCAGCTCCAGCCGGGTCTCGCCCGGCTTCTGGTTGACACCGGCGGCCAGCACCACCAGCCCGGCCCCGTCCAGATCGGCATAGCTGCCGGCGCGGATCTTGGTGGGATAGGCGAAGGGCGTGGCGTGCAGGATGTCGCGCGCCTGCGCGTCCGCCAGTTCACCGTTGCGGTCCACCAGCACGATCTCGCTGCCGACCCCGCGCATCACCATGGCATAGGCGGCTGTGCTGCCGACGAACCCGGCTCCGACGATGCCGATCTTCATGCCGTTCTCCTTTTCTTCCTCTCGATCCCGGTAACCATAACAGCTCCAGTGGTGTCCGGGTGTTGAGTCAGGTCAAGCGGGGCGCTCCTTCCGTCGGCTCCCGCTCCCGCTCCGGCGGGCCTTTCCTCCCGGGAGCCGAGCGCGTAGGCTGCGGCCGGTCCCGTCCGGACCCGTCAGCCCCCTGGTGCCACCGCGTCCGCAGGACCATCTGACGGGACGCTTCCGGATGGTGCCGCCGGCCCTTTCCGGAAGAACGCCCCAGGAGAGAACGTCCATGACGCCATCCCGAGTTCTCCGCATCGCCATCGGCATCCTGGCCGGGCTGATCCTCGCCGCCCTGGTGGCGTTCTGGACCGTGCGGCAGGACGCCGGCCGGGCCGGCGGTGTGCCCGCAGGGGCCATCGCCACGCCGGGGGTGACCATCGGCGGCGATTTCCGGCTGGTGGACGAGACGGGGCGCGAGGTCACCTCGGCCGACTATGCCGGCAAGTACCGGCTGATCTTCTTCGGCTTCACCTTCTGCCCGGATATCTGTCCGACGGAACTGCAGCTCATCGCCCGCGCGCTTGACGCGCTGGGGCCGGACGCGGCGGCGGTGCAGCCCCTGTTCGTCAGCATCGACCCCGAGCGCGACGGCCCGGCCCAGCTTGCCGAGTACACGGACATGTTCCATCCCGCCATCGTCGGGCTGACCGGCACGCCGGAACAGGTGGCCGCCGCCGCCCGCGCCTTCCGGGTCTACTATGCCAAGGCGCCCGCCGCCGACGGCTCGACCTACACCATGGACCATTCCACCTACACCTACCTGATGGGGCCGGACGGCGGGTTCCTCACCGTCTTCCCCCGCGGGACCGGGGCCGGCGAGATCGCCGACGCCATCCGCCAGTACATCCGCTCCGCAAGCCGATAGGGAGAACCGCATCCATGTCCGCCAAGTCCGTCCGGCTGGCCGCCGCCGCCCTCTGCGCCCTGCTGGCCGGTCCGGCCCTGGCCGCGACCGATCCGCTGCCCCCGGTCAAGGCCGGGCCGCTGTCGCTGGAGGTGGTATGGGCACGCGCCACCGCCTCGTCCGCCAAGGCGGGGGCCGCCTATCTGACCATCGTCAACGGCGGTGCCGACGACCGTCTGACCACCGCGGCCTCCCCGGTGGCGGAGACGGTGGAGCTGCACACCCACATCATGGACGGCTCGGTCGCCCGCATGCGCAAGGTCGAGGGCGGCATCGAGATCCCCGGCGATGCCGAGCTGGTGCTGGAGCCCGGCGGGCTGCACGTCATGCTGATCGGGCTGAAGCAGCCGTTGAAGCCGGGCGAGACCTTTCCGCTGACCCTGACCTTCGAGAAGGCGGGGGCCGTCGGGCTGACGGCGCAGGTGCGCGCGCCCGGGGACGAGCCCGACGCCCATGCCGGCCACGACCACGACCACGATCATGAGCATGGCGACGACCATGACCATGATCACGACCATGGGGACGGCAAGGCCGCCGACCACCACCATTGAGGCCCCCGGGGCGGCGGCGGTGCGTCGCCGGCCGGCCGCGGGCTCCGGCAGCGCACCGGCCGTTCCCGGACGGTGCTGCCCGCTGCGCCGCAGCATCCCCTTGGAGTCGGAGACTAAACCTTGTCATTTCAGGTACTTAACGGAGAGTTTTCGACACTTGACAGGGGTAGGTGCGGCCCGTATGGTGCCGCCGCTTTCGCGCGGCGTCGAACTCGGCGGCGAAGGGTGCTCCCATCATGACGGATGATCCGGACATGACGGGGGACAGAACACCCCCCTCGCTGGAGGAGATCGAGGCCAGGCTGCGGCGGGCACGGCGGAACGCCGGCATCGTGACGTCGTCGCCCGATCCGGGCGCCGAGGTCGATACCCGCGGCGGGCTGGGGTTCGGTTTCCGGATCGGGGTCGAGCTGCTGGCCGCGATGGTTGTCGGTGTCGGCGGCGGTCTGATGATCGACCGCTGGCTGGAAACGGCGCCCTGGGGGCTTGTGGTGATGTTCTTTCTCGGCGCGGGCGCCGGGGTGATGAACGTCTTCCGGGCCGTCACGGGCGCCGGTTACGCAGTTGGGTTCCGGCATTCCGCCGAGGCGGAAGGGTCGGAAGAAAGTCGGCAGGACGAAGGGCGAGGACACCGTGGCTGATCCGCTGCATCAATTCGAAATCCAGCCGATCGTGCCGATCCAGATCGGCGGGCTCGACCTGTCCTTCAGCAATTCCGCGGCCTTCATGGTCGCCGCGGTGCTTGCCACCACGACGCTCCTGATGTTCGGCATGCGCGGGCGGGCCATCGTGCCGGGCCGGCTGCAGTCGATGGCGGAGCTGCTCTACGAATTCATCGCCGGCATGGTGAAGGAGAATGCGGGGCCGGAAGCCCGGCGCTATTTCCCGCTGGTGTTCTCGATCTTCACCTTCATCCTGTTCGGCAACCTCCTGGGCATGATCCCGGGGGCGTTCACCTTCACCAGCCATATCGCCGTGACGTTCGCGCTGGCGATGGTGGTGTTCCTGTTCGTGACGATCCTGGCGCTGGTGCGGCATGGCCTGCACTTCTTCTCCTTCTTCATGCCCCAGGGCGCGCCGATCTGGCTGGCGCCGCTGATCGTCCCGATCGAGATCGTCTCCTACCTGTCCCGGCCGGTCAGCCTCAGCATCCGACTGTTCGCCAACATGATGGCCGGTCACACGATGCTGAAGGTCTTCGCCGGGTTCACGGTCAGCATGGGCGCAGCCCTGGGCGGGCTCGGCTACGCCTTCGGTCTGATCCCTGTCCTTCTCAACGTGGCCCTGATCGGCTTCGAGATTCTCGTCGCCTTCATGCAGGCCTACGTCTTCACCATCCTGACCTGCATCTACATCCGCGACGCAATCGAACTGCACTGAGCGCTCGAACGCACAAGAAGCGGGGGTCGGGTTAACCGTCCAACCGTCCCATCGGAAGAGGAAGAGTTAAAATGGAAGCTGAAGCGGCAAGGTACATCGGCGCCGGGCTGGCCATGTTCGCCCTGGCTGGCGTTGGCATCGGTATCGCCAACATCTTCTCCAACCTGATCGCTTCGGTCGCCCGCAACCCGGCGGCCCGCAACCAGGTGTTCCCGATCGGCATTCTGGGCTTCGCTCTGACCGAAGCCGTCGCGCTGTTCGCGCTGCTGATCGCCTTCCTGATCCTGTTCGCCTGAGCCAGTCCCTTCCGGCTCGATGGAACGGTCCGCGGCGTGGGGATGTCTCCGCGCCGCGGTTTGTTGGGGCCGGCCCCGCCTTCGGGCAGGGGCCCGTGCTTCCCGGGATCGAGGCGGCTGCCGGGCCTTCCGGCGGTCGCGCACGCAAGGTGATCCTCGCATGGTGGATTTCAGGCTGACGTTGGCCCGGCGGGCCGGGGCCCTGGTGCTGGGTCTGGCGCTGGCCGCTTCCCCGGCCCTGCCGGCTCTTGCCCAGGATGCCGGGGCGCCGCAGGGCGTGACCCAGGAGGTGGCGCCGCCGGCGGCCGCCCAGGACGACGCGCACGGCACGGCGGAGCACATCGCCGAGGGCGTGGCGGCGGAGACGGCGGAGCACGCCAAGGGCGGGCTGCCGCAGCTCAACCCCGACACCTACCCGACCCAGATCTTCTGGCTGGCGGTGACCTTCGGCCTGCTGCTGTTCCTGATGTCCAAGGTGGCGCTGCCCCGCGTCGCCGAGGTGCTGGAAGCCCGGCAGGAGAAGATCGCCGACGACCTCGACCGCGCCGGTGCGCTGAAGGCCGAGGCGGACGCCGTCATCGAGAATTACGAGCGCGAGCTGGCCGAGGCCCGCGCCAAGGCGCAGAAGGTGCTGTCCGACGCGACCCTCGCGGCGGAGAGCGAGACCACGCAGCGCCTGGGTGAGCTGGCCGCCGATCTGGCCGAGCGCGCCCGTGCCGCCGAAGCCCGCATCGAGCAGGCCCGGCGCGCCGCCCTGGGCAACATCCGCGGCGTTGCCGCCGAGACGGCCGTCGCCGCCGCGGCGAAGCTGGCCGGTCTGGATCTCGATCCGGCTACCGCCGAGGCGGCCGTCGAAGAGGCTCTGAACCGCGTCCGGCAGGAGGTCGTGTGATGCTCCAGAATCCCACCTTCTGGGTTCTCGTCGCCTTCGTCCTGTTCGTCGCCGCCGTCTGGCGCATCGCCGCGAACACCATCGGCAAGGCGCTGGATGACCGGGCGGAGCGCATCCGCGAGGAGATCGAGCAGGCGCAGAAGCTGCGCGAGGACGCCCAGGCGGCCCTCGCCCAGTATCAGCGCAAGCAGCGCGACGCGCTGAAGGAGGCGGAGAACATCATCGCCGCCGCCCGCGAGGAAGCCGACCGCATCCGCCGCCGGGCCGCCACCGACCTGGAGGCATCCCTGCGGCGCCGTGAGGCGCAGGCGATGGAGAAGATCGCCCAGGCCGAGGCGCAGGCCGTCCAGCAGGTCCGCGACCTTGCCGTGGACATCGCCGTCGCCGCCACGGAGCGCATCCTGGTCCAGAACATGGACGCGACGCGCGACGAGGTCCTGGTCGGCAATGCCATCGCCGAACTTCCGGCCAAGCTGCACTGACCCCGGTTCCGCCGGTCAAGACAAAGGGCGTCCCTCGCGGGCGCCCTTTTTGTTCGTGCCCGTGCCGGCGCCGGGGTGGCGGCCCCCGGAATCGGCGGGTGCCGGCCTTCGCTCCCCGCACGCCGACCGACGTTCCGGCGACCTAGGCGGTGTGCTTCAAGCGGGCGGTCAGGCCCAGGAAGGCCGGGTAGGGGTGGGTGACGACATAGGTCGGCACCGGCCCCAGATAGTCCCGCATCCGCCCCTTCTCGACGAACCGCTTGCGGAACCGGGAATGGCTGAAGAAGGGCAGCAGGCGGGGCACGATCCCGCCCATGACATAGAGCCCGCCGCGCGCCCCCAGGCTCAGCGCCAGGTTTCCCGCCACCGTTCCCAGCATGGCGCAGAACGTCTCCAGCGCCTCGTGGCAGTAGACGTCGCTGCGGTCCAGCCCGCGGGCGGAGATGTCGGCAGGATCCAGCGGCTCCGGCTCGCGCCCGTCCAGCAGCATCAGCGCGCTGTAGAGGTTCTGCAACCCCATGCCGGAGACCACGCGCTCGGCCGAGACATGGTCGTAGATCTTGCGCAGTTCGGCCAGCACCTGCCCCTCGCGGTCGCTGACCGGGGCCATGGTGACATGACCGCCCTCCGTCGCCAGGGCCGTCCAGCCCGACGGGCCGGGGATCAGGGCGGAGACGCCCAGGCCGGTGCCCGGCCCGATGACGGCGACGGGGGCACCGGGCAGCGGGGTGCCGTCGCCCACCTGCACCCGTTCGTCCTCCGCCAGTTCGGGGACGGCGAGGGCCGCCGCCGTGAAATCGTTGATCACCTCCAGCCGGTCGAAGCCCAGCGCCCGCCGTACCCCGGAGATGGAGAACTCCCAGGTCAGGTTGGTCATGCGGATCAGGTCGCCCGTCACCGGGGAGGCGATGGCGAAGGCGCCGCGGTCGGGCCGCAGCGGGGCCGGAGCCGACTCCAGATAGTGCTCCGCCGCTTCGGCGGGGGACGGGAAGTCGGCGCACCGGAGGGTGCGTTCCGCCGTGACGCGGCCGTCCAGCACCAGGGCGAAGCGGGCGTTGGTGGCGCCGATGTCCGCGATCAGGGCCGGCGAGGGATGTCCGGTATCGGGGGCGGCAGGGCTCATGCCGCGGTACCCGCATCACCGAGCGGTGCGGCCAGCGTCTCCACATAGCTGCGCCGCCAGTGGGTGATGTCGTTGCCCTTCAGCACGCTCATCATCGCCTCGAAGCGTTCGCGCCGCTCCTGGAGCGGCATGGTCAGGCCGCGCTGGAGATTCTCCGCCGTGGCCCGGATGTCATAGGGGTTGACGATCAGGGCGGCGTCAAGCTCCTTCGCCGCGCCCGCGAATCGGGACAGCACCAGCACGCCGGGATCGGCCGGGTCCTGGCAGGCGACGTACTCCTTCGCCACCAGATTCATGCCGTCGCGCAGGGGCGTCACCAGCCCGATACGGGCATGCCGGAAGAAGCCCGCCAGCGTCCGGCGGTTGAAGCTCTTGTTCAGATAGCGGATCGGCACCCAGTCGAACTCGGCGTAGCGGCCGTTGATATGGCCGGCCAGGGCCTCCAGCTCGCGCCGGATGGCCTGGTATTCGGCCACGTCGCCCCGGGAGGGCGGCGCCACCTGCATGAAGCTGACCTGGCCCCGGTTGCCGGGATAGCTGTCCAGCAGCTCCTGGAACGCCTCGAACCGCTGCGGCAGCCCCTTGGAATAGTCCAGCCGGTCCACCCCGATGATCAGGGCCCGCTCGACCAGGCTCTCCCGCAGGCGCCGGGTCTGAGCCGACTCCGCCGCCTGCGCGGCAAGCTGGGCGAGCGGCAGCGTGTCGATGCTGATGGGGAAGGCGCGGGCCAGCAGATCGCGGCCATAGGCCCGGATGCGGCAGCCCCGGCCCGATCCCAGTTCCTCCACGCTGCCGCCGGCCTCGTACTTCACGTAATGGACGAAGCAGCGCAGGTCGCTCTCTGTCTGGAACCCCACCAGATCGTAGGCGCACAGGCCGCGCACCAGCGACTCGTGCGCCGGCAGGGCGACCAGGATCTCCGGCGCCGGAAAAGGCGTGTGCAGATAGAACCCCATGCGCTGGCTCAGCCCCATGGCGCGGAGCTGTTCGGCGAACGGGATCAGGTGGTAGTCGTGGACCCAGACCATGTCGTCGGGGCGGAGCAGGGCGGCCAGCTTGCCGGCGAACAGGCTGTTCACCCGCTGATAGCCGGCATAGGTGCGCCCGCTGAAGCTGGCCAGATCCAGCCGGTAATGGAACAGGGGCCACAGGGTCGAGTTGGCGAATCCGTTGTAGTACTCGTCCAGGTCACGCTGGGTCAGGCCCAGGGTGGCGTAGGTGATGCGGCCTGATTCGGTGATGCGCGGGGGGCCGTCGGTCCCGTCCACGATATCGCCGCTCCAGCCGAACCAGATGCCGCCGCCCCGGCTCTTCAGGGCTTCCTGGACGGCCACCGCCAGGCCCCCGGCCTGGCTCTTGCTTTCATCCACCGGGGCGACGCGGTTCGAAACGACCACCAGTCGGCTCACGGGTTCGGTTCCTCCGGATTCTTCGGGACGGGTCGGGGACAGGACGGGCCCGCAGGCCCGCGGCACCTCGCCGCAGACAGGTGCCCGGAAGACGGGCACGCCGAATAATCCGACCGCAGCAGCACGGCCGAAGTAACGGCACGATAACGGGCAGGGGAGCGCGACATCACCCGGACTGACGGCGTATGTCCTTGGCCCTAGGGGTGTTCCGGGTCGGTTTCCGCAGTGCAGCGAGGCGGTTGCGTCGGACGGGAACATTTCGTCGGCCCAACGATGTCGGCAAGGGCGTACCCCGCGCGACACTTGGTCCGGAAATTAGGCCTTGCGGACTTCGGCCCTGGCGAGCATATTGTGCAGTGCGACATTGATCGCGTCTTTGACCCGATCGTGTCGTAACGCACTTCTTGGGCGTTTCCTCCCTAAACTCAGGCCGTGCCCTCTGGCACGGCCTTTTTCTTTGGCCGTGTCCCCCGCGGGACTCACCGCCCTCACGGCGGGCTCCTGTCGCCCTCGCCCAGGGGACGGTGCAGCATCAGCCAGTCCAGCCAGCGCCCATGCTTGAAACCGGCGCCGGGCAGCAGCCCGACCTCGGCGAAGCCCAGCGAGCGGTGCAGGCGGACCGACGCGGCGTTTCCCGCATCCCCGATCACCGCCACCATGCGGCGGTAGCCCAGTGCCGTGCAGCGCCCGATCAGGGCTTCCAGCAGCAGCCGGCCCAGCCCGCGGCCTTGGGCTCCGGCGGCGACGTAGACGGAGTCCTCCACCGTGTAGCGGTAGGCCGGGCGCTGCCGGAACGGGCTGGCATAGGCGTATCCCAGCACCTGCCCCGCCATATCGGCCACCAGGAAGGGCAGTCCGCAGGCCTCCACCGCGGCCAGGCGGCGGGCCATCTCGGCCGCGTCGGGCGGCTCAAGCTCGTAGCTGGCGCAGGCGTGCAGCACCTCGGGCGCGTAGATGGCGGCCAGGGCGGCGGCATCGGCCGCCGTGGCGGGGCGCACCCGCACGCCGGCGACGCCCGGGACAGGGCTCACCGGCGCCCCCTGTGCAGCCGCTCCGCCGGGACATGCGCCAGGGCGGCGGTCAGCCGGCGCATGTGCTGGGCCAGGGTCGCCAGATAGGGGCGACGGCGCAGCCTGTGTTCGTCCATGTAGAGCGATCGGTTCAGCTCGATCTGGAGGGCATGGACGCCCCGTTCCGGGTGGCCGTAATGCCGGGTCGTGTAGCCGCCGGCATAGGGCGCGTTGCGGCCGACCAGATAGCCCAGCATGGTCAGGGTCGATTCGGCCTGCGCCGTCAGGGCGGGGGCGCAGGCGCTGCCGTGGCAGTCGCCCAGGATCATGTCCAGCCGGCCCCCGGCGGCGGCCTCGGGCGGCAGGTCGATGGACGGCATGGAATGGCAGTCCAGCAGGATGCAGTAGCCGAACCGCTCCCGCGTCTCCGCCACCAGGGACTGGAGGGCGGCGTGGTAGGGCCGGTAGCAGCGCTCCACCCGCTCCAGCGCCTCGCCGAAGCGCAGCTTGCGCCGGTAGATCTCCTCACCGGTGGCGACGATCCGGGCGATGGTGCCCAGCCCGGCGGCGACGCGGGCGCTGCGGCTGTTGACGTAGGGCGGCACCGGCCCCTCGAACATGCCGGGGTCCAGTTCGTAGGGCTCCCGGTTGGGATCGACATAGGCACGCGGGAATTCCGCCGCCAGCAGGGGTGTGCCCAGCTCCGCCGCCTCGGCGAAGATCTCGTCCACGAAGCAGTCCTCGGACCGGCGCAGGGTATGCGCGTCCAGCCGCGCCTCGGCCAGGAAGCTCTCCGGATAGACACGCCCGCTGTGGGGGGAGGCCAGCACCAGCGGCAGAACCTGCTGCGCCGGCCGCCACAGCCGGTAGACGCCGGGCACCGCCTCCATCCGCCCGGGGTCCGCCCGGCCCGCCTCCGCTCCGCCCCGCTCCGCCCGCGGGGCGCGGGTCGAGGCGGCGCAGGGGTCCGGGTCGGGCTCGGGGCGGGGGAGCGTGCTGTCCATGATTCCAGATGTAACGGAGTTACCGGTTCCTGTCATCGCGCCGCCGTGCAGCGTGCCGCCGCACCTGACCTTCCGCACCGGCCCTTCCGGTGCGGTTTCCGCGGCGCGACCGGCACCGTCCGGGGCGCTCCGGAAAAAAGTGCGCGTCCCCGCAACGGAAGTGTTGCCAAGCCCCGCCGGCGATGCTAAACCCCCGCTCCACGCCGCGGGGGTTTCCCCGAGGCGGACCCGCAAGGGATGGGCGCGTAGCTCAGCGGGAGAGCACTACGTTGACATCGTAGGGGTCACAGGTTCAATCCCTGTCGCGCCCACCATCCCTTCCTCGATCCAGATATCCGGGTGCATGACCAGGGCGTATGGCTCCGCCCCCTGCAGGGGACGGACAGCCCGTGCCAAGGGCACCCGCTCTGTGCCATTCCGACCGCGCTGTGCTCTGTCCATCTCCCCGGCCGCGGCCCATGGCTGCGCCATGATCTTGGCGCTTGCGTTTATAGCGTTCAGGTCCACATGCTCGTGCCATGACAGTGCCCGGCCGGCACCGGCGGGCGGAACGACCGGGGCCGGGGGAGGGACGCATGGACGCGGCAGCAGAACAGATTCGCCGGCTTGAGCCCATCGCACCGCAGGAGGACGAGCGGAGCGAGGTCCGTAGGCTGTCGGCCCTGCTGGACGACGCCCTGAAGGGCGTGGAGGCCGGCACGGGCCGCTGCCGGCTCGTCGGTCCGCTCGGGGAGACTGTCGATCTGCCTCCCTCGGTCTTCTATGTTCTGGAGCGGGTGGCGGAAGTCATGGCCCATGGGGATGCCATCACCATCGTACCCGTCGGCCAGGACCTTACCACCCAGCAGGCTGCCAATATCCTCAACATTTCCCGCCAGCATCTGGTGACGCTGCTGGATGGTGGGCGGATTCCGTATCGGAAGGTGGGCAGCCATCGGCGTCTGGACATCCAGGATGTGCTGGCATTCCGGCAGGAACGGGCCCGGCAGCGCCGACAGGCCCTGGACTCCCTGGCGGCCTTGAGCGAAGAGGGAGAAGGGTATCCCGAACTCGACTAGGGTACGAACTCAACCGGGGGGTGTTCTTGATTCCAGCACCGTTCCGGGTCGTGCTTGATGCGAACGTCCTGTTCCCCTTCACGGTACGGGATACGTTGCTCCGGGCGGCCGAGCAGGATCTGTACCTGCCCGGATGGACCGACGGAATCCTGGAGGAGATGCGCCGCAACCTCGTCGCCCGGGGCCACACGAGGGAGGACCAGTCGCACCGTCTTGTCGCGACGATCGCGGCCGCTTTCCCGGAAGCACGGATCACCGGCCATGACTGCCTGATCCCCTGCATGCCGAACGAACCGGAGGATCGACATGTAGCTGCTGCGGCTGTCAGGTCCGCGGCCCAGCTTATCGTAACCGGCAACCTCCGGCATTTCCGTAGCCTTCCCGACGGGATCGAAGCCAGGACCGCGGAGGATTTTCTCTGCGATCTCCACGACCTCGCACCCGACCGGATGGCGCAGGTGATTGCCGATCAGGCGGCGGCTCTGACCCGGCCGCCGCGCACGGTGGATGACATCCTGCGGGCCTTCGACAGGCTGACGCCCCGCTTCGCCCGCCTTGTGCGGGCCACGCGGGCCACGCAAGCGGGCGGGTTGGCCAGCGGGTGAGCGGAGCCCGCGTCCCGTGCCTCACCCCGGCTCCACCCGCACCGCCAGCGGCAGGCGGCCCAGGGCGCGGCGGGCGGTTTCCTCGGTCTCCGCGCCGCCGGGGACGCGGACGACGACGACCATGCCGCGCTCCGGCTCCGTCACCGCCACCACCTCCGCCGCCACGCCGGGCAGGGCCAGCGCCAGCTCGTCGCGGCAGGCGCGCTCGGCCGCGATCTGGCGCAGCTTCGGCTTGAAGATCTTGCCCACCGGGGTCAGCGGCATCTCCGGCAGCACCACCACCTCGCGCGGCTTGGCCGGCGGCTCGTCCACCCTCTCCTGGAGGAAGCGGGCCAGCGCCTCGGCGTCCAGCGGCCCGGCGGAGGTGACGAACAGCATCGGCACCTCCCCGGCATAGGCGTCCGGGCGGCCCACGGCGGCGGCCAGGGCGACGCCGGGGAAACCGGCGGCCGGGTCCTCCAGCATGCGCGGGTCGATGTTGTGGCCGCCCCGGATGATGACATCCTTCAGCCGCCCGGCGATGTGGACGCAGCCCGCGGCATCGATGCGGGCGAGGTCACCCGTGCGCAGCCACTCGTTTCCCGCCTCGTCGCGGTAGAAGGCGCCGGCGGTATCGCGCGGATCGACATAGCCGGCGAAGACGCTGGGGCCGCGCACCAGCAGCTCGCCCAGCGGGCCGGGCCGGTCGCGGTGCAGCACCCCGTCGGCCAGCACGGCCAGTTCCGCCAGCGCCGCGCGCGGCCCCACGGCGGTGCTGTCCGGCGTGCGGTAGTGCGGCCACTGCGCCACCGCTCCCGACAGTTCGGTCATGCCGTAGACCTGCCGCACGGCCCCGCCCCAGATCGCGTTGAAGCGCCGCTCCACCTCCGGCGGCAGGGTGGCGGCGCCGACCCCGACCAGCCGCAGGCTTGAGATGTCCAGCCCCTCGCGCGGCACGGCGCAGAGGGCCCCCAGCACCGTCGGCACCACGCCCAGCACGGTCAGCCGGTGCCGGTCCACCAGTCGCCAGACGGCCTGCACCATCTTCGGGTCGCGGTAGCCCGCGGCGGTGGCGATGTAGAGCGTGGCGCCGGCGGCGAAGGTGGGGATGCTGCCGGTGAAGGCACCGCCGACATGGAACAGCGGCAGCCCCAGCAGCAGCCGGTCCTCCGCCCGCGTCCCCGTGGACAGCATGGACGCCACCGACGCCGCCACCATGGAGCGGTTGGTCAGCTTCGCCACCTTCGGCCGGCCGGTGGTGCCGCCGGTGGGGTAGAGTGCCGCCACCCGCTCCGCCTGGGCCGGGTCGCGGCCCGCGGCCAGGGTGGCGCGCCAGTCGGGATCGGGCTCCAGCCCCTCCTCCCCGAAGGCGACGCTGCCGTCCACCGGCAGGGTGACGATGCGCTCCAGCGTCGGCACCTCGCGCTCCAGCCCCGCCACCTTCTCGTACAGCCCGCCGGGCAGGCCGGGCGGCGGCACCAGCAGCAGGCGGGCGCCGACGGCGTTCAACTGGGCGGCGATGGCCTCGCGGGTGAACAGCAGGTTCAGCGGCTGGGCGCGGCAGGCTTCCACCGCCGCCCACAGGGCGACCTGGGTGGCGGGCACGCCCGGCGCCAGCACCGACACCGTGTCGTCCTGCGTCAATCCCTGCGCCCGGTACCAGCGGATCGCGGCGGCCAGCAGGCCCATGAAGCGGCCGTAGCCGATGCTCGGCGGATCGGGGTCGTCCGGCACCCGCAGATAGACCAGCGCCGTCCCGTCCGGGTTCGCCTCCGCCCCGGCGGCGATCAGGTCGATCAGCCGCGGATGCCGGTCGATCAGTTCCGCCGCCTGCCGGTCGATCTCCGCCTCCTGGGCGTGGATGCGCTCGCGGCCGTCCTCGATGTCCATGCCGTTCCTCCCTGGTGTGTCCGTGTCCGTCGGGGACTTCGCCCGTGTCAGCGGCCGGGAAAGGCCGGGGGGCGCTTTTCCAGGAAGTGGGCGACGCCTTCGCGGAAATCCTCCGAACCCAGGCTCGCCAGCATCTCCTCGTCGGCCAGGACGGACGCCTCGGCCAGCCCGTGCAGCAGGCCGGCATAGACCTGCCGCTTGATCACCGCCAGCGAGCGGGGGGAGACGCCGTGCGCCAGATCGGCGGCATAGGCCCGCACGGCCTCCGCGAAGCCTTCGTCCGGCAGCAGCCGGGCCAGCCCCAGGGCGGCCGCCTCCTCCGCCGTCAGGGTGCGGGCGGTGTAGAGCAGGTCCAGCGCGTTCATCGGCCCGACCAGCCGCGGCAGCATCCAGGCCGAGCCGTATTCCGCGATCAGGCCGCGGCGGGAGAAGGCGGTGGTCACCTTGGCGCCCGCGGCGACGAAGCGGATGTCGCAGAAGAGCGCGAAGCACAGCCCGATGCCGGCCACCGGCCCGTTGATGGCGGCGATCACCGGCTTGGGCGTCTTCAGCGGATAGGTCAGGGGCTGGTCGAAGTCCCGGCCCGGCGTCGGATCGTGCGCCAGGTCGGGGAAGACCTCGCGGCCCGGCGCCGTGCCCGACGCCAGCATGCCGCCCATGGCCACCATGTCCGCCCCGGCGCAGAAGCCGCGGCCGGCACCCGTGACGACGATCACCCGCACCCGGTCGTCCGCACCGGCCTCGGCGAAGGCGGCCTTCAGGTCCTGCGCCATGGCCGGGGTCCAGGCGTTCAGCCGGTCCGGCCGGTTCAGGGTGATCGTCGCCACCCGGTCGGCGACGTCGTACAGGATGTCGGTGAAGGCCATGCGCGTATCCTCCCAGGGCTCCCGCGGCCGTCTGCCGTCGGGGCCGTTCGTTGTTGCCTGGGATGATTACCCGGCACCCCCGGGGGGCGCGACCGGGTTCGCGCCGGGATGCGCGGGCCGTCCGCGCTGCGGTGGGCGGCCTCCGCCTGCCGGGCCGGGGGCGGGAAGCGAGAAGGGGGGGCGGGATCAGCCGTGCCAGTCGCGCGCCAGCCGGCGCGAGGCCAGCAGCATCAGCAGCGCCGCCAGCAGGTAGAAGCCCAGGCCGTAGAGGATGGACCAGCGCAGGCTGTCGTCGCCGTAGACCGCCGCCAGCCGGTCGGACATCCAGCCCAGGAACCAGATGCCGAAGCCGATGCCGATCAGGTTGTTCACGAACAGGAAGACGGCCGAAGCCGTGGTCCGCATGGCCGGCGGCACCAGATGCTGCACGGCCGACAGCACCGGCCCCAGCCAGATCAGGGCCAGGGCCTGCGGGATCAGGAACAGCACGAAGGAGACCGTCAGCGACGGCGACAGCAGCCCCGCCGCATAGAAGGGGGCCGCCAGCAGGAAGGACGCGGCCGGCACGGCGGCATAGGCGCCGCGGTTCGCCGCCCCCAGCCGGTCGCCCAGCCAGCCGCCCAGCCAGACCCCGACAATGCCGCCGAAGAAGACGATGGCGGCGAAGAACAGCGAGCGGTCCACCAGACCCAGCCCGTAGGTCCGGCTCAGCAGCGAGCCCAGCCAGAACAGCATGCCGTAGCCGATGATCGAACTGCACGAGGCGCCGAAGGCCAGGAACCAGAAGCTGGACTTGCCCGCCAGCACGCGCGCGACCTCGCGCAGGGGCGGGGCCTCCGGCCGGGCCGCGGGCGGGTCGAAGCGGCCGCGCACCGGCTCGCGCACCGTCAGCTTCAGGAGCGGCGCCAGCAGCAGCCCCACGGCCCCGACGATGACGAAGGCCGCCCGCCAGTCGATGTAGGCGGCCACCAGCCCGCCGAACAGCAGGCCGGCGGCCGAGCCCACCGGGATGCCGAAGGAGAAGACCGCCAGCGCCCGTGCCCGCTCCCCCGGCGGGAAGTAGTCCGCGATCAGGGAGTAGGAGGGGGCGACGCCGCCGGCCTCGCCCACGCCCACGCCCAGCCGGCAGAGGAACAGGGTGAGGAAGGAGTTGGCGGCCCCGCACAGCATGGTGAAGCCGCTCCAGACCGAGAGCGCGATCGTGATGATCCAGGTGCGGCTGCTGCGGTCGGCCAGCACGGCGATGGGGATGCCCAGCGCCGTGTAGAACAGGGCGAAGGCCCAGCCGCCCATCCAGCCCAGCTCGCTGTCCGTCAGCCCCAGCTCGTGCTTGATGGGCTCGGCCAGGATGCTGATGATCTGACGGTCGATGAAATTGAAGATGTAGACCAGGAACAGGACGAACAGCACGTAGTAACGGTAGCGCCGCTCCGGGTGCGCCGGATCGTCCGCCCCGGACTGCACCTGGGCCTGCACCCGGGCCTGCACCCGGGACTGCACCTGGGCCTGCGCCCCGGCCTCTGCCGCGGCCTTCGTCGTCCTCGTCTCGCCGCCTGCCGCCATCTCGGCCATGCGCCTGTCCTGCCTTGTGCAACGGGAATGGGGGAAAGGGGGTGGCCCTGACGGGTCGTAGCGCAGGGCTCCCCCCCGGGGCAAGGCGGCGGCAGCCGGGCCGGACCCGGTTGCCGCCGGGGATCAGCCTCAGAAGCGCACCTCCACCGTGCCGGTGATGGTGCGTGGCGGGCCGTAGAAGGCGGTGATGGAGTCGCCGTAGAGCGCGCCCGGGAAGCTGTAGCCGCCCACCTTGTACTCCTTGTCCGTCAGGTTGCGGCCGTGCAGCCCCACCCGCCAGCGCTCGTCGTCGGAGGTCCAGACGATGGAGGCGTCGAACAGGGTGTAGGCGTCCTGGTCCAGCAGCGGGCTGGGGATCTCGAACATGCTGGCGTCGTCGCGGAAGGCGGCGGACCCGCTGAAGGTCAGCGACCCGCGCTCGCCCATGTCGTGCAGGTAGGTCAGGATCACGGCCGCGTTCCATTCCGGCGTGTTCTGGAAAACGCGCTGGTCGGACACGTCCACGAACTGGCCGGTGGTGATGTCGTAGGTCAGGAACTCGTCGAACTCGGCATGGGTGTAGCCCAGCACGAAGCTGGCCGAGAGCGCATCGGTGACCGAGAGGTTGCCCTCCGCCTCGAAGCCGTAGATCTCGGAGCTGCCGACATTGTCCACGAAGCTGGCGATGCCGGATGTGGCCGGGACCTGGGTCGTGATCTGCTGCCCGTCATACTTGGAATAGAAGCCGGCGAGGTTCAGGGTCAGCCGCTCGAAATACTGGCCCTTCAGGCCGATCTCGTAGCTGTCCACCGTCTCCGGATCGTAGCCGTTGACCGTGTTCGGCGTCAGCACGGCGTCGCCGCGCATGTCGAAGCCGCCCGACTTGAAGCCCCGGCTGTAGGAGGCATAGGCCGTCAGGTCCGCGGTCGGCTGCCAGGTCAGGCTGAAGCGGGGGGTGAACTCGTCGAAGTCGCGGTCGTTCGTGTAGTCCGTGCGGATCAGCGCCGGCGGCTGCGCGATGCCGCCGAATTCGGGGCTGCGGATGCCGGCATAGTTGGCGCGGAAGACGGTGCCTTCCTTCTCGTCCAGCGTGTAGCGCAGCCCGACGGAGGCGGAGAGCTGGTCGGTCAGGTCGAAGCTGACATCGGCGAAGGCGGCGTAGCTCTCCGTCTTCACCTCGCCTGCGGTCAGGATGGTCAGGCCCAGATTGCCCAGCACCGTGTCGAAGGCGCCCGAGGCGTTGGCGTCCAGGTAATAGAGCCCGAACACCCCCTGCCAGCCGGCTCCCTGGTAGAGAAGCTGGAGTTCCTGGCTGAACTGGTCGTCCTTGTAGAAGGCGGGCACGTCCAGGATCGGGCCGGGCGTGCTGTCGAAGTCGATCAGCGTGTCGGTGTCGCCCTGGCGGTAGGCGGTGATGGACTTCAGCGTGATCGTGTCCGTCGCCTGCCACTCGCCCAGCAGCGACAGGCCGTCATTCTTGACGCTGTTGTCGTCGCCGGCGCCGGCGCGGGTGTCGAACACGTCGTCCAGCACGGGGGCGGAGCCGCCGGGCAGGGGCGTCAGGCGGTGGCCGTGCTTGGCGTTGGAACCGTCCTCCGTCCGGTCGTAGGACAGGCGGAAGAAGGTCGTCTCGGTCGGCGTCAGCTCCAGCGCCAGCCGGCCGGCGCCCACGTCCTTGTCGTAGTGGTCGGCCCCGCTGAACAGGTTCTCGCCGTAGCCGTCGCGGGTGTAGAGCGCGAAGGCGCCGCCGATGGACAGCTTGTTCTCCACCAGCGGCAGCCCGCCCGAGACGATCAGGTCGCGCTGGCCGTCGGTGCCGATGTTGGTCTTGAGGCGCAGCTCGCTCTCGTTGCCGATGCGCCGGGTCACGTATTTCACGGCGCCGCCGATGGTGTTGCGGCCGTAGAGCGTGCCCTGCGGCCCGCGCAGCACCTCGATCCGCTCGATGTCGAAGATGTCCAGCACGGCGCCCTGGGGGCGGGCGACATAGACATCGTCCACATAGAGCCCCACGCCCGGCTCGAAGCCCCACAGCGGGTCCTGCTGGCCGACGCCGCGGATGAAGGCGATCAGGGTGGAGTTTGAGCCGCGCGCCACCTGGAGCGTCATGTTGGGGGTGGTGCGCTGCAGTCCGGTGATGTCCGGCACGCCGCGCAGGTCCAGCGTCTCACCCGTGAAGGCGGAGACGGAGACCGGCACGTCCTGCAAGGATTCCTCGCGGCGCCGGGCGGTGACGACGATCTCCTCCACCGGGCCGGCGCGGGGCGCCGTCCGGCCCGTCTGGGCGGCGGCCGGCTGGTGCAGGCCGGCGACGGCGGTGGTGGCGAACAGCAGTCCCGTCAGGGTTCTCCGCAGCATGGTCATTGGGCGTCCCTTCCTGTTGGGCGCGGGTCTTTCGTCAGCCCGCGCGTTGTGAGCCGCGGAGGGGCAGCCCCGCGGCGAAGTCCCGGATGGTGCGGTTGAAAAGCTCCGGCTCCTCCAGATGCGGCGCATGGCCGGAGCGGGCGAACGCCACCCGCCGCGCGCCCGCCCCCAGCGCCGCCTCCAGCCAGTCGGCGGTCTCCGGCGGGTAGAGCCGGCTCAGCGCGCCGGAGGCGATCAGCGTGGGCAGGGTCGGCCCGGGCAGGTGCGCGCGGAAATCCTGCGCGGTCAGCGATCCCCACAGCGCCGCCATGGCAGCGGGGTCGTTGTCGCGGATCTGCGCCGCGGCCCAGGCGGTCAGGTCGGCGCGCTCGGCCTCCAGCCCGGCGGCGAACAGCCGCCGCGCCACCCGCGGCACCAGGGCCGGCCAGTCGGCGGCCATGGCCTCCAGCACCTGGGCGGTGGGCCGGCGGGACTGGCTGCCCGGCAGGCCGAGCGTCCAGCCGTCGCCGTTCAGCACGCGGGGAGCCATGTCCACCACCACCATCCCGGCGAGGCGGGGGGCGGCCCCGTCCAGCAGCGCCCGCCACAGCACCATGGCGCCCATCGACCAGCCGACGGCCAGCGCATCCTCCAGTCCCAGCGCATCCAGCAGGGTGCGCAGGTCGTCGGCCAGTTGCTCGATGGTGGGGCGCTCCGCCGGCCGGCGCGAGCGGCCGTGGCCGCGCAGATCCACCGCGATCACCCGGAAGCCGTCCACCAGCCCGGCGCGCTGCGGCCCGAAGAAGCCGGCATGCGTGGCCCAGCCGTGCAGCAGCAGCAGCGGCCTGCCGCTGCCGCTGTCGTCGAAAGCGATGCGTGCGCCGTCGCCGGCGACGATCTCACCCATGGGCGCCTGCCTCCCCTGACCGTCCGTCTCCGGCGGTGCGGGCACCGCGGGCGGAGGGCTTCCCTGCAGGAACTGCTTGTGCATTTTCCCCATGCTTGCGACAAACTGAAACCTGAGTCAATGTTCAAGTCAGGGAGCCGGAGGGGGCACGGGTGCGGTCACAGGGAACGGCACGGGGCGCGGCGCAGGCCAGGGCGCAAGGTACGACGCAAGGTACGGCGCAGGGGGGGGCGGCACCGGACAGGCCCGCGGCGGCGCTGCGGGGCACGGACCAGGACGCGGCGGCCGGCAAGGCCCCCCGGACCGAGCGCGGCAAGCGCACCTTGCAGCGCCTTCTTGACGCCGCGGCGCAGGAGTTCGGGGAGCGCGGCTACCACGAGGCGTCGATCAGCGGGATCACGCAGCGGGCCGGGGCGGCGCTGGGCAGCTTCTACACCTACTTCGACAGCAAGGAGCAGATCTTCCGCGCCCTGGTCGGCCACATGGGCCGGTTGACCCGCCGCCGCATCGCCGAGAAGGTGGCCCGCGCGCCGGACCGGCTGACGGCGGAGCGGCTGGGGATCGAGGCCTTCATCGAGTTCGCGCGCAGCCACAAGGACCTGTACCGCATCATCATGGAGGCGCAGTTCGTCGCGGAGGACGCCTACCGCGACTACTACGCCTCCTTCGCCGAGGCGTACCGCAGCAACCTTGCCCATGCCGCCGATGCCGGGGAGATCCGGCCCGGCCCGGCGGAGGAACGGGCCTGGGCCCTGATCGGGATGAGCGTCTTCCTGGGCCTGCGCTACGGGGTGTGGAGCCAGGACCGCTCCCCGGCGGAGATCGCGGCCGCCGCGGCGGAGATCATCTCCCACGGGCTCGCGCCCGCGGGCGGGGACAGCGGCCCCGGCGGAGGAACGCCGACGGACTGAGGCGGACGGAAAAGGACGCCCGCAAAGGGCGCCGGAACGGGGGAAACGCATGACGCTGGATCTGTTCGACATCACGGCGAAACGCGCCGCCCTGCGGCCGGACCGCTGTGCGCTGGAGGAGCTGGAGACCGGCTTCCGCCTGACCTACCGCGGGCTGGAGGACCGCTGCGCCCGCGCCGCGGCCGTGCTGGCGGATGAGGGGGTGGGGGAGGGCGACCGGGTGGCGGTGCTCTGCCGCAACCGCATCGACTTCTTCGTGCTGCTGTTCGCCGTGGCGAAGCTGGGCGCCATCCTGGTGCCGCTGAACTGGCGGATGCCGGCGGCGGAACTGAAGCCGTTGCTGGCCGACTGCACGCCCCGGCGCGTCGTCGCCGGACAGGAGGACATGGCCACGGCCGCCGCCGCGTCCGGCACGCCGCCGTTGGGGCTGGACGATCCCGGCCCGCACGGCTTCGCGGCCCGGCTGGCCGCCGCCGTCCCGCATCCGGGCCGGGAGCGCTGGCCGGGCGGGCAGGTCTGGTATCTGATCTACACCTCCGGCACGACCGGGCGGCCGAAGGCGGTGATCTACACCTACGCCATGGCCCTGGTGAACTATGTGAACATCGGGCAGGCCATCGACCTGCGCGGCGACGACCGCACGCTGAACTTCCTGCCGCTGTTCCATACGGCCGGCATCAACCTGCACACGCTGCCGACCCTGATCGCCGGCGGCACGGTGATGATCCTGCCGGGCTTCGACGCCGATGCGATGATCGGGCTGCTGGCCGCGGGGCGGCTGGACACCTTCTTCGGTGTGCCGGCGGTCTACCAGCAGCTCGGCCTGCATCCCGCCTTCGACACGGTGGACCCGGCCCGGGTGCGGAGCTGGGGCTGCGGCGGCGCGCCCCTGCCCGACGCCCTGGCGGAGCGCTTCTTCGCCCGTGGCGTCCGGGTCTGCAACGGCATGGGCATGACGGAGACGGGGCCGACCGCCTTCCTGGTCGATCCGGCCGACGCCCCGCGCAAGATCGGCAGCGTCGGCAAGCCCCAGCTTCTCTGCGCGGTCCGCATCGTCGGACCGGACGGGCGCGACGTGCCGCCGGGGGAGACGGGGGAGCTGTGGTTCTCCGGACCCGGCGTCACGCCCGGCTACTGGAACCGGCCGGACGCCACGGCGGCGGCCTTCGCGCCGGGCGGCTGGCTGCGCTCGGGCGACCTCGCCCGCTGCGATGCCGACGGCTACTACTACATCGTCGGACGGCTGAAGGAGATGTTCATCTCCGGCGGGGAGAACGTCTATCCGGCGGAGGTGGAGAACGTGCTGGTCCGCCACCCCGCCGTGCTGGAGGCCGCCGTCACCGGCGTGCCCGACGACCGCTGGGGCGAGGTCGGCCGCGCCTTCCTGATGCTCCGGCCGGGCTGCGCGCCGCCCGATCCGGGGGACCTCGCGGCGTGGTGCCGCGAGCGGCTGGCCGCCTACAAGGTGCCGAAGAGCTTCGTCTTCCTTGACGACTTCCCCCGCACCGCGGCGGGCAAGGTCCAGAAGCACCGGCTGCACGACGCGGGAGGAAAGTCATGACGGCACTGACGGCTTCGGCGGTCCTGGACCGCACCCTGACCCAGGCGGAGTTCGACCGCTTCGCCCGCCTCTCCGGCGACGACAACCCGATCCATGTGGACCCGGACTTCGCGGCCCGCACCCGCTTCGGCCGGACCGTGGCGCACGGGGTCCTGCTCTGTTCCATCCTGCGCGGGCTGGCCGACCGGATCGCGCCCGGCGCGCGGCAGCTTTCCCAGGCCGTGCGCTTCCCCGCCCCCACCTACGCCGGCGAGCCGATGCGGTTCGAGGCATGGCAGGATCCGGCCGGGCCGGCGGGGGCCGGCATTCCCGTCAACCTCCGGGTCAGCCGGATCGCGGACGGCACCGTCACCTGCGACGGGACCTGTATCCTCGACCCGGACGGACGCGCCGGCGCCCCCCCGCCGCCGGACACGCTTGCGCCGGCCACGGCCACGGCGGCGGAGATGACGCGCCGTTTCGGCGCGGCCGACGTGGCGGACTGGCTCGCCCTGGGTGGGGCGGCCCCGTCGGGCGGGGTGCCGGAACCGCTGATCGGGGCGCTGTTCTCCTGCCTGCTGGGCGTCCGGCTGCCGGGGCTGGGCACCAACTACCTGAAGCAGGAGACCCTGTTCCACGCCTCCGCCCCGCTGGAGGAGGCGCTGACCGCCCGCGTCGCCGTCACCCGCGTGCGGCCGGAGAAGGCGCTGGTCGATCTGGAGACGACCTGCCGCACGGCGGACGGAACCCTGGTCGCCAGCGGCCGCGCCCTGGTCTATGTCGGGGACGTGGCCGACCCTCCGCGCGCTTAGGCCGGCCCCGTCCCGCTCAGGCAGCCGCCTGGACCGTCTTGCCGAGGCCCAGCAGTGCGCGCGCTTCGGCCGGGCTGGCGATCTCGCGGCCGGCCTCGCGCGCGATCCCGGCCAGCGCCTCGATCAGCCGGGCGTTGCTGTCCGCCCGCGCCCCGTCGGGCAGGTAGAAGGTATCCTCCAGCCCGGTGCGCAGGTGCCCGCCCAGCTCGGCGGAGCGGCGGTGGACCGGCCAGATCTCCTGCCGCCCGATCAGCGTCGTCTGCCAGGGCGAGCCGTCGGCGATGTAGCGGGTCAGGACCGGCAGCAGGTCCGCGTCCGCCGGCATGCCCGACGCGACGCCCATGACGAAGTTGTACTGCGGCCGGCCGCGGACCATGCCGGTCTGGCGGTAAAGCTCCACGGAGCGGACGATGCCCACGTCGAAGCACTCGAACTCCGGCACCGAGCCGATCTCGTAGATCACGTCCAGATAGCCCTGCACCTTCTCCACCGGGTTGTCGAACACCATCGGCGGCCAGGCCCAGCGCCCGTCGG
Source organism: Rhodospirillum centenum SW (assembly GCF_000016185.1). NCBI lineage: Bacteria > Pseudomonadati > Pseudomonadota > Alphaproteobacteria > Rhodospirillales > Rhodospirillaceae > Rhodospirillum > Rhodospirillum centenum. The sequence goes on from NC_011420.2 coordinate 3,645,039, forward strand.
ACGTGGCCTTGAGGTAGTTCAGCGTGCCGGCGTTGGCGGCGGAGATCTCCGGCCGCACCGCCCGCAGGCAGGAGAGGGGGCCGGCGATGTCCGGCCCGACATGGCCGCTGGTGGAGTTGATGATGAGGTCCGGGCACTCCGCCCGGATCGCCTCCACCACCGCCGCGGCGACGGCCGGGTCCCAGCTCGGGAAGTGGCCCATGCCCGGCTCCTGCCGGCGGTAGTGGATATGGACGATGGCGGCCCCGGCGTCGCGCGCGCCGCGGGCCGCAGCGGCCATCTGTTCCGGCGTCACCGGGACGTTGAACCGCGTGGGGTCGGTCAGCACGCCGTTCAGGGCGGCGGTGAGAATCACCTTGCTCATGGCGCTCGCTCCTCTGTTCGGGCGGGGCGGTTCAGTCCTCGGCCAGCACGCGGGGCGTCACCGCCCGGTGGAAGCCGTCGAAGGCCGGGGCGGGCTTCGCCTTCGGCATCGGCCAGTTGGGCTTGACGTTGGGGGCGGCGCCGTCCACCCGCAGGGTGGAACCGGAGACGAAGGACGCCGCCGGCGACAGCAGGAAGACGATGGCCGCCGACACCTCCGCCTCCAGGCCCAGCCGACCCAGCGGCACGCTGGCCGCCAGCGTGCGGATGGTGTCCTTCATGTGCGGCGGGTATTTGTCCATGCCGCTGGAGGCGATCCAGCCGGGGGCGACGGCGTTGACCCGGACATGGCAGGGCGCCCATTCCAGGGCCGCCGTCTCGGTGAAGTTGACCATGCCGGCGCGGGCGGCGCCGGAATGGCCCATGCCGGGCATGCCGTGCCACATGTCGGCGACGATGTTGACGATGCTGCCGCCGTTCTCCGCCATCCAGCGCAGGAAGCAGGCCTTCGCCATCAGGAAGCCGCCGGTGAGGTTGGTCTTCACCACCGCTTCCCAGCCCTTCAGGGAGATGGCGGCGAGCGGCGCGGGGAACTGGCCGCCGGCATTGTTGACCAGCCCGTCGATGCGGCCGAACCGTTCCAGCACGCGGCCGACCGTCTCCTCGACGGGGCCTTCCTCGCGGATGTCCAGCGGGAAGCAGGCGGCGCTGCCGCCATCCTCCGCGATCTCCGCCCGCACCGTCTCCAGCTTCTCCGGGTTGCGGCCGATCAGGGCGACGTCGGCCCCCAGCGCCGCCAGTTCGTGCGCCGTGCAGCGGCCGATGCCGCTGCCGCCGCCGGTGACGATGACGGTCTTGCCCGCGAACAGCCCGTCGCGGAAGACGGAACGGTACATGCGTTACCTCCCTAGGCGAGCGCCAGTTTCACCAGCAGCGACCGGGCGGCGACCTGCTCGCCCGGCCGGGCGCGCACCTCCTCCACGGTCCCGTCGGCGGGCGCCTTCAGTTCGAGCTGCATCTTCATCGCCTCCAGGACCAGCAGCTTCTGCCCCTTGGCGACGGCCTGTCCCGGTTCCACCGCGACCTCCACCACCGTGCCCGGCATGGGGGCGGTGACGCGGTCCCCGCCGGCCCCGGCACCGCGGCCGGCGGTCTTCGTCAACGGCGCCTCCTCGAAGGCGAAGGTGGCGCCGTCCAGGTCCAGCAGCAGGCACTGCCCGTCGCGGGTCGCCGGGACGGTGCGGCGGATGCCGTCCAGCACCACCGACGCCATCCCGTCCGCCACGCCCAGCACGCGCACGGCATGCACCGAGTCGCCCAGCGACACCGACAGCCCGTCCCCGCCGGGGACGATCTCCACCAGTTCCTCCCCGCCGGGCCAGGCCAGCCGCAGGCGGAAGACGGCGCCGCCATGGCTGTGCCAGGGCTCCGGCCCGTCGGCGTCGGCCAGCATCACGGCGGCCAGGGCGCGGGCGGCGGGGGCCGGCTGCGGCGGCGCCAGCTCCATCCCGGCCAGCATGCCGGTGGTGGCGCGGCCCTCCGCGAAGTCGGGATGCGCCAGGATCCGGCGCAGGAAGCTGCGGTTGGTGGTGACGCCGTGCAGCACCGTCCGGTCCAGCGCCCGCAGCAGCAGCCGGCGCGCCTCCTCGCGGTCGCGGCCGTGGGCGATCAGCTTCGCCAGCATCGGGTCGTAGAAGGACGTGACCTCGCCCCCCACGGCGATGCCGTGATCGACCCGGATGCCCTCGTCGGTGGGCGGGTGCCACGCGCGCACCGTGCCCGTCTGCGGCAGGAAGCCGTGATAGGGGTCCTCGGCGTAGAGGCGCACCTCGATGGCGTGGCCGTTCAGGCCGATCCGGTCCTGGGTCGTGGGCAGCGGCTCCCCGGCCGCGACCCGGAGCTGCCATTCCACCAGATCGAAGCCGGTGACCATCTCCGTCACCGGATGCTCGACCTGGAGGCGGGTGTTCATTTCCATGAAGTAGAAGCCGCCGTCCCGGTCCAGCAGGAACTCCACCGTGCCGGCGCCGACATAGTCCACGGCGCGGGCCGCCGTCACGGCCGCCTCCCCCATGGCGGCACGGATCTCCGGCGTGACGGCGGGGGAGGGGGCCTCCTCCACCACCTTCTGGTGGCGACGCTGTACCGAGCAGTCGCGCTCGCCCAGATGCACCAGGGTGCCGAAGCGGTCCCCGAACACCTGGATCTCGACATGCCGCGGCTCGATCAGCGCGCGCTCCAGGATCAGCTCGCCGTCGCCGAAGCTGCTCTGCGCCTCGGCCCGGGCGCGGGCGATCTGGCCGGGCAGGTCGGCCGCATCGGTGACCAGCCGCAGGCCGCGCCCGCCGCCGCCGGCCGACGCCTTGACCATCAGCGGCAGGCCGACCCGCTCCGCCTCCCGCAGCAGCGTCTCCTCGTCCTGGGCGGCGCCGGAATAGCCGGGCAGCACCGGCACACCGACGGCGGCCACCCGCTCCTTCGCCAGCCGCTTCGAGCCCATCGCCCGGATCGCTTCCGGCGAGGGGCCGACGAAGACCAGACCGGCGTCCCGGCAGGCCTGGGCGAAGTCGGCATTCTCCGACAGGAAGCCGTAGCCGGGATGCACGGCGTCGGCGCCGGTCCTGCGCGCGGCCTCGAGCAGCCGCGGGATGGACAGGTAGGACTGGCCGACCGGCGCCGGCCCGATCTCCACCGCCAGATCGGCCAGCCGGACATGGCGCGCATCGGCATCGGCGGCGGAATGGACGGCCACGGTCTCGTAGCCCAGCCGGCGGGCCGTGGCGATCACCCGGCAGGCGATCTCGCCCCGGTTGGCGATCAGAAGCCGCGTGAAACGGGTCATCCCAGGTCCCCTCCGGCCACCGCCCAGGGGGCGGGCTTCTTCATCAGGAAGGCGGGCAGGCCCTTCTGCCCCTCGCCCAGCACGGCGTCGGCAAAGCTGTGGGCGGCACGGTCCAGCAGCGCCGGCAGGTCGCCCCGCTCCACCTCCAGCAGCAGCCGCTTCGTCGCCGCGACCGCACCGGGGGCGGACAGGCGCACCCCGTCCAGCACCTCGGCCAGCCGGGCCTCCAGCGCGTCGGCGCCTTCGACATGGTGCAGCAGCCCCAGCGCCTGGGCCTCCACCGCCTTCAGCCTGCCGCCGGTCAGCGCCAGCCGGCGCGCCTGTGGCAGGCCGATGCGGCGGACGACGAAGGGGGCGATCTGCGCCGGCACCACGCCCAGGCGCACCTCCGGCATGCCGAAGCTGGCGTCGTCCCGGGCGATGGCGACGTCGGAGACGCAGGCGAGACCGAAGCCGCCGCCCATCGCCGCCCCCTCGATCACCGCGACCAGCACCTGCGGCACGGTCTCCGCCGCCTGGAGCATGGTGCCGAAGGCGCGGTTCATCGCGGCCAGGGCGGCGGCCGGATCGCTCCCGTCCTGACCGCCCCCTGGCCCGCTGCCCCCCGGCCCGCTGCCCCCCGGCCCGCTGCCCATGTCGCGCAGGTCGCCGCCGGCGCAGAAGGTGCCGCCGGCTCCGCGCAGCACGATGGCGCGCAGGCCGGTGTCGGCGGCGGCCGCCTCGAACACGGTCAGCAGTTCGGCCACCATGGCGCCGGACATGGCGTTGCGGCTTTCCGGCCGGTTCAGGGTCACGTCCAGGCGCCAGCCGTGGCGGCGCACCAGCAGGGTCTGGAACTCGTCGGGCATGCTCATGTGCGTCACCCCCGGGCCACGCCGAAGCTGTTGGGCCGCAGCGTCCGCGCCGCGGCTTCGGCCGTGGTGGCGAGGCACCAGGCCAGGACCTGCCGCGTGTCGCGCGGGTCGATGATGCCGTCGTCCCAGAGCCGGGCGCTGCCGAACAGCGCCGTCGTCTCCGGCTCCATCTTCTTGACCATCTTGGCCTTCATGACGTCGAGCACGGCCTTGTCCGGCTCCGCCCCCGACCGGCGCATCTTCTCCTCCATGATGATCGCCATCACGGTGGCCGCCTGTTCCGGCCCCATCACGCTGGTGCGGGCGTTCGGCCAGGCGAAGATGAAGCGGGGGTCGTAGCTGCGCCCGCACATGCCGTAGTTGCCGGCCCCGAAGCTGCCGCCGATCAGGAAGGTGAAGTGCGGCACCGTCGAGTTGGCGACGGCCTGGATCATCTTCGAGCCGTGCTTGACGATGCCGCCGCGCTCGGCCTCCGTCCCGACCATGTAGCCGGTGGTGTTCTGCAGGAAGCAGATCGGCGTGCCCGACTGGTTGCAGAGCTGGATGAACTGCGCCGCCTTGACCGAGCCGGCCGGGTCGATCGGTCCGTTGTTGCCGATGAAGCCGCAGGGCCAGCCCTCCACGGCGCCGATACCGCAGACGGTGGCGGCGCCGTACTCCGCCTTGAAGTCCAGGAAGTCGCTGTCGTCCAGCAGCCGCGCCAGCACCTCGCGCACGTCGTAGGGCCGGCGGTAGTCCACCGGCACGGCACCGGCCAGCCCGTCCGGGCTGTGGCGGGGCGGCCGCGGCCGGCGGGGCGGGGCGGCGGTCTGCGGCTGCCAGCCGATCTTGTCCATCACCTCGCGGGCGATCTGGATGCCGTGCCAGTCGTCCTCCGCCACGAACTCGGCCGTGCCGGCGACGCCGGCGTGCATCTCGGCACCGCCCAGCTCCTCGTCCGTGGCGATCTCGCCGGTGGCCGCGCGCAGCAGCGGCGGCCCGGCCAGGAAGATCTTCGCCTTGCCGCGGACGACGACCACATAGTCGGACAGCCCCGGCAGGTAGGCGCCGCCGGCCGTGCTGGAGCCGTGGACGACGGTCACCTGCGGGATGCCGGCGGCCGACAGCCGCGCCTGGTTGGCGAAGGTGCGGCCGCCCTCCACGAACATCTCCGACTGGTAGGTCAGGTTGGCGCCCGCACTCTCCGCCAGCGTCACCAGCGGCAGGCGGTTGGCCAGGGCCAGCTCCTGCACCCGCAGGCTCTTGCGCATGCCCATGGGGCTGATGGCGCCGCCCTTGATGGCGCTGTTGGAGGCCGCGACCATGCAGCGCCGGCCGGCGACGTAGCCGATGCCGGCGATGATGTTGCCGCCGGCCACCTCGTCCTTGCCGTCGTCGTCGTGCATCCCGGTGCCGGCGAAGGGGCACAGCTCCAGGAAGGGAGAGCCCCGGTCGAGCAGCGCCGCCACGCGGTCGTGCGGCAGCATCTGCCCGCGCTTGGCGAACTTCTCCTTCTGCCGTTCGGAGTTGCGGCGGATGCGGGCCTCGATGTCGCGGATCTCCGACACCAGGGCCAGCATCTCCTCCCGGTTCCGGGCGTACTCCCCGCTGCCGGGGTCGATGCTGCTCTCCAGGACGGGCATCACTCGGCCGCCTTCTGCTCCGGCGCGTCCGTGCCGAAGCGGACCTTCGGCAGCGTGCCCATGTACTTGCAGATGATGGAGAGCATCACCTCGTCCGCGCCGCCGCCGATCGAGGTCAGGCGGCTGTCGCGGAAGTAGCGGCTGATCGGCATCTCGTTCATGTAGCCCATGCCGCCGTAGTACTGCAGGCAGCCGTCGGCGACCTCGCGCAGCAGGCGGCCGGATTTCAGCTTGGCCATGGAGGCCAGCATGGTCGCGTCCTTGCCGTTGATGAAGGTCTCCACCGCCCGGTAGGTCAGGGCGCGCAGCGCCTCCACCTCGGCCTTCAGTTCGGCCAGCCGGAAATGGATGTACTGGTTGTCGATCAGCGGCTTGCCGAAGGCGATGCGGTTGCGCGTGTAGGCGACGACATCGTCGATCATGATGTCCATGCTGCGCAGCGAGCCGGCGGCCCCCCACATCCGCTCCTCCTGGAACTGGAGCATCTGGTAGGTGAAGCCCATGCCCTCCTCGCCGATCAGATAGCGGCGCGGCACCCGCACATCCTCGAAATGGATCTGCGCCGTGTCGGAGCAGCGCATCCCCAGCTTGTCCAGCTTGCGCGCGACGGTGACGCCCTTGGTCTTCATGGGCAGCACGATCAGCGACTTGTTCTTGTGCGGCGCGCCGTCGGAGGTGTTGGCCAGCAGGCACATCACATCGGCCTGGGTGCCGGACGTGGTCCACATCTTGCCGCCGTTGATGACGTAGTCGTCGCCGTCCTTGCGGGCGGTGGTCTTGACGCTGGCCACGTCGGAGCCGGCGCCCGGCTCCGACACGCCCAGGCACCAGACCTGATCGCCCGCGATCATCGGCGGCAGGAACTCCCGGCGCAGCTCGTCCGAGCCGAAGCGGGCGAGCGCCGGCGTCGCCATGTCGGTATGCACGCCGATCGCCATGGGCACGCCGCCGGCGCGGCAGGTGCCGTAGGCTTCGGCGGCCACCGCGGCGTAGGAGAAGTCCAGGCCCAGCCCGCCGTACTCGGTCGGCTTGGTGATGCCCAGCAGCCCCGCGTCGCCCAGCTTCTTGAAGACCTCATGGGCGGGGAAGATGCCTTCCTCCTCCCACTGGTCCACATAGGGGTTCAGCTCCGTCGCCACGAACTTCTCGACGGTGCGGGACAGTTCCTTGTGCTCCTGGGTGAACAGCATGGCTTCCTCTCGGGACGGCTGTCTCTGATGGGATTCGGTCTGGCGGCAGGTCGCTCAGGCGGCGCTGCGGCCCGGATCGCTTCCGGGGCGGTCGCTTCCGGAGGACGCGCTTCCGGCGGGGCTGCCGGTTTCCTGGTCGCGCAGGCGCAGTTCGCGTTTCAGGATCTTGCCGACGGGGGACTTCGGCAGCTCGGGCACGATCTCGATCTGCTTCGGCACCTTGTAGCCGGTCAGCGTCTCGCGGCAGTGCCGGCGCAGCGCGTCCACCGTCAGGGCGGGGTCGCGGGCGACGACGAAGACCTTCACCGTCTCCCCCGTCTGGCCGTCGGGGATGCCGATGGCGGCGCACTCGGTGACGCCGGGATGCTCGGTGATGACGGCCTCGATCTCCGACGGATAGACATTGAAGCCGCTGACCAGGATCATGTCCTTGCGGCGGTCCACGATGCGCAGCGTGCCGTCGGGGTCGCGCACCACCACGTCGCCGGTATGCAGCCAGCCGTCGCGCAGGGCGCCCGCCGTCTCCGCCGGCTGCTGCCAGTAGCCCTGCATCACCTGCGGCCCGCGCAGGATCAGCTCGCCCGGCTCCCCGTCCGGCACGTCGCCGCCCTGAAGGTCCACGATGCGGGACTCCAGGCTCGGCAGGATGCGGCCGATGGTGCCGGTATGGTCGCGCCCGTCCAGCGGCGTGCAGGAGGCGAGGCCGCACTCCGTCATGCCGTACAGTTCGTAGATCGGCTGGCCGAACGTCTCCATCCAGCGCTTCTGCGTCGCCGGGGCCAGCGGCGCCGCCCCGCTGAGGCAGAGCTTCAGGCTGTCCTTCGCCGCGGCGACGAACCAGGGTTCGTTCAGCAGGTTGGCGAACAGGGTCGGCACGCCGGGCAGGTAGGTGGGACGGAACGTCTCCACCGCCGCCTTCAGGTTCGTCAGCGGCCGTGGGTTCGGGATCAGGATGACGTGCCCGCCCAGGTCCGCGGCCTGCAGCAGCATGCCGATGCCGAAGATGTGGTAGAAGGGCAGGATCAGCAGCGTCCGCATCGGGGCGTCGGTCCAGGGACCGTTCAGCGTCCCCTGGATCTGCGTCAGGCTGGCCAGCAGCCCGCGATGCGTCGTCACCACGCCCTTCGACCGGCCGGTGGTGCCGCCGGTGAACCAGCAGGTCACCATGTCGTCCGGCCCGATCCCGTCGGCATAGGCGGCGATGCCCTTCCTGCCCAGGCGTCTGGCGTGTGCCTCGCCGGCCGTCAGCACCTGCCGCAGCGGGATGTGCGGCACCGGGAAGGCCGGCACCAGCCGTTTGACGTGGCGGGCGACCAGATTGATCAGCGCCGCCTTGGCCGGCGGGAAGAAGTCCGACACCGACAGCCGGACAACCGGCATCGCCCCGGTCTTCGCCAGCACCCCCGGCAGCTTGCCCGCCAGCGCATCCAGCACGAACAGCGCCCGCGCGCCCGACGCGCTCAACTGCGACGCCATCTCCCGCTCGGTATAGAGCGGGTTGACGGCGGTGGGGACCAGGCCGGCCTTCATCACGCCGATGCAGACCACCGGGAAGGCCAGGCTGTTGGGGGCCTGGATGGCGACCATGCTGCCCGGCGGCAGCTTCAGCTCCTCCCGCAGCCAGGCGGCAACCGCGTCCGACCAGCGGTCGAGGTCGCCCCAGGTGAGCGACGCCGTCATGCCGTTCGGCAGGGCGCAGGTCAGACCGACCTTCGCCGCGTGGCGCGGCAGGCAGGTCCGGAAGAACTCCGGGATCGTTCGGTAGCCGGGCGCCGATGTACCGGCCGGCCCGGCCTGCTGCGGCCGTTGCAGTGCATCCATGGACGCTGCCTCCCGATGGTCGCTTCCCGGCCGGTCCGGCCGGGGTGCCGCGGCTTGGTCCGGGTCCGGCCTGCCGTCGGTCGCGCTTCATTTGCAATCAGCCTGGATTGTTTGTCCGGCCCTGTCAACAGCACCCGGCGGGGCTGCTCCCGCTGCCCGCAGAGCGGGCGCAGACGCTCCCCACGCCATGAGAGCCAAGGGGATCGGGACGCTATCCGGCCCGCGCCTGCTGGTCGCCCGGACTCTGGAAACCATCAGGGCGTATTGTTTTTCACCCGCTGGCGACGCACACTGCCGGCGGTGGGAGCGGAAGGGTGGCGGCAGCATGCCGGACGAGACGGCGGGAGCCCCGCAGCGGGGGCGGACAGAAGCGGGGGCGGAAGCCGGGCAGGCGGCAGTGTCTCAGGCTGCCGTGTCTACAGCGGTGCCGGCCGTGCCGGTGCGCCGCCGGCAGCAGGAGCGCAGCGCCGAGGCCCGCCGCCGGCTGTGCGAGGCGACCATCGACTGTCTGGCGACCCACGGCTATGCCGGCACCACCACCCAGCGGGTGGCGGAGATGGCGGGCCTGTCCCGCGGGGCCATGCAGCATCATTACGGCTCGAAGCTGGATCTGGTGACGGCGGCGGCCGAGTATCTGCTGGACGGGGCCCTGGCCCGGACCGTCGAGACGGTCCACCGGCTGAAGCCGGGGGGGGACGACCGGTTCCGTACCCTGGTCCACCTGCTCTGGCGCCGTCTGGTGGCGAGCCCGCGCTATGATGCGGTGCTGGAGGTGTTCGTCGCCGTGCGCAGCGATGCCGATCTGCGGGCGCGCATCGATACGGTGCTGCGGCGGCTGTCGCTGAGCCTCGCGGAGGCGATGGGCACCCTGTTCCGCCCCCGGCCGGGGGCGGAGGCCGATCCGGCGCTGCTGGTCGGCATGACCTTCACCCTGCTGCGGGGGCTGAGCCTGGAGGCGGGCATCTACCGCGATCCGGTCCTGGTCGAGCGGGTGCTGGACTGCTGGGCCGCCATGCTGGCCGACCGCCTGCGCTTCGCCGACGAGGTGGAGGGAGCCGCGGAGACCCTGCCCCTGCGGCGGGCCGGACGGGGCTGAGGAGAGCCGGCCGGAAGGCGCCCGCGGGCCGCTTTCCCCCTGGTTCCGTGGCGACATTCCGGCGACATTCCGCCGGTGATGCGCTGTGCAGGGGAGGCATGATGCATCGAACCCTTGGAAAATCGGGACGAACAGGTTATTTGATCGCGCGCCGGGACGCTGCCCGCACTTGACGGGCAGCCTTCCGGTTTTTTTCGTGCGGGCTTAGTCGGGCGTTACGCCCTCGTCTCGCACGGTTTCCATCGAGATCGAGACGACGCCGGACGGAGCCCCTATGCCCCGCACTACTCCCCTCTCCGACATCCGTAACATCGGCATCATCGCCCATGTGGATGCCGGCAAGACGACGACGACCGAGCGCATCCTGTATTATACGGGGCGCAAGCACACGATCATCGACGTCCATGATACCAAGGACCTGAAGACGTCGACCACGACGGATTACATGGAGCAGGAGCAGAAGCGCGGCATCACCATCCAGTCCGCCGCGGTCTCCTGCTTCTGGAACGGGAAGAAGATCAATCTGATCGACACCCCAGGCCACGTCGATTTCACGATCGAGGTGAACCGCTCCCTGCGCGTGCTGGACGGTGCCGTGGTCGTGTTCGACGGCGTGGCGGGCGTGGAGCCGCAGACCGAGACGAACTGGCGCCTCGCGGACAACTACAAGGTTCCGCGCATGTGCTACGTCAACAAGATGGACCGCTCCGGCGCCAACTTCCGGCGGACCGTGCAGATGGTGCGCGACCGCCTGGGTGCCCGGCCCGTCTGCATCCAGATGCCGATCGGCTCCGAGGACAACTTCTTCGGTCACATCGACCTCGTGACGATGCAGGCCCGCGTCTGGTTCTCCGACGAGAAGGACTCGAAGTGGGAAGAGTGGCCGATCACCGACGATCTGGCCGACAAGCTGAAGATCTCCAACGCCTACGACCGTGAGCTGCTGGGCCAGATCGCCCAGTACCGCACCGAGCTGGTCGATTCCTGCCTGGAGCTGGACGACGCGGCGATGGAGGCCTACCTCGAGTCCGGGGAAGAGCCGTCCGTCGATACGCTGCGCGCCTGCATCCGCAAGGCGACCATCACCGGCGCCTTCGTTCCTGTCCTGTGCGGCTCGTCCTACAAGAACAAGGGCGTGCCCCAGCTTCTCGACGCCGTGGTCTGGTATCTGCCGGCCCCGACGGACGTCGAGAACATCAAGACCGTGGACGTGGACGGCAATCCGGTCGGCGAGCGCAAGTCGTCGGACGACGAGCCCTTCGCCGCCCTGGCGTTCAAGGTGCTGAACGACAAGTACGGGTCGCTGACCTTCGCCCGCGTCTATTCGGGCGTGGTGCAGAAGGGTGTCTCGCTGCTGAACAGCACCCGCGGCAAGCGCGAGCGCATCGGCCGCATCGTCGAGATGTTCGCCAAGGACACCAACGACCTGGAAGAGGCCCGCGCGGGTGACATCGTCGCCTTCGTCTCCCTGCAGGAGACGGATACCGGCGACACGCTGTGCGACGCCAATGCCCCGGTCGTGCTGGAGCGCATGCGCTTCCCGGATCCGGTCATCAGCGTCTCGGTCGAGCCGAAGAACCGTACCGACCAGGACAAGTTCTCCGTCGCGCTGGGCAAGATGGTCCGCGCCGATCCGTCGCTCCGCCTGGAGACCGACATGGAGACCGGCCAGACCATCCTGCGCGGCATGGGCGAGCTGCACCTGGAAGTGACGCTCGACCGCCTGCGCACGGAGTTCGGGGTGGAGGGTGTCATGGGCCGGCCGCAGGTGGCCTACCGTGAGACCATCACCCGCCCGGTCTCGCACGTCTACACCCACAAGAAGCAGACGGGCGGCGCCGGCCAGTTCGCCGAGGTCAAGATCGAGTTCGAGCCGCAGGAGCGCGGCGCGGGCTACAAGTTCGTCGACCAGGTCGTCGGCGGCACGGTGCCGCGCGAGTACATCCCCTCCGTCGACAAGGGCCTCCAGGTCCAGAAGGAGGACGGTGTCCTGGCCGGCTACCCGACCGTGGACTTCAAGGCGACGCTGGTGGACGGCAAGTACCACGACGTCGACTCCAACGCCCTGACCTTCGAAATCGCCGCCAAGGCCTGCTTCCGCGAGGCCATCAAGCTGGCCGGCCCGGTCCTGCTGGAGCCGGTGATGAAGGTCGAGGTCGTGGTCCCCGAGGAGTATCTCGGCGACGTGATCGGCGACGTGAACCGCCGCCGCGGCACCATCCTGGGCCAGCTCGAGCGCGGGACGAACATCGCGGTCGAGGCCCATGTCCCGCTGTCGGAGATGTTCGGCTACATCGGCCATCTGCGCGGCATGACGTCCGGCCGCGGCTCCTTCAGCATGGAGTTCTCGCACTACGAGCCCGTGCCGAAGAACGTCGCGGACGAGGTCATCGCCAAGCAGGGCAAGGCCGCCTGAGCGACCGCCCGTGTGGGCTGACCCTGGTGGTCAGCCGATGATCCAGTCGACGGCCGCGCCCCCACCGGGGCGCGGCCGTTCGCTTTTGCACTGCCGGCCGGGGGCAGTCCGGGTGCTGCAGACGGAAGGCGCCCGGCCCCCGTGAGGGGGGGGCCGCGGCGCGGCAGCGCAGAGGGAACAGCTCCCCGCCCGACGGCGACGGGCAGGAGGCTGTACAGAAGGGCAGGGAAGGGCCGTGCCACGGTTTCCGGAGGCGGG